>NZ_JBYSYM010000028.1:0-95994 GCF_058783375.1 Acidovorax sp. FW305-C-20-28 | reverse complement strand
GCCGCCGTCAGCGTCGTCTTGCCGTGGTCCACGTGGCCGATCGTACCCACGTTGACGTGGGGCTTGGTCCGTTCGAACTTACCTTTTGCCATTTTTCCGACTCCGAAAAAAATCTACCAACTACACAACGAAATTTCGGCGCACCCGAACGGATTTCGGGTGCGCCTGAAGGTGGTGCCCATGGCGGGAATCGGACCCGCGACCTCTCCCTTACCAAGGGAGTGCTCTACCACTGAGCCACATGGGCAATTGAAACCGCTTTCGCAGCCCCAAAAAAACTTCTCTCTCAACCTACCAGCAAACCGAACAATGGAGCGGGAGACGGGAATCGAACCCGCGTCATTAGCTTGGAAGGCTAGGGTTCTACCATTGAACTACTCCCGCACTGCCAACTCAACTGGCCCTGCGACCCCAACCCTGCACGGGCCTGCCGCAACCTGCTTTCATTTTCTTTCACTGGTGGAGGGGACTGGATTCGAACCAGTGTAGGCGTAAGCCAACAGATTTACAGTCTGCCCCCTTTAGCCACTCGGGCACCCCTCCGGAGAGCCTCGAATTATAGCACTGAATTTTTACGATCCGCCGAAGCACACATCAAAAAAATTCCAGCACCACTCTTCGCCCCAGGTTTTGCGCGAAACCGCTTGCGACAGCACCCGCGTTTTAGCCTGAGACAGCGATTCTATGCCAGCCAAAGGTGTCCTGGCACGACTGCCGGGCTCTTGGAGGGGAAATAAACGACATTGCGCCGCCCATGCCTGCGCCCAGTGCGCCAGCGCCCAAGGCATCCGGCCCGCCCGTCCAGATCCAGTGGCCTGCACATGGAATTCACGCCCATGCTGGCTACGGCATCCAGCGCTCCCGCCTCCAACGATGGCCACCACACAAGCACGAGCCCCGCCGACCCATTTCAAAAGCTCATGAATTCATTGAATTTAATCGTTGGAAAGATGGCGGCGAACGCATTGAAATACGGTCCATGCCGGGTGCCATCCACCTGGCCCAGGCTTGCACGACAACCCCCTACGGAGAGACCGCCCATGGACAGACCGCCCCCACCTCCACGCCGCATGCTGCTGGCATCCCTGGCCACCGCATTGGCCCTGAGCCTGGCAATGCCGCTGCAGGCCCAGGCCCAGAGCGCCGCCGCCGCCGAGATCGACAAACTGCTGGCCAAGCAGGCCATCACCGAGCTGATCTACAAGTACCCGCGCGCCCTGGACCGGGGTGACCGCGAGATGCTGATGTCGCTGGCCCACCCGGGCGCGAAGATGCGCTTCGGCACGCGCGACTTTCCCCACTGGGAGGCCTATGTGGACTGGCTGATCAAGGCCCATGACGAGATGGCGGGCAACAACCACCGCATCTCCAACATCCTGATCGAGGTCAACGGCGACCGTGCGGTGAGCGAATGCACCGGCACCGCCACCCTGCTGGTCCCCAAGGAGGGCAACCCCAATCTCTATGAAGAGCGCTGGATGCACTCGCGCTACCTCGACACCTGGTCGCGCCGCAACGGCAAATGGGCGCTCGATGGGCGCCACACGGTGAGCGACTACCGCCGCGTGCTGGATGTGCCCGCCGATCTGGTCAAGTCGCGCTACCAGGTCATCGGCCACACCGGCCGCAGCGACCCCTCCTACCGCCATTTCGAGAGCATCAAGTGAAGACGACGAGCCCCGCGCTGAAGAACCCCGCCCGCCGACGCTTGCTGAGCGCACTGGGGCTGGGCATGGCCAGCCCCGTGGTGTGGGCCCAGAGCCCGGCATGGCCACCGCGCACCGTCAAGATCGTGGTGCCCTATGCGCCGGGCGGGGGTGTGGACCTGGTGGCCCGCATGCTGGCCGAGCGCCTGCACCGGCAGTGGGGCCAGCCGGTGGTGGTGGACAACAAGCCCGGCGCCTCCACGCTGATCGGTGCGACGGCGGTCGCCAAGGCCGCGCCCGACGGCCTGGCACTGCTCTTGACCAGCGAAGCCACCATCACCAGCAACCCCTTTCTGTTCGACAAGCTGCCCTATGACCCCGTGCGCGAGCTGGCGCCCATCAGCCAGCTCGTGAGCCTGCCGCAAATGGTCATCGCCCATCCCTCGGTCCCGGCGAACACCATGGCCGAGCTGATGGCATTGCTCAAGTCGCGCAGCCATGCGCTGAGCTATGCCTCCTATGGCTCTGGCAGCCTGCCACACCTGCTGTTCGAATCGCTGCGCGCCAAACATGGCGGCAACCTCGTGCATGTGCCCTACCGGGGCATATCGCCGGCGGTGTCTGCCGTGCACGCGGGCGAAACCCAGCTCACGCTGGCCGGCGTATCGGGGGCCCTGGCACTGCTGCGCGCCGGCAAGCTCAAGGCCCTGGCTGTCGGCCGGCCAACCCGGCTGGCCAAGATGCCCGACGTGCCCACCCTGCGCGAAGCGGGGCTGGCCGACATCGATCCGGGAGAGTCCTGGTTCGGCCTGTTCGCCACCGGAGGCACCTCTGCCAACGTCGTGCAGAAGATCCACCACGATGTGGCGGCCATCGGCAACGACCCTGCATTCCGCGAAAGCGCGCTGCTCTCGCGCGGCTTCGAACCGGTGTTCTCGACCCCCGCTGGGTTCGCCCGCTTCATCGAGGCGGACATGCGCCAGAAGGCGCAGCTGATACGCATCTCGGGCGCCAAGGCCGAGTAGCGCCCGCCGCCCCCTCCCCCCTTTTTCCTTCAGCGACTGATGCACCCGCGCGTGGTGCAGGAGATTCTTCGTGCCTTCGAAACCTTCGCCCGACCGTTCCGGCCTCGACCAGGAGCTCGTCATCCGTGGCGGCCACGTGCTCACCATGGACCCCGCTCTGGGCGATTGGCCGTGCGCCGACGTGCATGTGCGTGACGGCGCCATCGTGGCGGTCGGCCCCCAACTGCCCGCCCAGGGTGTGCCCGAACTGGACGCGCGGGACATGATCGTGCTGCCCGGCTTCGTGGACACCCACTGGCACCTGTGGAACAGCGCCCTGCGCGCCCTGGTGCGCGGCGACGACCCTGTGCACGGCTACTTTCCCGTCACCCTGGGGGCCGGGCCGCTCTTCACCCCCGAAGACAGCTACCGCTCCGTGCGCCTCGGGCTGGCGGAGGGTCTGCTCTCCGGCATCACCACGGTCCACAACTGGGCCCACAACACGCGCTCGCCCGAGCACGCCGACGCCGAACTGCGCGCCATGGCCGACATGGGCGTGCGCGGCCGTTTTGCCTACGGCTGGGGGCAAGAGCAGCCGCTCGCCCAGCCCATGGACCTCTCTGGCCTGGAGGGCCTGCAGCAGCAGGGGCTGGCCTCGCCGCTGCTCACCCTTGGTGCGGCCGTGCGCACCCCGGTGTCCAACCCGCGCGGCGCGGTGCCCATCGGCGTGGTCAGCGAAGAATGCGCCCGCATCCGCGCCCTGGGCCTGCCGTTGACCATGCATGCCCGCCCCGGGGTGGTTTCCGTGCTCGCAGAGCACGGCCTGCTCGGCCCTGACCTGCAGCTGGTCCATCCCCAGGGCATGTCGCCGCAGGACTGCGCCCTGCTCGCGGCGGCCGGCACCAGCATGACCTGCTCGCCCACCATCGAGATGCTCTACGCCCAGGCCAGCCGCGGCGTGATCCAGTTCCACGAGCTGGAAGAAGCCGGCGTGCACCAGAGCCTGTCGGTGGACAGCTCCGGCGCCTCCGCCAACGCGGACTTTTTCGCCTGCATGCGGGCGCTGCTGTGGTCGCACAAGCAGCGCTTCGGCAGCCGTGTGCCCCTCACCGCCCAGCGCCTGCTGCGCCTGGCCACGCTGGACGGTGCGCGCGACCTCGGGCTCGACCACCTGGTCGGCTCCCTCACGCCCGGCAAGCGCGCCGACATCCAGATCGTGCGCGCCACCGACCCCAACCTGGCCCCGGTGTTCGACCCCGCACATGCGCTCGTGTACTCGGCGCAGCCGGGCAACGTGGACACGGTGCTGGTCGACGGCCGGGTGCTGCTGCGCCGCAGCCAGCCCACCCGCTGGGACAGCGCCGACATCGTGCGCGAGGCCACCGAGTCCATGCGCGCACTGGCACGCCGCCGCCCCCAGTCCTGAACGCGGAACGCGACTTTTTCACCCCCGGGGGCCCGCCCCCACCCAAGGAGAGCACGATGCAACACCGATACCCCCGCGCACTGGCCGCCATGGCACTGGCCAGCCTCCTCCTGCCGCCCGCGATGGCTGCCGACCACCTGGAACACGGCGAAAGGACCCAGGGCCGGTCCTACTCGCCCGCCGTGGTCACCGAAGGCGGGCGCGTCATCTGGCTGGCGGGCGAGACCACCACCACCGACCTGAACGGCAAGGACATCAAGGGCGACTTCGAAGCCCAGGCGCGCACCGTCTTTGCGCTGCTGGAGCAAACCCTGAAGCGCGCCGGCGGTGGACTGCAGGACATCGTGAGCATGACGGTCTACCTGACCGATGCGCGCAACGGGGCGACCTTCTCCAAGGTACGCACGGAGATGTTCCCCGACCGGAAATTCCCTGCCAGCGCCCAGATCACGGTGTCCAACCTCGCGGTGCCAGGCATGCAGATCGAGATCCAGGCCGTGGCGGTGATCGGCGACCAGTGCGGCAAGGCCAAGCCATGCATCGCGCGTTGACCCCCCGGCCCGGCAGAGGCTGCCGGCGCTCAGGCCTGCAGTTGCTTGCAGCAGTCTTCCAGGCAGCTGCGAAAGGCACTGGCACTGGGCGACAGCGAGCGAGAGGCGCGCCAGACCAGCTCGACATTGCGGTGGATCACCGGCTCGTTCAGTTCGCGAAAGCGCGCCCGGTTCGAGCGCACCAGGGCACCCACGTAGGCGGGTACCACGGTGGCCCCCAGGCCGGCCTCCACCAGGCCCACGGCCGTGCCCAGTTGGCCGACCTCGAAGCGCAGCGCCGTGGTCTCGCCCCCGTGGGGGACCAGCGGATCGACCAGGGCGCGAAAGCCCCCGGCCGGCCCCAGCCCGATCATGGGCTGGCCCTCCAGGTCGGCCCAGACCATGCGCCTGCGGCGCTGTGCCAGCGGCCAGGCCGCCGGCAGCAGCACACCCAGGCTGTGGCGCAGCAGGGTCGCGCGCTCCATCGCGACATCCATCTGCGGAAACACGCCGAAGCCGATGTCGGCGTCGCCGCTGTCCACCGCCCGCACGAGCTGCTCGGTGGACAGGTCGGCAATGCGCACCGACACCGCGGGATGCGAGACCTGGAACTGCGCGATCACGCCAGGCAGGAAATGGGCCGCCAGGAAGGGCGTGGTCGCCACCGTCACGCGGCCCCGGCGCTTGTGCAGCAGGTCCTGGGTGTTCGCCACCGCGTGCTCCACGTCCGCCAGGATGCGCTCGGCACTCTCGAACAGCTCGCGGCCCGCGTCGGTCAACGCAATCTGGCGCGTCGTGCGGTCCACCAGCGGCAGGCCCAACTGCGACTCCAGCTCACGCACCAGCAGGCTGGTGGCCGATTGCGTCAGGTGCAGCTTGCGCGCCCCGGCCGTGAAGCCCTCGCTCTTGATCACTTCCACAAAGGCACGCAGCTGCCGCAAGGTGATGTTCATCTGAATTTCATATCAATTCCGGGCATTCATTCTATTTACTACTCCGCACCCACCACCCCCTCCACGGAAGCGCTCCCATGAAAAAAACCTGCTTCGCCCTGTCCCTCCTGGGCCTTGCCATCGGTAGCAGCGGCGGTGTCGCCGCGCAAACCCAGGTCACGCTGTTCGGCGTGGTCGACCTGGGCGTCGCCCATGTCTCGCACGGCCATGCCCGCCTCACCGCGCTGAGCTACAGCGGCAACAGCCATGCCCGCCTGGGCTTTCGCGGCACCGAAGACCTGGGCGGCGGCCTGTCGGCCGGCTTCTGGCTGGAAAGCGCGCTGGCCCCTGATACGGGCGGGACCGGACTGAATTTCCAGCGCCGCTCCACCGTCAGCCTGAGCGGCGACTTCGGCGAATTGCGCCTGGGCCGCGACATGGCGGCGACCAACCTCAACCCCTCCTGGTTCGACCCGTTCGGGGGCACCGGCATCGGCCAGCCCACGGTCTACAGCATGCTGGGCGCGCCGATCCGCGTCAGCAACGCTCTGGCCTACCTGCTGCCCAGGCAGCTGGGTGGCTGGTACGGCCAGGTGCAGTACGCCTTTGGCGAAGAGCCCTCCAACAGTGCCAACCGCAGCAACAACAACTACGAAGGTGCGCGCCTGGGCTTCGCCGACGAAGCCCTGAACGTCGCAGCCGCCGTGGGCCGGCGCCACAGCGGCACGGCCACCGCGGCGGCCCAGATCAAGGCCGCCAACATGGCGGCGTCC
Source organism: Acidovorax sp. FW305-C-20-28 (assembly GCF_058783375.1). Lineage (NCBI taxonomy): Bacteria > Pseudomonadati > Pseudomonadota > Betaproteobacteria > Burkholderiales > Comamonadaceae > Acidovorax > Acidovorax sp. FW305-C-20-28. The sequence goes on along the minus strand of NZ_JBYSYM010000028.1, from coordinate 89,683 downwards.
TACCGCTTCGGGCCCGTCACGCCCATGGCTTTCTGGGCGCGCGAAGAAGACAGCCGCGGGGCACGCATCGATGCCTGGCTGATCGGTGCCTCGCTGCGCCATGGCGTGGGCGAATGGCGTGCCGCCTACAGCCACTACGACCGCCAGAACAGCGGCGATGACTGGAGCAAGCTGGCCCTGGGCTACGTGCACCACCTGTCCAAGCGGACGGCGCTGTACGGAACCTATGCGCACATCCGCAACCGCGGGGCCTCGGCCCAACTGGTCAGCGGCACGGGCGTGGCCGACTGGCCGAACACCCCGCCGCTGCCAGCCCAGGCCGGTGCCCGCTCGCAGGGCGTCGAGTTCGGCGTACGGCACAACTTCTGACAAACGCCAGGAACCTTGCACATGGATCACTTGCACCACACACCGGCAGACACGCCGCCCTGCGCGCCCTCGCGCCGGGGCTTTCTCGGCATGTTCGGCACCCTGGGCGCCCTCGGCGCAACCACTTTCGTGCCGGAGGGCCGGCCGCTCGCCCAGACCCTGGCCACCAAGGCCTCGCGCATCGACTTCCACCACCACTTCTTCTCGCCCGCCTGGGTGCGGCTGGTGGAGCGCGAGCACCACAAGCAGCCCGTGCTGGGGTTCGACCAGTTCAAGACCTGGACGGTGGAGAAAGACCTGGAGGCCATGGACCGCGGTGGCGTGGAGAAGGCCTTCCTGTCGGTCACGCAGCCCGGCGTCTGGTTCGGCGACGTGGCCGAAACGCGCGCTGCCGCGCGCGAGCTCAACGAGTACGCCGCGCGCATGAAGGCCGACCACCCGGGCCGCTACGGCCACTTCGCCGTGCTGCCCCTGCCCGACGTGGAGGGCAGCCTGCGCGAAATCGCCCATGCCTTCGATGTGCTCAAGGCCGATGGCGTGGGCCTGCTCTCCAGCTACGACGACAAGTGGCTGGGCGACCCTTCCTTTGCACCGGTGTGGGCCGAGCTCAACCGCCGCAAGGCGGTGGTCTACATCCACGCCACCGCGCCTAACTGCTGCGCCTGGAACTTCCAGCCAGGCATCCTGCCCACCTTCGTGGAGCTGGGCTCGGACCTCGCGCGGGCCATGGTCAGCCTGATCCACGGCGGCACCGCCAAGGCCACGCCCGATGTGCGCTACATCTGGTCGCACGGCGGCGGCAGCCTCTGGGCGCAGCGCTTCCTGGTCGGCGAAACGGCCGAGTCGCTGGCGCGCGTGGCGCAGACCGACTCGCGCCTGCACCACCTGCGCCGCTTCTACTACGACACGGCCGCGGCGGCAGACGCGGTGCACATGGGCATCCTGAAGATGGTCGTGCCGACCTCGCAGATCGTCTTCGGCTCCGACTTCCCCTGGGTCGAGCCGGCCCGCATCGTCGAAGGGCTGGAGAAGTCCGGCCTGAGCGCCAGTGAGCTGCAGGCCATCTACCGCGACAACGCCAAGGCGGTGCTGCGATGACGGCGGGCACGCCCACCGTGGAGCCGCTGGACGCCCCACACGGTCTCTCGGCCACCGACCCGGCGCAACTGCTGGCCGCCGTGCTGCGCGCCAATGCCGGCACGCGGGATGCGCGGCTGAAACAGATCCTGGACGCACTCATCCGCCACGCCCATGCCTTCGCGTTGGAGGTGGACCTGAGCTCTGCCGAGCTCGACCTGGGCATGGACTTCCTGGTCCGCGTGGGCCAGGCCAGCGGGCCGCACAAGAACGAGGGCATCCTGCTGGCCGACATCCTGGGCCTGGCCACGCTGGCCCAGCTGCGCGGCGCGCGCGAGGCCCTGGCCCGGGGCGGCACCGAGCCCGCCCTGGTCGGCCCGTTCTGGCGCGCCCGGCAGCCGGTGCGCGCCAGCGGCGAAAGCATTGCCACCCCCGGCACGCCCGGCGCACCGCTGCATGTGCGCGGCCGCGTGTGCTCGCTCGACGGCGCACCGCTGGCCAATGCAAGGGTGGAGACCTGGCAGGCCTCGCCCCAGGGCCTGTACGAGAACCAGGATCCCGAGCAGGAAGAGATGAACCTGCGCGGCGTGTTCCTGACCGACGCCCAGGGCCGCTTCGACTTCCACAGCGTGCGCCCCGCGGGCTACCCCGTGCCGGTGGACGGGCCGTGCGGCGAGCTGCTGGCGGCGCAGGGCCGCGCCATCATGCGCCCGGCCCACCTGCACTTCATCGTGGTGGCCGACGGCCACAGGGTGCTGGCCACGCAGTACTTCGACATCGACGACCCGAACGCCCACGCGGACGTGGTGTTCGGCGCCGTGGGCTCGCTGCTGCGCCACTTCGAACCCGATGGCCAGGGCGGCTTCTCCCTGGACATCGAACTGCGGCTCGAACCCGGGGCCACGCAGTTGCCCCATTGCCCCCTCCCCTGACCTGAACCTCCATGCAACACAACGACAACCGAAGTTTCGCGCCGCGCGAGCGGCTCGACGGCGACATCGCCGTCATCACCGGTGGCACAGGCGCCATCGGCCTGGCCACGGCCCGGCGCATGGCCGCGCTCGGCGCCCGGGTGGTGCTGCTGCAGCGCAGCGCCCCCGAGACGGCGGCGCCCGCACTGGCACAACTGGCCGGCAGCGGGCACCGCGCCCTGCAGGCCAGCGTGACCGACAGTGCCGCCCTGCGCGCCGCCGCGCTGGCGGTGCAACAGGAGATGGGCGCGGCCACCGTGCTGGTGAACAGCGCCGGCTTCACCCGCCCGGTGCCCGCGGCGGACCTGGAGGGCCTCGACGACGCGCTCATCGACGACATCTTCGCCACCAACTGGCGCGGCAGCTTCGCGGCCATCCGCGCCTTCGCGCCGCAGATGAAGGCGGCAGGCGACGCGGTCGTGGTCAACGTCTCGTCCATCGCGGCCTTCACAGGCCTGGGCAGCAACCTGGCCTATGCCGCCGCCAAGGCCGGCACCGATGCGCTCACGCGCGGGCTGGCCAAGACCCTGGCACCCCAGGTGCGCTGCCTGGCGGTGTCGCCCGGCGTTGTCGACACGGCCTTCGTGCCCGGGCGCGACGCGGCCTTCAATGAACGCGTGGGCCCGACCATCCCCTTGCAGCGCGTGGGCACGGCCGACGACGTGGCGGCCGCCATCGTGGCCTGCTGCACCGCGCTGCGCTATGCCACGGGCAGCGTGATCGTTGCCGACGGAGGCCGCCACCTCGGCTGAGCATGCCCATGGAACCCACCACCATCCTCACCTGCGCCGTCACCGGCAATCTCACGCGGCCCGACCAGACACCGCACCTGCCCATCACGCCCGGGCAGATCAGCGACGCCTGCCTGGAGGCCGCAGACGCCGGCGCCGCAGCGGTGCACATCCACGTGCGCGATCCGCTCACCGGGGCACCGTCCATGGACGTGGACCTCTATGGCCGCGTGGTCGAGGTGCTGCGCCGCGAGCGGCCCGAGCTCATCATCAACCTCACCACCGGGCCGGGCGGGCGCTTCGTGCCCAGCGCCGACGAGCCGCGCCTGGCCGCGCCGGGCACCTCGCTGCTGCGGCCCGAACTGCGCGTGGAGCACATCGCGGCCCTGCGGCCCGACATCTGCTCGCTGGACCTCAACACCATGAACTCGGGCGAGCAGGTGGTGATGAACACCCCCGCCAACGTGCGCCGCATGGCCGCCGTGATCCGCGAACACGGCGTGGTGCCGGAGCTCGAATGCTTCGACACCGGCGACCTGGTGCTCGCCCAGTCCCTGATGGCCGACGGAACACTGGCCGGCCCCGGCCTGTATACCTTCGTCATGGGCGTGCGTTATGCCCTGCCATTCACACCCGCGGCCCTGATGCTGGCGCGCTCGCTGATCGCGCCGCAGGCCTCCTGGTCGGCGTTTGCCGTGGGGCGCCATGCCTTTCCCGCCGTGGCCCAGGCCCACCTGCTGGGCGGCAATGTGCGCATCGGCCTGGAAGACACCATCTACCTCGACAAGGGCGTGCTCGCGCGCAGCAACGCCGAACTGGTGCACAAGGCGCGCCGCATTGTCGAAGACCTGGGCGGGCGCCTGGCGACCAGCGCGCAGGCGCGCACCACCTGGGGCCTGCGCGCCAGCAACGCCCTGCACTGAAACGATTCCATCCATTCCACACCAAGGACTCTCACCATGACCATTGCTTCCCCCGCGCATGCATTGCGCATTTCCCAGAAGGCCGAGGCGCCCGACACGCTCGACCTGCAACTGCAGCCCCAAAGCCCGCCCGCAGCGCCCCCCGGCCATGCGGTCGTCGAAGTGCTGGCTGCGGCCGTCAACCCCAGCGACGTCAAGGCCGCGCTGGGCATGATGCCCCATGCCGTCTGGCCGCGCACACCAGGCCGCGACTTTGCCGGCCGCGTGGTGGCCGGCCCCAAGGAGTGGCTGGACGCCGAGGTCTGGGGCACGGGCGGTGACCTCGGCGTCACCCGCGACGGCAGCCACGCACGCTACCTGGTGCTGCCCGAAGCCGCCCTGGCGCGCAAGCCCGCTGCCGTGCCCGTGGCCGCAGCGGGCACCGTGGGCGTGCCTTTCATCACCGCATGGGAGGGCCTGCGCCGGGCCGGGCTGCGCGGGCCGGGCCAGACCGTGGTCGTCTTCGGTGCCAACGGAAAGGTAGGCCAGGCCGCCATCCAGTTGGCCACGCGCGCCGGCGCGGCGGTCATCGGCGTGGAGCGCGGCGCCAGCCGCTACCAGGGCCACGCCAGCCAGCCGGTCCGTGTGCTGGATGGGACCGCCCCCGACCTGGGCGATGCCCTGCTCGAGGCCACGGGTGGGCGCGGGGCCGACATCGCCTACAACACGGTGGGCTCGCCCTACTTCGCAGCGGCGCTGCACAGCCTGGCCGTGGGCGGCACGCAGGTGCTCATCTCCACCATCGAACGCTCGGTGCCGTTCGACATCCTGATGTTCTACCGCCGCAACCTGCAGCTGCTGGGGGTGGACAGCCTCAAGCTCAGCGTGGTGGACTGCGCCGCCATCCTGAACCTGCTGGCGCCGGGCTTCGGCGATGGGTCGCTGCGTGCCTTCCCGGTCGATCCGGCCGGCCTGGTGCCGCTGCAAGAAGCGGCCGACGCCTACCGGCGCGTGATCGCGGGCTCGTCCTCACGCGTCGTGCTGGCGCCCTGAGAACGGAGAACCCCATGCACCTGGTACGACATGCCGACGCGCCCGGCTACGACGCGCCCGGCCACGATGGCTTCACGATGGCGCGCCTGCAAGGCCGCGAGGCCGGCCCCGCGGACGCAGCCTGGATAGGGCTGTCGCTGGTGGCCCCGGGGGGCAGCACCACGCTGTCCGCCTCCGCGCTGGAAAAGTTCTACGTGGTGCTGGACGGCGAGCTGGAGGTCACCAGCCAGCAGCCCGATGGCCCACCGCAACGTGAAGTGCTGCGCGCGCTCGACAGCTGCCGCATTGCGCCGTGCGAGGCACGGCAACTGGCCAACCGCAGCGCGCAACCGGTGCGGGTGCTGCTGGTGATGGCAGAGCCCCGCTGAACCCGCGGCTCGAGCCACCCCCCACGGTCGCACGGGTGGTGCGGCTGGGCATCAGGCCTGCGTGTACGCCGTCTTCACGGTGGTGTAGAACTCCGACGCATACCTGCCCTGTTCACGCACACCGTAGCTCGAGCCCTTGCGCCCGCCGAAGGGCACGTGGTAGTCCACCCCGGCGGTGGGCAGATTGACCATGGCCATGCCAGCCTGGACATGCCGTTTGAAATGCGTCGCGTATTTGAGCGAGGTCGTCGCGATGCCGGCGGCCAGGCCAAAGGGCGTGTCGTTGGCCAGGGCCAGCGCCGCCCCGTAGTCGCGTGCCCGGAGCACACTGACCACAGGCCCGAAGACTTCCTCTTGGTTGATGCGCATCTCTGGCGTGGTGTCGACAATCAGCGCAGGGCTCATGTAAAAGCCGGGGTTCCCCGCGAGGCCCCGGGCCAGCGCCTCGCCGCCATAGACCAGCCGCGCACTTTCCGCACGGGCAATCGCGACATATTCCAGATCCTGGTCGAGCTGCCTCTGGTCCACCACAGGCCCTATATCAGCCCCCGCAGCGCGCGCATCGTCCACCCGCAGGGATTTCAGGCGCTCGACCATCGCGGCAACGAACCGATCATGGATACCGTCAGTGACGATGAGGCGCGACGACGCCGTGCAGCGCTGACCGGTGGAGAAGTAACCGCTGTTGACCGCGCAGTTCACGGCGACGTCCAGATCCGCATCGTCCAGAACGACCATCGGATTCTTGCCCCCCATCTCCAGCTGGAACTTGGCCATGCGCGCCACGCAGGCCGCCGCCACCTTGCGGCCCGTCGCGGCAGAGCCTGTGAAGGAGACCGCGCTGACGCGCGCATCGTCCAGCAGTGTGGCTCCCACCTCGGAGCCCCGGCCCATCACCAGATTGAATACGCCAGCCGGCAAGCCCGCACGCGACAGGATCTCGGCCAGCGCCCAGGCCGACCCCGGCACCAGTTCGGCGGGCTTGAACACCACGCAGTTGCCATAGGCCAGCGCCGGGGCGATCTTCCACGCCGGAATGGCCATCGGAAAATTCCAGGGCGTGATGATGCCCACCACGCCCAGGGGCTCGCGCGTGATTTCCACACCGACGCCTGGCCGCACCGAAGGCAGGGCTTCCCCGCCGGGCCGCAAGGCCTCGCCCGCGAAGAACTTGAAGATATTGCCGGCGCGCACCACCTCGCCGATGGCTTCGGGCAGGGTCTTGCCTTCCTCGCGTGCCAGCAGGTCGCCCAGTTCATTGCGGCGCCCCAGGATCTCGCTGCCCACCGCGTCGAGCAGATCGAAGCGCTGCTGCGGTGTGGAAAGGCTCCATCCTGCAAAGGCGGCCTCGGCGGCGGCGATGGCCAGCCGGGTCTGTGCGGCGTCGGCCTGCGCGTACTCGCCGACCAGGTCGCGGGTGTCGGAGGGGTTGATGTTGCGGGAGACCTGCGGCCCCGCCAGCCAGGTGCCGTCGATGAAGTTCTTGTGCATTGCGTTGGTTCTCGGTAAGAGTCGGTGGCAGGGCCTCGCTTGCCGCGGGCTGCAGCCTCCCTTGAGGCTACGCAAGACGCCTTCCCGGGTCCCTGCACAGGCGGCAGATTCGTTGGCACTTTTGACGTGCCAACGCATTGCCTGGGTTCAGCGCCCGGCAGTTCCGTCGGCCAGTTGGAAGGCCGCGACCATGTGGGCCAGGCGCTGCGCCTGGGACTGCAGCGACTGCGCTGCCGCCGCACTCTGCTCCACGAGCGCGGCATTCTGCTGGGTGGACTGGTCCATGTCGTTCATGGCCTGTGCTACCTCGTCGACGCCCAGGCTTTGCGATGCTGCTGCGTGGGTGATCTCATGGATGGCGGCGGTGACCTGGCGCACCCCGGCGACGATGCCCTCCATCTTCTGGCCCGCATCGTGCACCAGTGCACTGCCGCAGGCCACGCTGGCCACGGACGACTGGATCAGCAGCTTGATGTCCTTGGCTGCAGCGTCCGATCGGTGCGCGAGGCTGCGCACCTCGCCCGCCACCACCGCGAATCCGCGCCCTTGTTCCCCCGCCCGGGCCGCCTCCACGGCGGCATTGAGCGCCAGGATATTGGTCTGGAAGGCGATGCCTTCGATCAGGCCGATGATGTCGGCGATCTTGCGGGACTGCAGGGCAATGTCCTGCATGCTCTGCACGGCCTGCAGCACCACCTGGCCGCCCTGCTCTGCCGCCTGGGCTGCGTTGCGTGCCAGCCCGTCCGCCGTGCGGGCCGACTGGGCCGACTGGCGCACCGCGCCGGACAACTGGTCCACGGATCCTGCCGTCCGCTGCAGCTGGCTGGCCGCGTGCTCGGTGCGCTGCGACAGATCGTTGTTGCCCGAGGAAACATCGGTCGAAGCATCCTGGATGGAGTGGGCGGCATCGCGCACCTCGCGCACCAGTGCGCCCAGGCTGGACTGCATGCGGGCCAGGGCTTCCAGCAAGGCCCCCGTCTCGTCACGGCCACCGCGCGGTATCACGAGCGAGAGGTCTCCTTGCGCCACCCGCTCGGCGACGCGAACTGCCTCTCCAATGGGTTGTGTCACGCCCCGCGCGATGCCCCAGGCAGCCAGTGCGCCCCCCAGTATCGCCAGCACCGATGCCAGCACCTGGACCGACTGGGCGAGCGCTGCCGCCGCCGATGTGTGGGCCTGGCGCTCGCGCCCGGCCGCCGTGGTCGCCTCCACGATCGGATCGACGGCCTTCACCCACTGCTCGACCCGGGCCCTCATGGTGCCGGCGAAGTGGTCGATCACGGCCAGGTCGGGCTCCACATTGCCCTGGCCCCGGACCGCCTCCACCCGGCTGCGGATGCTGCGTTCCAGCTCCTGCAGCACGCCCTCGGCCTGCGCCAGCCCGCCCAGGGCTCCTGCCAGGCCCGGGATGTCCTGGCCACCGTGGGTCAGCGACACCAGCTCGCTGCGGGCCCGGTGGTACAGGCCGCGCGACTGCTCGACCAAGCCCTGGTGGAAGTCGATGTCCTCGCGCTGGGTCGACAGCACCAGCAGCAAGGCGTTCAGGTAGATGTCGTCGATGCTGCTGCGCATGGCGCTGGCACGGGCAGCGATCTCGGCGTGGGCCTGGACCGCGGACGCCATGTTTTCTTCCATGGTCCTCATCTGCAGCACGGCATAGGCCGTGGTACCGGCGAACAGCACCAACACTACGCCAAAGCCCAGGGCCAGCCGCATGCCAATGCCCAGCCGTCCGCCTCCCTGGGGGCCACTTGCAGCGGCCATGGTATTGCGGAGGCGAAGTGACGGGAGCGGGAACGAGGGCATGGTGTCGCGCTGGTTGGAGGTTGTTGAATGCGTGGTGGCTACTGGCGGGGTATTGCGGCCCCGTCGATCACCGAGCGCCACTTGGCGATATCGCTGCGCATGCGCTGGGCCATCTGCTGTGGCGTGCTGGCCTGGGCCTCGGCGCCCAGATCCAGCAGTGCCTTGCGCACCTGCGGCGATCCCACAGCCGTTGCGATTTCCCTGGCGAGCCGGGTCACTGCGGCCTGCGGCGTACCCGCGGGGACGGCAATGCCGTTCCAGGAGGAGACCTCGAACCCCGCCAGGCCGCTTTCCGCCACCGTCGGCACATGGGGAAGGCCGGCGAAGCGACGGGCCGAGGTCACGGCCAGGGGCTTGATCGCACCGGCATGGATCTGGCTGAGCACGACCGGCAGCATGTCGATCGCCACGTGCACGTCCCTGGCCCGGATCGCACTGACCAGGTCTGAGGTGGTCTTGTAGGGCACGATCAGCGCATCGATGCCGGCCATGGAGCGGAACATCTCGGCAGCCAGGTTCTGCGTGCTGCCCACCCGTGCACTGCCGATATTGAGCTTGCCTGGATGGGTCTTCGCGAAAGCGATCACATCGGCCACGGATCTCAGGTCCGACGCGGCCGCGCCAAGGAAGGCGAGATCGAACGAGGACAACGTGGAGACATGCGTGAAGTCCCCCATCAGGTCGTAGGGCAGCTTGCGAAAGAGCGCCGACGTGAGCGCGGTTCCGCTGCCGGCCATCAGCAGGGTGTGGCCATCCGGCCGGGCATGCTTGACCAATGAAGCAGCCGCGACCGGAACGGGCCGGTTCTCGATCACCACCGGCTGGCCCAGGCCTTCACCCAGTTTTTGCGCCACCAGCCGTGCCACGATGTCTCCTGCGCCGCCCGGCGCGAACGCCACGACCAATTGCAGGGGCTTGCTGGGATAGGACTGCGCACAGATACCGCCCGTGGCTAACGCCAGGGCGACAGCGCTGCCGCAGCGCACGAAGCTTCTCTTGTGGGTGTCCACGATACCTCCTCCCGCCGCAGCGGGACATCCGTGATGCACATGAAGGAACCGGCGCAAGCCGGTCGGGATGCAGGCGCCTGGGCCCCCACCGCCACGCCCACCAGGATTCGTGGCGGCCGGGGAGCGGCGCTGCGCTGCCTGGGCCGATCAGCGCGCGCCGGGTGGCACGTACTGCGGCGTCGAGTCTTCCCAGATGCTGTCGGTGATCTGGCGCTTGCCACTGCCGTCGGCGTTCATCACAAACACCTGGCCGTAGGGCTGGAAGGTCTGGTCATAGTGGCAGGCCTCGTCGCGGTAGCCGGCCTGGCCGCTGTTGTAGAGAATCTGCTTGCCGTCCGCTGTCCACACGGGGTGGCCATCGCTGGCCGGGTGGTCGGTCAGGCGGCGCAGGTCGCTGCCATCGGGGCGCACCGTGTACAGGTCGAAATTCGACCAGATGCTGTCAGGGTTGCGCACCCCCCGGTTGAACAGGATGCGGCTGCCATCAGGCGACCAGATCGGCATGTTGTCATAGCCCCGGGTGATGTGCCGGATCTGGCGCGTCTCCAGGTTCAGCACGGCCAGCCCTCCCAACGAAGCGCTGCTGGGATCCTGGTTGGCGATGCGAAAGACCACTTCCTTCCCGTCGGCGGAATAGCTGGGGAAGCCCGCATTGAAGACGCTGTCGTCCGTCAGTTGCTCCAGGCTGGAACCGTCGCGCTTGACGCGCATCAGCTTGGCGCGGCCCTTTCCACGCTGCGTGAACCATTCGCCGACGCCAAAGACGATCCACTCCCCGTCCGGCGACCACACGGGGAAGAAGGCTCCGGCCAGGCCCCGCTTGACCAGCGTCAGATCCAGGCCGCTTTGCTTGGTGACATCGTAGACACGGCGACGCTCGCTGCCATCGGCACGCATCACATCCACCGAACCATCTTCATGCTTGGCCGTCAGCACCATCCAGCCATCCTTGGAGAAGGCGGGCCAGACGTCGGTGTAGCGGTACTCACGGCCAGCCTCCCAGCTGTACAGCGCCTGGTTCTGCTTCCAGCCGCGCCACGTGAATTTCTCGTAGACCACCCGCTTGCCGTCCGGCGACCAGGCGGGCGTGCGCAGGCCGGCGATCTTGACCATCGCCTTGCCCGGTGCCGTGGAATAGAGCCCATCCTCGGGACCGCCCTTGCGGCGGTAGACGATCTCGTCGCTGCCCAGGTACTGGGGGCTGATCTTGAAGCCCGGACCGCTGGTGTGCTCGGTGCGTTCGCCACTGGCCACGTCCACAGAGACGATCTGCGAGTCGATCTTCAGCAGCAGGTCCGGGCGCAGCACCCAGTAGGTGTACTCGGCCTGGGTTTCATAGAACACGATGCGCTTGCCATCGGCCGACCACTTGGGCGACCCCTGGCAGTAGTCCTTGCGGCTGCTGACCTTGCGGAATCCCGTGCCGTCGGCGCGAATCACGTAGATGCTGAGCTCCTGCGTATGCTCCCAGCCCGCGCCGTTGTGGTGGCCCTTCCACTCGGTGTCCCGGTCGGAGGAAAAGGCCAGCCACTGGCCATCGGGTGACCAGCTCGGGCGGAAGAAGCCGTTGGGCGAATCGGTCCGTCCCTGGATGCCCTTCACGCCAGTGAGGTTCTTCAGCGTGCGGGTCTTGAGGTCCAGCACCCAGATGTTGGCAAGCATGCCGTCGCGCGTGCCGACGAAAGCGACCTTGCTTGCGTCGGGCGAGAGGGCTGCCGCATCTTCAACGGCGGAGCCATCCGTCAGACGCTCCACCTGCGTGCCGTCGGTCCGTGCGCGATAGAGATTGGAGTTGCCCAGGCCATCGCGCTCGGATGTGAAGACGATCCATTGGCCATCGGCCGAGAACGAGGCGTTGTAATCCAGGGTACCGCTGTCGATCAGCTTGCGCTCGTCGGAGCCATCGGCGTTCGCGATGAAGATCTGCGAGGCCGAAGGCCCAATGCGGTTGAGGAGCAGCGGCCCCTTGGCTGGCTCTGCCGCCACCGCGGCCCACGGTTGCTGCCCCAAGGCCAAGAGGCTGGCCGAAGCGGCGCCGCCCAGAAATTTTCTACGATCCACGGTTCTTTGTCTCCTGCCAGGCTAGGTTCGGGTGCACAGCGCGGGTGCGACCTCAATTCACAAACACGACGCTCACGGGCGCTGGTGATTCCAGCGACACGCCGGTATCGGACAAGCGCCCCGAGGCCGCATCGATGCGCATCAGGCTCACGCGATTGCTGCGGTAGTTGGCCACCAGCATCCATTGGCCGGATGGATGAATGTCGAAGGCCCACGGGGCTTCGCCCCCGCTGGGCAGGCGCTGCACGGGGGTGAGTTCCCCAGAGCCGGCATCCACCCGGTAGACGAGCAGTTGGCTCTCGCCCCGGTTGCCCACGTAGAGAAAACGGCCATCCGGGCCCAGTGCCAGTTCGGACGCGCTGCGCGTGCCGGCAAATTCCTCACTGGACAGGGCCAGGGTCTGCACGGGCGCCAATCGGCCGGCCGACGCATCCCATCGCAATGCGGTGATCTCGGCCGTCAACTCGCTCAGCACGTAGACCATGCGCCCTGTTGTGCTGAAAACAGCCCGGCGCGGTCCGCTTCCGGCAGCCGCCTGGAAGGAACGGGGAGCGGCCGCATCGTCGGGCGCCAACACCCGGGTCGAGCGCTCGAAGCCGTAGACGAACACGCGGTCCGCCCCCATGTCCGCGACCAGGGCGTGGCGGCCCGACGGGTCAATGGCTACGCCATGGGCATGGGGACTGGCTTGGCGACGGTGCGGCCCCGAACCCGTGGCCTTGATGGTGCTGACCAGGGCACCTGGCTTGCCATCGGGCAAAAGTGCGATGCTGGAAACCGTACCTGCTGCGAAGTTCGCAGCCAGAAGGGTCATGGACGGCGCATCCAGCCACAGGTGCGTGGTACCGGCCCCGCCCGCAGCCCCCTCGCCCAGCAAGGAAAGTCCCCCGCTACGACCGTCCACCGTGTAGGCAAGCACACGTCCATCGCCATTTGCACCCTCTGCCGCCGCGTACAGCACGGGCAGGCGCGGGTGCTTGAGCAGCCACCGGGACTTGCGGGCATCCGCCGGCTGCCCCAGCGGCGCGAGTGTCCCTGCACAGGCGTCAAAGCGGATCGCCCGGATCCCCACCCCATCCGTCCCCAGGTAGACCAGTTCGGACGCATTGCAGGGCACCGCTGCAGTGGCATGGGCGGCCCCCAGGCACCACAGCAGCGCAAGGCCCAGTCCGCGCCAGGTCGATCCCGATCGTGTGAAATGCCCCAACATGGCCAGCAGGTCTCCTGTCATCTTTTGTGCCCGCCGCACCACATGGCTCCCGGCGGTATCTCAAGGATAGGGGAGGACCTGACGCGGGTATCTACACGAAAGGCAGATTCGCTGGCACTTTTCATGCCCTCGGGCTTGACGAGGGTCAAGCATCGGCCTCTTGCAGGCATTCACCGCGAGTGACAGAAGGCCATGGCACCGAGGGGTGGCCCTCCAGCAAGCTACATGGCGGGCTGGGTCTGTTCGCGTGCAGCGGTTCGGAACTGGCTGGGAGACTGTCCCACTTCCTTGCGGAAGAAGCGCGTGAAGTACGCCGTGTCCATGAAGCCCAGCCCATAGGCGATCTGCTCGATCGACATGTCGCCAAAGATCAGGTTGCGCTTGGCCTCGGTGATCAAACGGGCATGGATCAGCTTGGTTGGACTCAGGCCCGTGGCGGCGACACAGGCCGCGCGCAGCTGGGTGGGCGACACCGCCATCTTCGAGGCATAGGTCTGCAGGCGCAGGTTTTCCCGGTAGTGCTGGTGGACGAGCTCACGGAAGCGGTTGGTCAGGCGGATCGCATTGCGCGTAGCGCCTTCCTTGTCGAGTTGGTCCAGCCGGGTGCTGCGCACCAGCATCAGCAGCAGCGAGGTCAGCAGGGCCTCCGTCCCCACGACATGACCCAGCGCCATGGATCGAATTTCGTGCTCCAGCCGGCTGACCAGGCCATGGACGTCTTCTGGCGCCTCGGGGTTGTGGGTGAGCGGAATCACGCGCGGCTCCGTCCACAGCTGTATGAACTCGGGCAGCTTGGCGTTGACCTGGTTCAGGTAGGTTTCCTCGATGGTCACCACCCAGCGGTCCACATCGATCTCGTACTCCAGGCCGTGCACGCATTCGTTGGGCAGCAGCAGTGCGCATGGGCCTTCGAAGGGGACACTGCTCCCCTCGAGGTTCATGACGCCACGCCCGATGCGGACAAAGATCACCTGACCGTAGGCGGGATGGGAATGGGGGGCCGTACGGCGGCGCCCGCCTTCCGTGACATGGCCGACGTTCACGAACCAGGACTGCGGTTTCTCCGGGCTTTCGACATACAGGCGCACTTTCGGCACCGGCTCCGGCACGTTCGGTGGGTACCAATCACGTTGGGACTTGGTCATCGAGAGCTGCTCTAGGGATGGAATGCGCCGGGCCTTCGGCAACAAGACAAACCACTCAGGCCCTCTGGCCACGTGGCCCAGCACCGCAAGCGGGCTGCATGGCAGGGTGTTGGAGAAGAACGCAGGGGACGTCGCGCATGGCAATGGTGCACGCCTTGCAACGATGCTCGGCCAGGGCCGCGCCCCTGGCAAGCGGGTAATCCCGGGCGGTGGCCACCCGGGAACTTCTTCTCAGTAGCGCAGGCGGCCCTTGGCATCGATCACCGCAATATTGACGAACTGGCTGCCGGCATTGCCCTTGCCAAAGTTGAGCCGATAGCCATCCACCGCGATTTCCCCCATGGTCTGCAAGGCCCTGGCCAGCGCACCGGGCGTGATGTCGCCACGGATGCGGCGCAGCCCCTCGACCGCCACGCGCGTCGAGACATAGCCTTCGAACTGGGCCGGCGTATACGCATCCAGCTCAGGGAAGGTGGCCTTCATCGCCGCCTGAAATTCGCGCACGCCCGTTTTGCTGTTCGGATCGGGGTAGATCTGCACGATGCCGACGCCGCGGGCCGCCTCCTGCCCCGCGGTCCGGATCAAAAACTCCGGCGACATGTCGGCCGCCAGGAAGATGGTCTGACCCGCACCGGCCTTGCGCAACGGCGCCACGGACGACGCAGCGAACGGCGGAGCACCCAGCACCAATACGCCGTCGGCGCCGAGTGCGACAACCTCCCGCGCTCCATTGGCCAGATTTTCCGAGGCCACGGCAACGCCTTGGACCTCGATACCGCCGATCCGCGCCGCTTCTCGGACAACGTCTTCCAGCCCGGCCGCCCCCACGGGGTTGTTCTGGTACAGCACTGCCAGTTTGCGCATGCTCAAAGCGCGTGCATGCAGGACGATCTTGCTCAGCTTCTGCAAATCGCTTGCGCGCACATGGAACAGCCGGGCATGCCCGGGGTTGCGAAAAGCATCCGATCCCGGTACGACATTCATCACTACCAGGTCGTACCTGTCGAGTAACTTGTCACCCAGCATCTTCTGCACCGCACCCGAACCCCAGGGCGAAATCAGAGCCACGGGCTTGCGCTGCATGGCGGTGTCGAATTGCTCCGCAAACACCGCCGGAGACAGCGTGTCATCGAGTTCGAACCAGGCGATCCTTCGCCCGGCCACCCCGCCAGAACGGTTGACATGGGCCACTGCGGCCCTCGCGCCCTGGCTGATCTGCCGGGCATCCGGCACGGGAACGCCCGTGAACGGACCGATCTGGCCCAACACGATGTCTTGGGCCAGGGCGGGGGTTCCCAGTACCACCCAGGCCATCAGGCAACGTTCCAACCACCTGACGATGGGGCCAGGCCCCGCGGGATTGTTCATGGCATCTCCACGGCCTGGCGCCGCTGCTTATCGTGCAATCACAGCCTGGGCGAGCGGACTCGCATCAGCCCAGTGCGCCCGTGACGTCGTCGAACAGCTCGTCGACGCTCAGACGGTGCGGGATGATCTTCTGGTCCAGCGCCCAGTCGATCGCCAGCTGCAGGCCCTTGCGATTGGCTTCGAGCCCGACCGGCGGGAACACCGCCGGCACGCCCTCGGCCAGTGCACGGCTTTCGACCACCATGCGGTAGAGCTCGCGCACGATGTCCGGCCGCTTCTTCGAGAGGTCTGCATGCACCACGAACATGTGGTTGATCGGCACGATGCCCACGCGCTCGTACCAGGTCTTGGCTGCGGCCTGCGCATCGGGCACCAGGGTGCGCACGCGGGGATCCTTGGGCATGTCCTCGCCGAGCAGCGCAGCCGTCAACTGGCCGGCCATCATCATGTCCGGGATCGAGGAGCCGGCAGGCAGGCGCTGGCAGTTCTCCGGGTCCTTGTACTCGGCCAGGTGCCCATCCCCCAGGGTCATCCAGGTCACCTTGTCGAGATCGACGCCGCATTCGTGCCGCAGGACCCCGCGGATCCACAGGGCGGTGGTCTGGGTGTAGGTGCGCACCCCGACCTTCTTGCCTTCGATGTCCTTGGGCCGTATGTCGCCGAACTCGATGTTGAAGCCAGCGCAGTGGTGCTGAAAGCGGCCCGAAATCGGCACCGGCAGCATCACATAGGGCTTGCCATAGGCCTTGGCCTGCAGAAAGGTGACGATGGCGAGCTCGCCCGCATCGAACTTGCTTTCGCGCACCATGGCCTTGAAGCCGTTGTGCGCCGGCGTCGGGCCGCAGTAGTCCAGGTGGACGACGTCGGACTTCACGCGTCCATCCTTCATCGCTTTGGTGACGGCGTAATCGGCCAGGTTGGTGCGCAGCGTTGGCACCAGGGTGTCGGTCGTGGTCATTTCTTGTCTCCTCCAGGGGGAACGGGTCTACAGCCTGACTTCGATCAGGCAGGGGCCAGGCTCACGGGTGGAATTCACCATGGCCTGGTGGAAGCCTTCTGCGGTATCCACCGAGACGGCCGGCACGCCCATGCTCTTGGCCATGGCGAGCCAGTCGATGCGGGGCCGATCGATATCGATCATGGACAGCGCACGCGCCCCGGGCGTGCCCGCGCCCATGTTGGCGTACTCGGCCTTGAGGATCGCGTAGCTGTTGTTCGCGAAGATGATGGTGGTCACATTCAGGCCTTCGCGCGCCTGCGTCCACAGCGACTGGATGGTGTACATCGCGCTGCCATCGCCGACCATGCAGAACACGCGCCGATCCGGGCAGGCCAGAGCCGCCCCAGTGGCCACGGGTGTCGCATAGCCGATGGATCCGCCCATGTTGTTGATCAGATCGTGCGGGCGGGCACCCATGGTCAACCCCATCGACTCCCGGCCCGTGGTCAGCGACTCGTCGACCAGGATGCAGTGCTCGGGCAATGCCGCCGCCAGCGCATGCGCCACGCTGGTGGGGTTGAGCGCGCCTGAAGGCACCGGCGTCTCCACACGGGGCTGCAGCAGCGCTTCGATGCCCGTCGCGCCCAGGGCCTCGAGCAGCATCTCGAAGGCCAGCTCGCTGTCCTCATCGGCTTCGACCAAGGGATGGACCACCGTGCCCTCGGCCTTCAGCAGGCTGGGTTTGTCCGGGTAGGCGAAGAAGGCCACGGGCTCTCGCGTCTCGACCGTGATGAGGTGCTTGACGCCCTTCAGGAAGGCCTGCGCCTGCGGCACGGCATAGGGAATGCGCTCGATCGGCACCCGCCCGGCCCCACGTTCGATGCGGGCCGTGAAAAACTGCGACCCCAGGCGTGCACCGGTAGCGGCCGCCACCTGGCCGGCAAGCTGCAGCGCAGCCCCACGCGTTGCCTGGTTGGCCAGGATGATCAGCGCCGGTTCGCCCGAGCGCAACACCTTGGCCACATGCGCGATGCGCGCCGCATCGGGCGCCTTGCGCCTCGGCGCAACAGCCTCTGGCAGCACCGCGGTGCCAGCCTGCTGCCAGGAGGTATCGCCCGGCAGGATCAGCGTGGCGATCTGGCCCGGATGTTCCGACGCCTTGGCCACCGCCTGTGCGGCATCCCAGGCAATGGCGTTGGCCGAATCGGCGCGCCGCACCCAATGGCTCAGAGGGCGGGCCAGGCCCTCGATGTCCGAGGTCAGCGGCGGGTCGTACTTCAGGTGCGACGTGGAGTGCTCGCCGATGATGTTGACCATGCCCGACGAGGCACGCTTGGCGTTGTGGATGTTGGCCAGGCCATTGGCCAGGCCCGGCCCCAGGTGCAGCAGGGTCGACGCAGGCGTACCTTTCATCCGGTACCAGCCATCGGCCGCGCCTGTGGCAACGCCCTCGAACAGGCACAGCACGCTGCGCATCCGCGGGTTCTCCAGCGCCGCGAGAAAATGCATCTCCGAGGTGCCGGGATTGGCGAAGCAGATGTCGACGCCCTGACCGACCAGGGTGTCCACGAGGCTTTCAGCTCCGTTCATGGCGTCAGTACGAAGTGGCGGCCTGCTGGGCCAGGCCCACGACGCCGTAGCTCTTGGTCGGCGCGGCCATCAGGAAGCGGTAGCCCTCGTCCAGCAGCTTCTTGTGGTTCTTGGCCGTCACGTGGGGGTTACCTACGACCACCTTGTGCTTGTGGCAGGTTTGGGCGATGCGGCGCATCGCGTCCTGCACCTCGGGGTGCTCGTATTGGCGCGGGAAACCCAGGGCCTGGCTGAGGTCACCTTCTCCGATCAAGATGAAGCCGATGCCGGGCACGTTGGACAGGATGTCGTCGAGGTTCTCTACGGCCTCGGGGCTTTCGCACATCAGGCCCACGAGGATCTCGCCCTCGGGCGCCAGGGGCCAGACGTCGGCTTTCTGGTAGTAGTCGGCCATGGACAGGCCCCAGTAGCGAGACGCATTGGCCGGACCATCGCCGCGCACGCCCTTGGGCTCGTACAGTGGCGCACCCTTGGGACGTACATAACGGCACGAGGCCACGGCGTTGTAGGCCTGCTCCACGGTGGACACATGCGGCCAGATGACGCCATAGCAACCGCGGTCCAGCACCTGCTTGGCAAAGCTCTGGTTCATCTCCACGCCGTTGGACGGTATGCGGGCCAGCGGCGTCACCCTGGGGGCGACCGATCCGCTCTCGGCGATCTGCTTGCGGTTGAGCATGTACTGCAACGCGTCGCCCAAGGCCGAAACGTCGTAGGGGTTGTGCTCCATCTCGTAAACGACGCCGTCGTAGGGAGAATCGGCAAACTCGGCAGCGCTGAACTTGTCGAGCTTGGAGAAGGCCGTGAAGGCGGGTTTGCCGGCCTCGAAGGCCTTGATGATGCTGTTCAGACGTTGTGTCATTTCTTTGCTTCCTCGGGGTTCCAGTACATGAAGCCCATGCCTTCGCCGGTACCGGCGGCGGTGCGCCAGCAGGGCACGTAATCGACCAGCGTCATCTGCGCGCCCGTGTGCTGCAGCGCCTTCATGACGGTCGAATAGATCTTGATTTCCGACGTGCCGGACTGGAACCAGCCGTCCGGTATGGCCGACAGGCCCTCGTAGTCGTAGCTCGCCAGCTTCTGCAGGATGTCCTGGTCGAACTCCTCGTCGTTGACGAAGTGCGAGAGCCCGCCGGAGGCGATGACGGCCACACGCACGTCTTCGGGCCAGGCCTCGATGGCATCACGCAGCACATCACCGAACTCGATGCAGCGCGCCATGGACGGCTGCGTCGGCGGGTAGAACAGGTTCATCAGCACCGGCACATGCGGCGGCGGGCTGTCGCCCATGATCTGGTGGTAGACAAAGCTGTAGGCATGGGGCACGACGGGGTAGTCGGCCTTTTGCTTCATCTGCTTTTCCATCCAGACGTTCTCGGGCCAGTCCTCCAGGTCGCACATGTCGAAGCCCTGGGCCTGGAAGGCCTTGAGCAGGTAGGCCGCCAGCTCGGGGTGGCACTGGTGCACGACGTGGTGGTCGGGCGCGTACACCTTGCGCTGCGGCGGCCCGTTGTGCACTTCCTTGCCACTGTAGATGGCGATGGAAGGCGAGAGCTGCGGAAAGATTTCCTTCTGGTCCTTGCCGAGAATGATGGCCACATCGATCTTGGCGCGCTGGTAGGCAGCGGCCATCACATCGAGGGCCGCGCGGCAGCGGCTGGCGCGGGCCGTGCGTTCCTCGATCGTGAGGAACTGCTCGAAGGCCTTGCCGCGGTGGGCCTCCAGCTCCGGATAGGTCCAGGTCCGATTGCGGAACCAAAGCTCTGGGTTGTTGAAGTCGCGCTCGGCGTTGTGAAGCCATTCCTCGGGCTTCTGGCCCAACATGCCGCTGTGTGGAACCGCCATCCCGAAAACGATTTTTGCCATGGGTCTCTACCAGTTCTGTTTGTTTAAATGGAGGCGAGCATCAATTGACGACCACACCGGCCTTGGTGACGATCTGACGCCAGATGGGGATCTCGCGCTTGATCTGCGCAGCAAACTCCTCGGGCGTGGAGGTGCCCGGCTCGATACCCAGCTCGAGCATCCTCTTGGCGATCTCGGGGTCCTTGACGAGCTTGGCAACCTCGGCGTTGAGGCGCTGGACGATGTCCTTGGGCGTGCCCTTTGGCGCCAGCAAGCCGAACCACACGTCGACGCTGAAACCAGGCACGCCTTGTTCCGCCACGGTGCGCAACTCGGGCAGGAACACAGAGCGCTTGCTGCCGGCATAGGCCAACATCTGCAGGCGGCCCTGCTTGACCAGCGGCAGGACGGCGGTGGGGCCCGCAAAGGCCATGGAGACCTGGCCGCCGGCCACGTCGTTCAGCGCCGAAGGGCCGCCCTTGTAGGGGACATGCACGACATCCACACCGGCCAGCAGATTGAATTGCGACAGTGCCAGGTGGCCGGTGGACGCATTGCCGGAGCTGGCGGCGTTGAGCTCGCCCTTGCGGCTCTTCGCCAGGGCGATCAGTTCGGGCAGCGTCTTGGCTGGCAGCTTGGGACTCGTCACCAGCACCAGCGAGTTCTGGCCGATGTTGATGATGGGCTCGAAGTCGTTGACCGGGTCGTAGCGGACCTTGGACACCACCGGGTTGATGGTGAAGGGGGCGTTGGACGCCAGCAGCAGCGTGTAGCCGTCTGGTTTGGCCCGGGAGACGGCTTCGGTGCCTATGCTCTGGCCCGCGCCGTTGCGATTCTCGATGACGATGGGTTGCCCCAGGGCGGCACCGAGCCTGGGCGAAATCAGCCGCATGAAGGCATCGTGCGTGGCCGCCGCCTGCACCGGCACGATCACCGTGATGGGACGCGCAGGGTAGGTCTGGGCCTGTGCCGTCACGCTCCAGGCGAGCAGCCCGGTCACCAGAGCCCTGGCAGCGCTTCTTGACAGATGGATCAATTGCATGGTGTGGACGCTGTGAAGCTTCAGGCAAGGGCGGGATACAGATGTTGCGCCGTCTTGCCGAAGATCCAGTCGCGGTCTGGTGCGCTCAGGCTGGCGAGGCCGGCCTGGGCCGTGGCCAGGATCTCTGCCAACGTACCCGGCGAGGTCGGGAAGTTCGATCCCCAGGCCATGCGCTGCGCACCGAAGGCCTCGACCACGCGCGGGAAAAAGGTCTCGGCCGAGGCCTGGTCCTTCTTCACGTCACCGAAGATGCGCGGCGTGAGCTTCATGTAGAGATTGGGCAGGTCGGCCAGGTCGAACAGGCTTTGCGCATTCCGGTAGGGCGGTCCGTCGAGTACATCCGGTCTTCCCAGGTGGTCCAGGATGATGGCCACGTTCTGGAATTTCTCGGCCAGCATGCGCACCTGCGGCAGGCCAATGGGCCCCGTCTGGATGCACATCGGCAGACCCAGCTCGGCGCAGGCTTGCCAGGCCTTGAAGCTCTTCGGGTTGTCCAGCTCGCTGGGATCGAAGTCCTTGGTCGAGCCGCCGGTGAAGATGCGCAGGCCGGCCAGGCCCTTGTCGGCCCAGTCCTTGACCACGGCGGGCACGTCGTCGGCCAGCATGTCCACCGAACCCACGGCCACCAGCCGGTCCTTGTGCTGGTTGCAGCCATCGACGACATAGCTGTTGTCAAAGCCGTAAGTGGTCGAGGAGTGCACGACTGCCGCCTTGGCCACACCGGCCTCGTCCATGGCTGCGATCAGCGATTCGACGGTGCTGGGCCGCTCCTGGGACCAGTCCGAGCGCTTGCCGAACAGCGGTGCGGGCGGGTAGCGCTTCTCGTCGTCCGAGATGATGTGGGGATGGATGTCGATGATGTTCATGGGTGCTCCGACTGTCACAGGCCCTTGGCCTTCAGGTGCTTGTCCAGACGCGGGTAGACGCGCCGCGCATTGCCTTCGAAGATGGCGTGGCGGTCCGCTGCCGACAGCGCCTCGCACTGGTCGATGTAGCGCTTGGTGTCGTCGAAGTAGTTGCCGGTGTTGGGGTCGCGGCCGCGCACCGCACCGATCATCTCGGAGCCAAACAGCACGTTCCTGGTCGGAATCACCTTGGTCAGCAGTTCAACGCCTGGGTGGTGGTAGACACAGGTATCGAAGAAGACGTTGTCCAGCAGCCCTTCGAGCGGACGCTTGGCGATTTCCAGCGACATGCCGCGGTAACGGCCCCAGTGGTAGGGCACGGCACCACCACCGTGCGGGATCACCAGGCGCAGCTGCGGGAAGTCCTTGAACACATCGCCCTGCAGCAACTGCATGAACACCGAGGTATCGGCATTCAGGTAGTGCGCCCCGGTGCCGTGGTGGCAGGCGTTGCAGGAGGCAGCGACGTGGATCATCGCGGGCACGTCGAGTTCGCACAAGGCTTCGTACACCGGGTACCAGCTCTTGTCCGTCATCGGCAGACCGTTCCAGTGACCGCCGCTCGGGTCGGGGTTGAGGTTCACGCCGACGAAGCCCAGTTCATTGACGATGCGCTTCAACTCGGGGACGGAGTTCTTCGGCGGCGCCAGCGGTGACTGCGGCAGCATGCCCACGGGCACGAAGTTGTCCGGGTAGATGTCACAGACACGCCGCACCAGGTCATTGGAGATGCGGGCCCACTCCAGGCTGGTGCGCTCATTGCCCAGGTGGTGGCTCATCAGGCCCGCGATGGGCGAGAACAGCGTGATGTCGCTACCGCGTTCCTGCTGCAGCTTGAGCTGGCCATTGCCGACGCCCTCACGGATTTCATCGTCGGACACCTGGGCGCCCGATAGTGGCGGCGCATTGGCAGGATCGTTGGCGGCGGCCACCTGGGCTGCACGCCAGTCGCGAAAGGAAGCGGGGACGGTCGTGAAGTGACCGTGGCAATCGATGATCATGGGAGATTCCGGTTCAGGCTTGGGGGTCCACGAACAGCTCGTGCATGGACATGCGGCGCGGGGTCAGGCCTTGCTTGAAAGCGGTTTGCTCCAGGGCCTCGATGGTCTTGCGGTTTTCCTCGATGCCATAGGGCAGCGGGTCGTGGCCGACGATCTTGCGCAACTCCAGGTACTTCTTGTCCGTCGCACTGTTCGCCTCGCCAGCGTCCAGCCGGGCCAGGTAGTCCTGCTTGGCCTTGTCGAAGGCGTCGTAGAGCGACTTGGCGATCCAGGGGTGCTCGGCCAGGACCGAATCCTTGACGACGATGGTGCCGTGCATCGGGTAGATGCCCGTGCGGGTGTAGTACTCGGCTTCCAGCTCGGCGGCATTGGGCAGCAGGTCGGGATAGTTCGCCTCGACCTCCTGCCAGCCTCCCGTGGGATTGCCCGTGCGGCCGATGCCGGCGGCCCCGTCGAAGCCCGCCACCAGTTCACCGTCCGCCATCATGTCCGCCAGAGGGCGGGTAGCATGGACCACGTTGGACGGCAGCTGGAGTTGCGTCACGTGTTCTTCATCGTCCACCACCCAGGTGACCTTGTCGTTGTCCAGGCCGAATTCATCGATCAGGACTTGCCGTGTCCAGACACCCGTGGTGACCGAGTAGGCACGCACCCCCACCTTCTTGCCCTCGAGGTCCTTGGCGGCTTTGATACCGGCATCCGGCCGCACCAGCAGGCCGGCATGGTGAAAGCGCCGCACCACGAAGATGGGCAGTGCGACAAAGGGTGCGCCGTAAGCGCGGGCGATGATGTAGGTGGTGGGCGCAATCTCGCAGACATCGAACTCCACGTCACGGACCATGCGGCGGAAGGCACCGATCTGTGGCTTGACGGTGATGATTTCGGCATCCACACCCTCGATGGGTATCGTGCCGTTGCGGATCGCCGAGGTGTGCGGATGCTCCGCAATGGCGATCTTGAGATGGACTTTTTTGCTGGACAACGTGCGTCTCCTTGAACTTTCCTGTTGGTGCCTGCGCAGCAGGCTCCACCGCCTTGGGGCATGTGGAACCATGCTCTGACAGACTGAAGGTTAGGGTCCGCTCGCCGTTGCGCACATCTACAAAAATCAGATTCGCTTGTACTTTCCGGTGAATCCATCGCCAACGAATCATGGCGTTGAAAAAGGTGCCACGCTGCGTCCTAGACTGCGGCGCATGAACGCTTCCACGACGCATCTCACGGGCAGCGCGCAACTGCGCGAACACCCTGACTACCTGCGCCTTCTGGGCGCCCGCGTGACGGGCGGTGCGGCCAACCAGATGCTCATGGTGGCGTTGGGCTGGCAGATGTACGACCTGACTGGCAGCGCCTGGGACCTGGGCCTGGTCGGGCTCGCGCAGTTCCTTCCGGCGTTGCTGCTGACCCTGCCCGCCGGGCATCTGGTGGACCAGCACGATCGCCGCCTGCTGCTCGCAGGCAGCCTGGGTCTGCAATGCGTAGTCGCACTGGGCCTGGCACTGGCCTGCTCCGAAGGCTGGATCGGCTCGCACATGATCCTGATGCTGTCCATCGCGCTGGGCGCTGCACGAGCACTGCAGATGCCTTCGCAGCAAGCCTTGCTTCCATCCCTGGTGCCCCCTGCCCTGCTGCCCAGTGCGGTCGCCGCAGCCAGCTCGTCGATGCAGGCCGCCGTGATCGCCGGGCCCGCCCTGGGCGGGGTCCTCTATGCGCTGGATCCCAGGGTCTCGCAACTGCTGGGACAGCCGGCAGCACAGGCCGGCGCCAACTGGGGTGCAGCCGTGGTCTATGCGACCTCGCTGGTCTTGCTGCTCGGTGCAGTGACCGCCGTGCTGGCCATCCGGCATCGGCCGCTGGAGCGGGTACGCCGCGCCCCTGGATTGGCCCAGCTGACCGCCGGCATCCGCTTCATCTGGCAGCGCCCCGTGGTCCTGGGAGCCATCTCCCTGGACCTCTTCGCCGTGCTGCTGGGAGGCGCGACCGCACTCCTGCCCATCTTCGCGCGCGACATCCTGCACACCGGACCTGAAGGGCTCGGGATGTTGCGTTCCGCGCCAGCGCTGGGTGCGGTGATCGTGGGGCTGGGCCTCGCGCGCATGCCGATCAACCGGCGGGTGGGCCGCGCCTTGCTCGGAGCCGTGGCGCTGTTCGGTGGCTCGATGATCGCCTTTGCGCTGGCGACCTCGTTCTGGGTGGCCTTTGCGGCACTGGCGGTCAGCGGCGCCGCCGACATGGTCAGTGTGGTGATCCGCCAGTCCCTGGTGCAACTGGAAACCCCGGACGAGATGCGCGGCCGCGTGGGCGCCGTGAACTCGGTGTTCATCGGCGCCAGCAACCAGCTGGGGGAGTTCGAATCGGGAAGCACCGCAGCCCTCCTGGGCCCGGTCGGCTCCGTTCTGCTGGGAGGGATGGGCACCCTCGCGATCGTGTTGCTCTGGACCCGGCTGTTTCCTGCACTGGCACAGCGCGATCGTTTGCAATCCTGAAGGCCGACAAGCCAGCAGCCAGGGCGCCAAACATGCCCCGTTCATCGACCCGCCTGGTTCACGGCCCTGGCGCGGCCCAAAAAATGGAAGCAGGCTCTGCCGGGCGTGCCCAAACACGGGGGTCTATGAACGCTTCGGTCTGAGCAGAAAATGCGCCAGCGCCGGCAGCAGCACCAGCGCGCCCACCATGTTGACCACGAACATGAAGGCCAGCAGCACGCCCATGTCCGCCTGGAACTTGATGGGCGAAAGAGCCCAGGTGGCCACCCCGATGGCCAGGGTGACGCCGGTCAGCATCACCACCCGGCCGGTGAAGAGCAGCGAGTGGAAATAGGCGGCACGCAGGCTGGCCTCTTCGCGCAGTTGCACCAGCATGAGGCTGAGCACATACAGCGCATAGTCCACGCCAATGCCCACACCCAGCGCCACAACGGGCAGCGTAGCCACCTTGAGGCCGATGCCCAGGTGCACCATCAGCGCTTCGGCCAGCACCGAGGTGACGGCGAGCGGAATGATGGCGCAGGCCACGGCCCGCCAGGAGCGGAAGGTCAGGTAGCTCAGGACCACGACCGCTGCGTACACCAGCACCAGCATCTGGCGGTTGGCCTTTTCGACGACGGCATTGGTGGCAGCCTCGAAGCCCGCATTGCCTGCGGCCAGCAAGAATCGCGCTTCCTCGCTGTCATTGCGCCGGGCGAAGTCCTCCACGGCGGCCGTCACCCGCTTGAGCGTATCGGCCTTGTGGTCGGTCAGATAGACCTGCACCTGCAGCAGCGAGAAGCCGGCGTCGACCAGCTGCCGGGGAGCGCGCGAGCCCGCTGTGTTGAGTGCGCCCTGGTTGGGCTGCAGCTCGTACCAGCGGGGGTTGCCCTCGTTCATCGCCACGGCGGTCTGGCGTGCCAGGGAAGCGAGCGACTGCGTGCTCTCCACGCCAGCGACCTGGCGCAGCTCCCACTCCAGCTCATCCACACGCTCCAGCACGGCATGCGCCATGGCGCCCTGCTCCTTGGTGCGCACCATCACGGTCAGCACATCGCTGCTGGTGGCGTAGTGCGCCGTCAGGTAGGCGTTGTCCTGGTTGTAGCGCGACTGGGGTCGCAGCTCGGGTGCTCCAGCATCGAGGTCGCCAATCTGCAACAGCCGGGCCTGGTACAGCCCCACCCCGGTCAGCACGATGGCCACGGCAATCGCCGCCTGCGCCCAGCGCCGGTCGGTGAAGCGGCACAGCAGATTCCAGAGCCAGGCACTGGCGGTGTTCTCGCTGTGTTCGGCCTTGGCAGCGCGGCGCGCCGCCGCTGCGCTGACGCCGGTGTAGCTCAACAGCACCGGCAGCAGGATCAGGTTGGTGAACACCAGAAGCGCCACCCCCAGGCTGGCAACGATGGCCAGTTGGCGGATGGACTGGATGTCGATCAGCAGCAGCACGGCAAAACCGACTGCGTCGCATGCCAACGCAGTGAAGCCCGCCGTGAACAGTCGGCGGAAGGTGAAGCGTGCCGCGACCAGACGGTGCATGCCCCGGCCGATGTCCTGCATGATGCCGTTCATCTTCTGCGCGCCATGGCTCATTCCGATGGCGAACACCAGGAAGGGCACCAGCACCGCATACGGGTCCAGCGCAAAGCCCAGCAAGGGCAACAGACCCAGCTGCCACACCACGGCGATGATGGAGCACAGCATCACCAGCAAGGTGCTGCGCAGGCAGCGTGTGTACCAGAGCACCACGGCCGTGGCGATGGCGGCGGCCAGGGCAAAGAACAGCAGCACCTGGGTCAGGCCCTCGATCAGGTCACCGGCCAACTTGGCGAAGCCGGTGATGCGCACCTGCAGCCGGTCATCGCTGTGCTTGGCGCGCAAGGCCTCCAGGCGCTCGGACAGCTGCGCGTAGTCGAGCGCTAGCCCTGTCTCCAGGTCGCGCTCCGCCAGCGGCACCAGGACAGCGCTGGACTGGTAGTCCTTGGCCACCAGTTGGCCGACCTCCCCCGATCGCTCGATGTTCAGCCGCACCCGCGCCAGCGCTCCAGGCGATCCGTCGAAGCTGTCCGGCATCACGGTACCGCCCTCGAAGCCGCTTTCGGTCACCGCGGTCCATCGGGTGGACGGCGTCCACAGCGACTTCATCTGGCCGCGCACCACACCGGGAAGGGCGAACAGATCGTCGTTCAGCGCCCGCAGCCGGGCCAGGTAGTCCGCATCCAGGATGCTGCCCCCGTCCCGGCGCTCCAGCACCACGCGCAGGCTGTTGGCCTGGGAGACGATCTTCTTGCGCTCGGCCAGGTAGTTCTGCAGATAGGAATGCGACAGCGGGAGCATGCCCTCGAAGCTGGCGTTGGAGGCCACGCGCGTGGCCTGCCAACCCAGCAGCAGGGTCAGGACCAGGCAGACCAGCAGCACGAGTGCGCGGTGGTTGAAGACCGCACGCTCCAGCCGGCTGCCAGAGTCGGCATCGAAGCCCTCGGTCGAAGGAATGTCGGTCACGGTGTGCAGCGCCACGCTCATACAGGGGACTTCCTGGTGGAAGGAGAAGGGGAAGAAGATGCGGCGGCTTTCAAATCGGCCGGCATCAATCGCAGCAGGCCTCGCATGCCGACGAGGAGCACGGCGCCATCGTCGGCCTCTGCCACGCCCGTGAAAGGAAAGCGCTGCGGCAGCGAAAGGGGCTGAAAGCGCTGGCCGCCATCACGGCTCAGCAGCACCTGGCCTGCAGCGCCCACCAGCAGCACGCTGCCGTCGGCCAGCTGGGTTCCCGCGACCAGGGAGGCATCCACCGGCGTCTGCACCGCCGTCCAGGCATCGCCCGGTTGGGCACTGCGCCATAGCTTGCCGCGCAGCCCCAGCGTCAGCAACGGTCCCTCCCGCAATGCCAGCGCGCCAAACAGGCTGCCGTTGGAAGGTGACGGCTGGGCGGAGAAATTTCCGCTCATGCCACCGGTGCGGCGGCCTAGAACCAGCCCTTGCTCACCGAACAGCAACTGCTCCCCTTGTCGGGAGACCAGGCCGTAGTAGCTCAGGCCATCGGGGTTGGGCAAGCGGTGCATCTGCGATTGCCACTCCCGCCCGCCATCGGTGCTGGAAAAGGCCAGCCCATAGGCGCCAACCGCCCACAGCGCGCCATCGGAACCGAGCGCAATGTCCAGCAGCGGCTTGTCGGCCCCTTCTGCGACCAGGCGCTGCGCGTCTTCCACCAGCAGATTGCCCTGGGCCATGGCCTCGCTGCCGGGTGGGCTGGCCTGCAGCTGCGTCTGCGCCGCCTGCAGGGCCAACCTGGCAGCCGCTTGGCCATCGAGACACCGGCGCCAACTCGCGCCGCCATCCTCGGTCGCCAGCACCACGCCCATGCTGCCAACGGCCCAGCCGCGCTGTGCATCGGCGAAGTGCAGCGCGGTCAGCGTGCAGCTCACCGGTACGCGCGCCTGTGCCCAGCTCTGGCCCGCATCGTCCGAATAGATGACCAGGCCGCGCTCCCCCACCGCCACCAACCGCTTGCCCGCACGGGTCACCGCCTGAAGTACGGCCTGGGTCGGCCGCACCACCTTCACCGCCGGCAGGCCCAAGGCCCGCGCCACACGCTCGCCCGCAGGGGCTGCCGTGGGCAGCAGAGCAGTGCCCAGCGTTCCCAGCAGCACCGCGCGGCGCCTCATTCCAACTGCATCCATCATCGGCCGCCTGTCTGTCTCGCTACCTCGGCGACTCGCCCCAGGAGGGGCCTGCGCCACTGCCTACCACCCCACCCGTGCACAGCCTGCACGCTCCGTCATCGGCGCGTGCAGCGTGCGGTGTTGGCTCACCTCACGCCGCCACTGGCAAGCGCGGAGGAGGTGAAGTTGTTCAACTGCTTGGCGTCGAACGGCCGGTAGCTCACACCGCCCGTTTCATTGACGGCTCCCGCGAACACCCAGCCACCCGACAGCAGGTCGAACCAGGCATAGCTCAGCGTGGTGGCAAGCGGCTGGTCACCCGCCACGAGCGTGAAGGCCTGGCCGGTCTTCCACAGCTTGCCCTGCGCATCCCAGCTGTCAGCCAGCACGGCCTGCCAGGTGTCCTCGTCCAGGTAGAAGCGGCGCTTGGCCGCCGTGTTGCGCTTGCCATCGCGCAGCGTGGCCTCGACCACCCAGACACGGTGCAACTCCCAGCGCACGGCATCGGGATTGAGCGCCCCCTTGCCCACCACCTCCTTGACCGGCTTGGCCATGAGGGCGTTGTTGTTGTAGGGCACGATGACCTCGCGCTTGCCCAGAAGCTTCAT
Organism: Acidovorax sp. FW305-C-20-28; assembly: GCF_058783375.1. Classification (NCBI taxonomy): domain Bacteria; kingdom Pseudomonadati; phylum Pseudomonadota; class Betaproteobacteria; order Burkholderiales; family Comamonadaceae; genus Acidovorax; species Acidovorax sp. FW305-C-20-28. The sequence continues at coordinate 60,066 of NZ_JBYSYM010000028.1, read as the reverse complement.
CTGGTAGCGGTCCTGTGACCCGATGAAGAGGTTCACGTCATCGAAGTTCGCCAGCCCGGCGGCAGAGCCATCCGGTGTGTCGTAGGCAATCGACGGCGACTTGCGCACGCGGCGCTGGCCCGGCAGGTACTGCCAGCCGTCCTTGGGCTTGCCGAAGTTGTCCACATAGTCGATGGTCATCAAGGCCTGGCCGGCATTGGCCGGAGGCTCGGTGATATCGATGCGCGCACGCGCCCACTCACCGCTGAACTGCTCGGGGTTGCCTGCAGGATCGTAGAAAGGGTAGATCAGGTTGGTGCGCTGGCGGCTGGTCAGGACCTGGTCACCTGCGGACGTCATCACGTACTTGTCGGCGACGAAGCTGGTCACCTGCCCGCGGTAGCTGAGCATGTGGTTCCAGATGGCCTCGTGTCCGTTCTTGGGCACCGGAAAGGGAATGCCGCCGTAGGAGCCTTCGACCGTGAGACCGTCATTGGCCAGCTTGGAACGGCTGGCGTTCTTCAGGACCTGGTCGTAGATGGCCTGCGGGAACACAGCGCTGCGCCGGGTGGGATAGACATCGAGCTTGAAGCCGGGCACCTTGGCCAGCAGCGCCTTGGTGCCATCGGTCAGCGCCGCGGCATGCTCGCCGGCATTCGCAGCGGTAATGGTCAGGCGCGGCTTGTCCGCGGCAAACGGATCCGCCCGCTTGGTGGTAGCACTGCCGGAAGCTGGCGGCGCCTTGCCATCCCACGCGGGGATGGTGCCGTCCTTGTTGCCGGCGCGCTCGGCGCCGTAAGGTGTGAGCGACCCGGACTTCAGCGCCGCGACATCTTCAGGCGCCGCCACAGCGGCCCCGGTGAAGACCAATGCGGCGGCCATGGTGGCAGCGCGGTTCAGGAAAAGGAAATGCATGGGATGTCTCCGAAAGCTATGTTCTCTAGGACAACCTGTCAGAAGGTCGTCTGCAGGCTGAAACGCAGGTAGTCGCGGTCCAGCACAGGCTGGCGGGCCGCATTGCCCAAGTAGTTGATCCAGGACAGGTTGGCCGTCCACTTGTTCAGATAGACCAGCGTCACGCCCAGGACCAGCTCACCGCTGCGCTCGGGGCTGCCGCCGAAGGGGAAGGACGTGTCGATCATCGAATTGCCCCGGAAGGACCAGCCCAGGTTGATCGGCAGGCTCATGTCCAGGCCTGGCGCCACCTGGTACCAGGATGGGGTGAAGATCACGCGCATACCGGCGCTGGTCTTGCGCTTCTCCAGATTGACCTTCTCGGTGCCGACGGGGTAGCGGCCCGCAACGCCGGTGCGCACATCATCCACGCTCATCACGCGGTTGGCGGCCAGCTCACCCACCAGGCTGTAGCCATCCCAGGCTGCCGACTTGGCACCCAGCATGGTCCATGACAGGTTCATGTGCGCGGTGCGCCCCGTCACATAGCCGGGGTCGGCGGGACTGACCACGCCCTCCTTGACCGCCAGCGGCTGCTTGTCACGCACCGACAGCTCCAGGCCCATGTTGGCATCGCCCACCAGCTTGGCCATGCTCATGCCCACGGAACGCACCGGCTCGGTCGGAACGATCAGCCGGTAGGTGCCGCCGGCGGTGTTGGTCTGGATGATCTGCGAGGTGTCGCGGTAGCTGATGGCGTAGAAGCCCAGATCGGCGTTAAGCCATTCACTGCGCGTGTTCAGCGCCAGGCCGAAGTTCGGGCGCTTCTTGCCTTCGTCCATGCCCGCGTAGCCGAGGTAGCAGTTGTTGAAGCGCTGCGCGACCGGCACGCTGGCGCTGCCGCAGCGGTTGGCCGTAGGGTTGCCGATGAACATGCGCTCGGCGCCATCGCCCAGCATGTCCGTCGTGCTCAGGAAGCTGCCCGACGGATGCAGGCGGGTCGGCCGGTACTTGAACTGGACATAGCCTTCCAGGCTGGTGTCATCGGTCAGCTGCAGCGTGGAAGACAGCTGGGGCACGGGAATGGTGGTTTCCTTGGCCTGGGTACCGGGAATGTTCAGCTTGTAGACGTCGATCGGCGCCATGCCTTTGGCAATGCCGTTCATGCCGAAGAACATGCTGGTGCCCCAGATCAGCGAGTGCTGGCCGAGGCGGTAGGACAAGGTCTTGCCGCCGATGTCGTTGCGCCCGAACACGAACCAGTCGAGCATCTCGGACTTCTGGCCGGCCACCTTCTGTGTACCCGGAGTGAACTCGTTGTAGGGCACGCTGGCGCGGTTGGCCGAAATCGGCGAGTTGTGGTCGTTGAGGCTGTTGTAGGCCTGGTCGTACCAGGCCGCCGCGCTCAGGCGCAGTCCAAAGCCATTCTTCTGTACGTCAAACTCGCTGAGCAGGTCGGCCCGGTTGGAGATAGGGCCGCGGCCGAAGCTGCGGTCGCCATCGTCGCTGTTGGCCCGCACCGATACGGGATCGATGAACACGGATGCTGGGGACTTGAGGCGGTAACCCGCGCTGTACTTGACGGTGTTGTCCCAGCGGATCTGCCACTCGCCGTCGGGGTTGAGGTCCATCGCCATGGCCCCTCCGCCCAGCGTTGTCATGATCAAGGCAGCCAGGGGGTTGGCTGCCTTGCGGGCACGCTTGCGCGCACTGCACAGAGTGTTCTTCACAGTTGTCTCCTGTTTTGGTGTCGATGACCAGGGTCTCCCTCGGTATGGGGAGATCGTTTCCAGCTGTGGGAACTTTATTGATTGGCCTAGCCGGCGCCTCTATACAAAATGAAGATTCGCTGGCACTTTTTTTGGGCCGGCGGAGCCTTGGGCTGTGGGCGCAGAGCCCATGGAGGCCTTGGGCCGGACGCGCGCAAAACGCGCCGCGCTCGGCACGGCGTTGCGCGCATTCCTGCTGCGGCAGTCAGACAGGTGGAATGGCTACCGGCTGAGGCCGGGGCGCTGTGCCGGCCGCGACACGTCGTTCACAGGTCGCCCTGGGCGAGATGGTGTGCTGCCCTGTGCAGATGCGCCATGAAATGCCGCACGCTGGGCTTGAGGTGCACCTCGGTGCGGGTCAAGGCGCACAGGATCAGGCGCAAGGGGCCTTCTTCCAGCGGGATTGTGTCGAGGTACTGGCCTGCGATGGGGTGGACGGCGATCTGCTGAGGCAGCAGACCTACGCACTTGCCGCTGGCCACGATGGACAGCAGGCCGAGGGTGGAGTTGACCAGCGCGCCGGCAGGCGGTGCTGCCATGCCGTGCAACTCAAACAGCGTCCGCGCATATCCAGAGTCCGGCGCGGAGCCTGTGTAAACCCATGGGGCCTGTGCCAGCTCACGCAGGCTCCGGGCGCAGGCCAGCGGATTGCCCTTGCGCACCACCGGCACCATCGTGATGGGCATCAAGGTCTCCACAACGAACTCGCCGGGTGGGAGCTCGGGGGGCAAGGGGCCCAGGGCGATGTCCACCTCTCCCTTGCGCAGGCGCGTGAGCTGGGCGATGTAGAGCTCTTCCGAAATGCGCAGCTGGATGCCCGGGAAGGCGCTGCCAAAGGTGCGCAGCGTCTCGGGCACGAGCAGCATCACGGCCAGGGGCACGGCGCCGATGGTGAGTGCGCCGGTCATGTGCCCATCGAGCTGGCGGATCTGCTCCACGGCCTGCGCCAGCTCGCGCTCGGCCGCCACCGCGCGCTCATACATCACCATGCCCTGCGCTGTGGCCACCACGCCGGTGGTGGAGCGCACGAGCAAGGTGGTGGCCAGCTCGCGCTCCAGCTCACGGATCAGCTTGGTCAGCGCGGGCTGTGAAACCCCCAGCCGTTTGCCCGCAGCGCGCAGGCTGCCTTCCTCGATGGCCGCGACCAGGGCGCGCAGGTTGGTGAGCTTCATCATGGTTTCCCATGATATCCGGCGGTTATCGCGGTCCGCGGCACGGCATCTTCCGTCACGCCAGTCTAATTTTTAGACTCCCTCTCGACCTTGCAATAGATCAAGGAAGCAAGAGAAGCGGTGGCGAGTTGAGTCACCACAACGACAGAACAACGATGCAGGAGACCCCCCCGTGCAACAACCCGATCCGGCACCCAGCGTGCCGCCCGTCACCCCGCCCACCCGCGCCATGCGCCGGCTCGAGGGCCTGTGCGATGCCAGCGCCGCCGTGGGCGCGCTCGTGCTCGTGGCGGTAGCGCTCATGACCACGGCCAGTGTCATCGGCCGGGCCTTCTTCGCCTCGCCCATCCTGGGCGATGTGGAACTGGTGCAACTGGGCGGCGCGGTGGTCGTGGCCTCGTTCCTGCCCTACACGCAGTTCCGCCGCGCCAACATCGTGTTGGACTTCTTCACCACCAGCGCCAGCCCCACAACCCAGCGCCGCATGGACGCGCTCGGCATGCTGCTCTACACCGCCACGCTCGCGCTCGTCACCTGGCGCGTGGCCGTGGGCGGCATGGGCATCTACGCCGCGCAGGAGCGCTCCATGCTCATGGACCTGCCGCTGTGGATCCCCTACGCGCTCATGCTGCCGGGCCTGGCCCTGTGTGTGCTGATCGGGGCCGTGCAATGGTGGGAATCACTGGGTCAGGCAACGGAGGTGGCCGCATGAGCGCCCTGTCCATCGGGCTGGCGATGTTCGCCGCCATGCTGGTGCTGATGGCGGTGCGCGTGCCCATTGCCGTCGCCATGTTCGTGCCCGGGGCGGTCGGTTACATCGCTCTATCGGGCTGGCTGCCGCTGCTGGCCCACCTCAAGGGCGCGGTGTATGGCCGCGTGTCGGTGTACGACCTGTCGGTGATCCCTTTGTTCATGCTGATGGGTGCCATCGCCGTGCAGGGCGGGCTGGCCAAGGCCTTGTTCGACTTCGCCAATGCGCTGCTGGGCCGCTTTCGCGGCGGCATGGCCATGGCCGGTGTGTTGGCCTGCGCAGCCTTTGGCTCCATCTCGGGCTCCACCGTGGCGACCACGGCGACCATTGCCCAGGTGGCCTATCCGCAGATGCGCCGCATCGGCTACTCGGGCCGGCTGGCCACGGCGGCGCTGGCCACCGGCGGCACCATGGGCGTGCTGCTGCCGCCCTCGGTCACGCTCATGGTCTATGCCATCCTGACCGAGCAGAACATCACCAAGATGTTCCTCGCTGCCTACGTGCCGGCGCTGATCGCGGCCCTGGGCTACATCCTGGCCATCGCCCTGGTGGTGCGCATCCACCCGCAGCAGGCGCCCGCCGCTCAGAGCGCACCTGCTGCCGAAGTGCTCGCCGCCGCACTGCGCGTGTGGCCCATCGTGGCGATCTTCGGCGTGGTGTTCGGCGGCATCTACGGCGGCCTGTTCACGGCGACCGAGGGCGCGGCCATCGGCAACGTACTGACCTGCGTGATCACCCTGCTGCGCCGCGTGATGGACCGGACCAGGTTCGTGGCCGCCGTGCGCACCACGGCGCAGACCAGCGGCATGATCTTCCTGATCTTCATCGGCGCCGACATGATCAATGCCTCGCTCGCGCTGTCGCAGCTGCCGGCACAGCTGGCCGACCTGGTCGGGCACCTGCAGATACCGCCCCTCCTGGTGATGGCCGGCGTGATGCTGTTCTACGTGCTGCTGGGTTGTGTGATGGATGAGATGAGCATGATCCTGCTCACCGTGCCGACGCTGTTCCCGGTGATCATGGGCATGGACTTCTTCGGCCTGGGCCCCGCCGACAAGGCGCTGTGGTTCGGCATCCTGATCCTCACCGTGTGCGAGATCGGGATGATCTTTCCGCCCGTAGGGCTCAACGTCTACATCATGAACGGCCTGGCGCGCGATGTGCCCATGGTCGACACCTACAAGGGCGTCGTTCCCTTCCTCGTAACCGACGGGCTGCGCCTGGCGCTGCTGATCGCCTTTCCCGCCACTGCGCTGTGGCTGGTGCACCGGCTGACCTGAACTTCCCACGCTTCGCTCCTGGGCCACACCGTTTCGGGGTGTGGCAGGGACACCTGTTGCCCATTCATCTGAAAACCTGCCCCCGAGGCACGACAACGAAGGAGACACACCATGAAGAAATTGCACCATCTGCTCGCCCTCAGCGGCCTGCTGGCCGCCGCGGTCGCCACGCTGCCCGCCGCCGCGCAGGAGCCCGTCACGCTCAAGGTGCACTACCACCTGCCGCCGACCTCGTTCGCGGGCACGCTGTTCATCCAGCCCTGGTGCGAGCGCATCGCGCGCGAGACCAACCAGCGCATGAAGTGCCAGATCTACCCCTCGATGCAGCTGGGCGGCACGCCGCCCCAGCTGTTCGACCAGGTGCGCGATGGCGTGGCCGACGTGGTCTGGACGCTGCCTGGGTACACGGCAGGGCGCTTTCCGTCCATGGAAGCCTTCGAACTGCCTTTCATGATGCAAAGCCCCGAGACCACCAGCAAGGCCTTGTGGGACTATGCCCAGCTGCACAGCCAGGGCGAGTTCAAGGACGTCAAGCCGCTGGCCTTCCACGTGCACGGCCCAGGTGTGTTCCACATGGCCGGCAAGCCGGTGCGCACCATGGCCGACCTGCGCGGCCTCAAGCTGCGCGCGCCCACGCGCCTGACCAACAAATTCATTGCGCTGCTGGGCGCCACGCCCGTGAGCATGCCGGTGCCGCAGGTGGGCGATGCGCTGGCCAAGGGCGTGATCGACGGGGCCGTGGTGCCCTACGAGGTCGTGCCTTCCGTCAAGCTCGAAGAGCTGGCGAAGTACCACTCCGAGACCGACAGCCACGAGGCCGCATTCTACACCTCCACCTTCATCTTCGCGATGAACAAGGCCAGGTACGAATCGCTGCCCGCCGACCTGAAGAAGGTCATCGACAACAACTCCGGCCAGGCCTTCTCGGGACAGATAGGCAAGGCCTTCGTGCAGGCCGATGCCGAGGGCAAGAAGCTCACGGCGAAGAACGCCACCAACGTGATCGCCGCCAGCGAGCTGGCCACCTGGAAAAAGCTGGGCGACCGGTTGTCCACCGACTGGGTCAAGGAGATGGGTGGCAAGGGCCTCGACGGCGCCAAGTTGTTCGAAGACGCCCGGACATTGATCAAGAAGCACCAGGACGCTGCTGCCCGCTGAGCGCGCAACGCATTCCCTGCCATTACCACAACCAAGCCGATGACGGCCAAGGAGACACGCATGCACACCCCTTTCAAACGCCGCGCTCTGGTATCTGCGCTCGCCCTCGTCGCCAGCGCCGGCCTGCTCGCCGCCTGCGGCGGCAGCGACGACGTGCCCACCGATGCCGAAGACACCGCCCTGCAGTTCGACCCCGCCAGCTACACCACGGTCAACGTCACCGTGGACGGTGTGGCCATGAAGGTGCGCCAGTACAAGGTGGTCTATGTGGCCAAGCCCATCCGCATGGCCGCCACACAGGCCACGCTGGGCGGCGGCACCACCACGCTGGCCGACCCCTATGCCTACCAGAGCATGGTCATCTCGGTGCCCGAGGCATCGGCCGCTGACCAGAAGAAGGCGGTCTACATGCTGGTCAACAACGGCGGCTGGTGGACCAGCGCGGTGGCCACCACCATCAACGAAGGCCAGGCCTTCGCCAGCACCAGCGACACCGACAACATCGGCGCGGCGCTCAAGGCCGGATACATCGTGGCCAACGTGGGCACGCGCAGCCGTGGCGCGCGCGCGGCCGATGGCAGCTGGGCCGGCAAGGCGCCCTCGCCGGTGGTCGACACCAAGGCCGCCATCCGCTACCTGCGCCTGAACGATGCGCGCATGCCCGGCTCGGCCGAGCGCATCGTGCTCACGGGCACCAGCGGCGGCGGCGGCCTCACAGCGGCCGTCTCGGCCAGCGGCAACAGCGCCGACTACCTGCCCTACCTGGCAGAGATCGGCGCCGCAGGCATCACGGGCGCAGGCACCACGGTGGCCAGCACGCTCAAGGACGATGTGTTCGCCGCCGTGGCCTACTGCCCCATCAACAACCTGGGCAATGCCGACGCCGGCTACGAGTGGGAGTACAGCGCCCTGCGCAGCGACGCCAACACCGGCGCGCTCGACGGCGTGGCCTACTCTGCGGGCCAGCAGCCAGCCGCCTCGCGGGCCATTGCGGCCGCCTTCCCGGCCTACCTCAACGGCCTGCTCCTGGTGCGCGAGGACGGCAAGGCGCTTACCGACGCGAGCATGCGCGAGGCCACCACTGCCCAGATCAAGGACGAGATCGAGCGCCAGATCGCCAAGGGCACGGCCGTGCCCCAGCTGGGCGGCAGCTTCACCGTCACCCAGCGCGGCACCACGGCCAGCTACCCCAACGACTGGCTCACGCTGACCGGCACGGGCAGCAGTGCCAAAGTGGCGGCCATCGATTATGCGAAGTTCCTGAACTTCGTTGCCACCATCACCAAGCTCAAGACCGTGGTGGCCTTCGACGCCGTGGGCGTCACGGGCAACCCGGCCATCAGCGGCGAGACCAACCTGTTCGGCTCTGCCACCGCCGAGTATTCCAACTTCACCGAATGGAGCTGGAACAACAACACCAAGGCCAGGGATGCCTCGGGACAGGACGATACCGGCCAGCCCTGGGCCAGCCATTTGGCCGCCACGTCCACCAACACGCTGGCCGCGCAGATCAGGCTCATCAACCCGATCGCCTACCTGAACACCAGCGCCGACAGCGCGCCCTACTGGTACGTGCGCCACGGAATGATCGACCGCGACACCGCCTTCTCGATGCAGACCCTGCTGTACCACGCGATCCGCAAGGACCCGTCCGTCAAGGAGGTCAGTTTCAAGCTGCCCTACCTGGTGCCGCACAGCGGCAACTACGACGTGCAGGAGGCCTTCGCCTGGATCAAGGCCAAGCTCGATTCGAACCCCTGATCCCGCATCCCAACGACCTGGCGGCCCGCAGGGGCGGCCCCCTTCCCATGGCAACCATCATCGGCGGCATTGCCGCCTCGCACACCCCGACCATCGGCTTCGCGTTCGACCGCGACAAGCGCACAGACCCCATCTGGGCGCCCATCTTCGAGGCCTTCGCGCCGGTGCAGGACTGGATCGCCGCGCAGCGGCCCGACGTGCTGCTGCTCATCTACAACGACCACGTCACCTCGTTCTTCTTCGACCACTACAGCGCTTTTGCGCTCGGTGTGGGCGAGCGCTGGGCCGTGGCCGACGAGGGCGGCGGTGCGCGCGAGCTTCCGCCGATTGCCGGCCATCCGGGCCTGGCGGCACACATCGGCCAGTCGCTGATGGCCGAGGAGTTCGACATGTCCTTCTTCCAGGACAAGGGGCTGGACCATGGCTGCTTCTCGCCGCTGTCGGTGATGTGCCCGCACGCGCCGGCCTGGCCCGTGCAACTGGTACCGCTGCAGATGGGGGTGCTGCAGTTCCCCATCCCGAGCGCGCGCCGCTGCTACAAGCTCGGCCAGGCCTTGCGCCGCGCCATCGAGAGCTACCCCGAGGACCTGCGTGTGGCCATCGTCGCCACCGGCGGCCTGTCGCACCAGGTGCATGGCGAACGCGCGGGCTTCAACAACCCCGAGTGGGATGCGCGCTTTCTCGACCTGTTCGAGCGCGACCCCGAGCAGCTCGCCGACATGACCCATGCTGAGTACGCCGCGCTGGGCGGCTTCGAGGGGGCCGAGGTCATCATGTGGCTGGTGATGCGCGGTGCGCTGGCCTCGCAAGTGCGTTGCCTGCACCGCAGCTACTACCTGCCGTCGATGACCGGCATTGCCGCCGCCATCTACGAGCCCGCCGACAGCGGCCTGCCCGCGCCCATGCTGCAGCGCCACCGCGCGCACATGCAGCTGCAGCTCGCCGGTGCCGAAGTGCTGCAAGGAACGCACCCGTTCACGCTGGAGCGCAGCGTCAAGGCCTACCGGCTCAACCGCTTTCTGCATGCGCTCATTGCGCCTGCCGTGCGCGCAGCCTTCCTGGCCGACGAGGAGGGGGCCTATGAGCGCGCCGGTCTCACCGAGACCGAGCGCAGCCTGGTGCGCCAGCGCGACTGGCGCGGCCTCATCCACTACGGCGTGATCTTCTTCCTGCTCGAAAAGCTGGGCGCCGTGGTCGGCGTTTCCAACCTTCACATCTACGCCGCCATGCGCGGCGAATCGCTCGAAGCCTTCCAGCAAACGCGCAACACCCAGGCCCTGTACTCGGTGGCCGGCAAGGACGCTGGCGCACTCACATGGGATGCGCCCCACGAGGCCACCACCGGCACCTGACGCAACCGACTGTTTTCACCACCACCCTGAAGAAAGAGGAGACCTCCAAGATGAAATTCCGTTCCCTGTTCACCCTGGGCCTGCTGGCCGCCGCATGCGGCGCAGCCAGTGCCCAAAGCAGTGTCACGATCTACGGCCTGCTCGACGCCTCGGTCGAGCACCTCTCCAACGCGTCGGCCAACGGTGGCAGCCTCACCCGCATGCCGGGCCTGACCGGCAGCGCACCCTCGCGCCTGGGCTTTCGCGGTGTCGAAGACCTGGGCGGCGGCCTCAAGGCCGGCTTCACGCTGGAGTCGGGCTTCGGCGTGGACAGCGGCACCTACAACCAGGGCGGCCGGGCCTTCGGGCGCCAGGCCTTCGTGGGCCTGTCGGGCGACTGGGGCAGTCTGAACCTGGGCCGCCAGTACTCCATGCTGTTCTGGTCGCAGCTCGACGCCGACATCCTCGGCCCCAGCGCCTTCGGCTCTGGCTCGCTCGACAGCTACCTGCCCAACGCCCGCGTGGACAACGCCATCGCCTACCGCGGCACGTTCAGCGGCTTCACCGCCGGCGCCACCTACAGCCTGGGGCGAGACGCCGTCAACGCCGGCCCCAGCCCCTCCGGCACCAACTGCGCGGGCGAATCGGCTACCGACAAGTCGGCCTGCCGCCAATGGTCGCTGCTGGCCAAGTACGACACCGCGGCCTGGGGCCTGGCCCTGGCGGTGGACGAGATCCGCGGCGGCGCAGGCGCCTTTGCCGGGCTGACCAGCAGCACCCTCAAAGACCGCCGCTCCACGGTGGCTGGCTGGGCGAAGTTCGATGCGCTCAAGCTCGGCGCCGGCCTCATCGCGCGCGACAACGATGCTGCCCCCGCCACGCGGCGCAGCAACCTGTGGTACCTGGGCGCCTCCTACAGCGCCACACCAGTGCTGGTGCTCGACGGCCAGGTCTTCAAGCTCGACTACAAGAACAGCGCCAACCAGGCCACGCTGCTGGCACTGCGCGCCACCTACCACTTGTCCAAGCGCACGGCGGTGTACGCCACGGCCGGCCACATCGCCAACGACGGTGCGTTGGCGATCTCGGTCAGCAATGCCGCCGCGGGTGGCGCGCCTGCCGCAGGCGGCTCGCAAAGCGGCGTGGCCGTGGGTGTGCGGCACGCGTTCTGAAGAAAGAGTGCTCCAAGGTTGGCGCCGGGCAGGAGCCCGGCGCTTTTTTTGAAGCATTCTGGCTACGACATGCCCGCTTCACCCGCTGGATGTGAGCGCAGGCCCCAAATCTTCCTCATGCGAGCCCGCAGGCCACTCGGTACCGGGGTTCATTCTCCTGGATGTGCTCACGCAGAAGGTTTGTCGCCGCGGCCACATCTTCACCGGCAATCGCATCGACCAGGATCTGGTGGCTGGGGACGGCGTTGGAGATCGGCGAGCGGTGGCGCAGCGCGTTGAGCTGGTAGCGCAGCAGTTCGTAGCCTGCGCGCAGGTAGTCGTTCTCGCACAGTTCCAGGAAGGCCCAGTGGAAGTCCATGTCCAGCCGCGCCAGGGCCGGCAGGTCCTGGGTCTGTTCTGCGGACTTCATCGCCTTCACGAACCCCGCCAGCCGCTTGACCAGGACCTTGGGCTGCGACTGCATGGCCTCGCGCAAGGCCTCGGTCTCCACCATCGCACGGAACTGGCACAGGTGCGCCACCTCGGCCGGTGACAGGCGGAACACGAAGGTACCGCGCTGCGGGTGGATCTCCACCAGCCCTTCGGATTTCAGACGCAGCAGCGCCTCGCGCACGGGCGTCTTGCTCACGTTCATCAACTGCGCGAGCTGCGCCTCGGAGACCTGCTCGCCGAGCTTGAGGTCGCCCGTGACGATGGCTTCGCGCAGGCGTTCGCCCACCACGTCGGTCAGCAGGCGGGGGCGTTGGAGTTCTAGGACTTTGCTCATGGGTGGGCGCAGCTTGCTGCTTTTTGGACAGCGCCGAGTATAGGGTTTACGACAGTTCTTCAACATCTGAGATATCAGATACGATGCGCCTCGTTCGCACTTTGGTCAATAAGACAAACACGGAGACGAGACCCTTGACTGCTGCATTGCCCGACAAGGCGCCCGGCGTGGCGCACGATTCCCCTCTCGCGCCAGCGCGCCCGCCCCATGTGCTGGAGCGCGCCTTCGTCGGCGCCAACCGCTGGGCCCTGATCGCCCTGCTGGCGGTGATGGCGGTGCTGGTCATCGGCAACGTGATCTCGCGCTACGTGTTCAGCCACTCCTTCACCTGGGTGGAAGAGGCCACCCGCTACATGATGATCTGGGCCGCCTTCCTGGGCGCGGGCCCGGCCCTGCGCGTGGGCGGCCACATCGCCATCGACACGCTGCCGGCCGCGCTGCCCACGGGCGGTGCCCGTGCGCTGCGCGCACTGGTGGCGCTGATCATGGCCGCCACGCTGGCCACCATGGTGTGGCTGGGCATCGAGTACGCCGAGTTCGCCTGGTACCAGGAATCGCCGGTGCTCGGCTGGTCGCTCGGCCTGGTCTACCTGGCGCTGCCGGTGGGTGCGGCCCTCACGCTGGTGCACCTGGCGCTGGTGGCGCGCGCCTGGGTGATGGGCGGCGAGTGGGAGCGGGTCGAAGGCTTCGACCCACAGGCCCTGTAGTCCCGCCCCCCCATTTCACCGGAAGCAAGACACCATGAGTGCCATCCTCGCAAGCGTGTTCATCGGCCTGATGGCCCTGGGCGCCCCCATCGCATTCGCCATGCTCATCGCCGGCCTCGCCGCCGTCTGGATGAAACCCGGCATGCCCGCCCTGGTGGTCATGCAGAACCTCTTCAGCGGGCTGGACAGCTTTCCCCTGCTGGCCATTCCGTTCTTCATCCTGGCGGCCGAGCTGATGTCCGGCGGCGCGCTGACGGACGTGCTGCTCAAGTTCGCCGCGCGCCTGGTCGGCATGCGCCGCGGCGGCCTGGGGCATGCCAACATCCTCACGCTGACCTTCTTCTCGGGCATCAGCGGCTCGGCCCTGGCCGACGCCGCAGGCCCTGGCGCCATGCTGATCAAGATGATGCGCAAGGCCGGCTACAACGACGCCTATGCGGCGGCCCTCACGGCCAGCACGGCCATCGTGGGGCCCATCATTCCGCCCTCGATCATCATGATCGTCTATGCGCTGACGGACAACAGCGTCACCGTCACCGGCCTGTTCCTGGCGGGCGTGCTGCCGGGGCTGCTGATCGCGGTGGCGCTGGCCCTGGTCAACCATTGGGTGAGCGTGCGGCGCGACTACCGCTCGGCCCCCGAGCTGCTGGACCCCGCGCCCCTGCTGTTGCTGTTCTGGCGCGCGCTGCCCGCGCTGATGCTGCCGGCCATCATCCTGGGCGGCATCCACCTGGGCATCTTCACCCCCACCGAAGCGTCTGCCGCCGCCGTGCTGTACGCGCTGATCGTGGGGCGCTTCGTCTACGGCACGCTGCATTTCAGCATGCTGCCGGCCATCCTGTTCCGCACGGCGCTGATGACGGCCTCCATCCTGTTCATCGTGGCCACCTCGGCGGTGTTCGCCTGGGTGCTCACCGTGGGGCAGATCCCGCAGCATGCCGCCAGTTGGATCGCCAGCATGGAACTGAGCCAGGCCGCGCTGCTGGTGGCGGTGAACGTGCTGCTGCTGCTCGTGGGCATCTTCATCGAGCCGCTGCCGGGCGTGATGATCATGGTGCCCATCCTCGCGCCGCTGGCCGATGCGGCCGGGCTCAACCCGCTGCACTTCGCCATCGTGGTCATCGTCAACCTGACGCTGGGCATGGTGACCCCGCCCGTGGGCGGCCTGCTGTTCGTCACCTCCGCCGTATCGGGCGTGAAGATGGGCCCCATGGTGCGCGAGATGGCGCCCATGCTCGCGGCGCTCTTCGTGGTGCTGGCGCTGCTCACCTTCTTCCCGCCCATATCCACCTGGCTGCCGGGCCTGCTCGGCTACCGCAACTAGCCGAACGACACGGGGTCCCGGCATTCCCTTTCGCACGACAACAACCAAGGAGACAAGCATGAACATCACCCGCAAGCACTTCTTCACCGCAGCGGCCGCCGCCGCGCTGGCACTGGGCGCACTACCTGCCATGGCGCAGAAGGTCATCAAGTACACCCACTACCAGCCGGCCAAGAACGACCAGCCCAAGCACATGGCGGCGCTGGCCTTCAAGGAGCATGTGGAGAAGGCCACCAACGGTTCGGTCAAGGTCGAGCTTTATCCTGCCGGCCAGCTCGGCCCCGCGCAGCAGGTCATGGAAGGCCTGCGCCTGGGCACGGTGGAGGTGGCGGTGGTGCACGACGGCGGCATTCCCGGCGTGTACAAGACCTTCAACATCTTCGGCCTGCCGTTCATCTTCAACGACCACGCGCACGCCTATGCCGTGCTGGACGGCAAGTTCGGCCAGGAGCTGGCCGAGGACATGCGCAAGCGCACCGGCATCCGCCTGATGGGCTATGCCGACAACGGCATTCGCCACTTCACCAACAGCAAGCGCGCCATTCGCACGCCCGAGGACATGAAGGGCCTGAAGATGCGCGTGCAGCCCAGCCCGGTGTTCGTGAAGCTGGTCGAATCCCTGGGCGCCAGCCCCACCGCCATCGACTGGGGCGAGCTGCCTGCCGCACTGGCGCAGGGCACGGCCGACGGCCAGGAGAACGGCGTGACCAACATCATGGCCGCCAGCCTCTACCAGCACCAGAAGCACGTCACGCTGGACGGCCACGTCTACAGCCTGCATGCCTACCTGGTCAGCGACCGCTTCTACAACACGCTGACCGACGTGGAGAAGAAGGCCGTGACGGAGGGCATCGACAAGGCCAAGAAGATCCACCGCGACATGACGCGCGAGCAGGACCTCTCGGCCAAGAAGGTGCTGGCCGAAAAGGGCATGACCGTGACCGAGCTCACCCCGGCCGAGATCGACCGCTTCCGCAAGGTGGCCCAGCCCGTGGTGCAGGCCTACCTGGAGGCCGAGGTCAGCAAGGAGTGGACCCAGAAGCTGCTGGCCGCCACCAAGTGATTGGGAACCCGATTGTGAATGCCGTGACATCGCAAGAGCAGCGTCTGGTGGTCGCACTGGACGATGGCTACGCCGCCTACGACCAGGAGGAGGCGCTGCTGGCCGAGGCCGGTGCGCGCTTTGCCCTGCGGCCCTGCCGGCGCAGCGAGGACAGTGCGATGGAGGCGGTGCGCGATGCCGACGTGGTGCTGGTGCGCGAGTCGCCCGTGGGCCGCCGTGTCATCGATGCCATGGCGCGCTGCCAGGCCATCATCCGCTACGGCATCGGGGTGGACAACATCGATCAGGTCGCTGCCAAAGAACGCGGCATCAAGGTCGTCAGCGTGCCCGACTATGGCACCGACGAGGTCAGCTCGCAGGCCGTGGCGCTGGCGCTGGCCGTGTCGCGCCGCATCGGCCTGCACGATGCCGAGGTGCGCGCGGGCCGCTGGTCCACCGGCGTGCTGCAGCCCATGTACCGGCTGCGCGGGCGCACGCTGGGCCTGGTGGGCTTTGGCCGCATTGCGCGCATGACGCTGGACAAGCTCTCGGGCTTCGGCTTTGCCCGCGTGCTGGTGCACGACCCCTCGGCCGAGCTGCCGCCCGGCGTGGAGCGTGCGCCGCTGGACGAACTGTGCGCCCAGGCCGACCTGGTCTCGCTGCATGCCCCGCTCAACGCGCAGACGCACCACCTCATCGACGCGCGGCGCCTGGCGCTGATGCAGCCCACCGCCATCCTGGTGAACACCGCGCGTGGCGGCCTGGTGGACACGGACGCGCTGTACCAGGCGCTGCGGGAGCGCCGCATCCTGGGGGCGGGACTGGACGTGTTCGAGCAGGAGCCGCCCGGTGCCCACCCGCTCTTCACGCTGGACAACGTGGTCGTGACCAACCACATGGGCTGGTACAGCGAGGAGGCCATGCGCGAGCTGCAGCGCAAGACCGCGCTGGAGGCCGTGCGCGTGCTGCGCGGCGAGGAGCCGCTGCACTGGCTCAACCGCTGGTGAGCCAGGGGCGGCCTTGGCCGCCCCCCTGATTTCTTCTCTTCCAAACCCTGAAAGACATTGCCATGAAAGAACTGATCGAAGGATTCAACCGTGTTGCCGTGGCGTCGGTGGCCGATGCCGTGGACAAGGTCTGCGGGCACCGCGGCTACATGGACAGCCCCATCAAGCCGCGCATCAACGACAAGCGCATCTGCGGCCCCGCCGCCACCGTGCTGGAGGCTGCCACCGACGAGTTCGTGCCACCGCAGCACGCGCTGGACCTGATCGACGAGGTCGAGCCCGGCAGCGTGATCGTGATCTCCATCGTGGGCGGCGAGCCCGACGTGGCCGTCTGGGGCGGCCTGATGACGGCCGGCGCCGTGGCCAATGGCCACGTGGGCGCGGTGCTGGACGGCGGCGTGCGCGACCTCACCGAGATCCGCCGCGACTACGACTTTCCCGTGTACGCCCGCGACGTGAGCCCGGGCACCACGCTGGGCCGCTACCGCACCGTGTCCTCGCAGGTGCCGGTGAAGGTGGCGGGCGTGGTGGTGCACCCCGGCGACATCGTGGTGGGCGACGTGGACGGCGTGGTGGTGGTGCCGCGCGGCAAGGCCGAGGAGGTGCTGAAGATGGCGCTGGAGATCGACGTGCGCGAGCTCGAGCAGGCCAAGCTCATCATCGAGGAGCGCTCGCTGCGCAAGGGGCTGGCCAAGTATGGCCGCATCTGAGGCCCTGGCCGGCCCGGCTGCCGTGGGCACCGGCCCGGTCGACATCATCGCCCTGGGCGAGCCCATGGTCGAGTTCAATCAGACCGGCGAGGGCGGCGGGCGCCTGTACCTGCAGGGATTTGGCGGGGACACCTCCAACTTCGCCATTGCCGCCGCACGCCAGGGCGCGCGCGTGGCCTATGCCAGCGCCCTGGGCGACGACCCCTACGGCGCGCTGCTGCGCCGCCTGTGGGACGAGGAGGGCGTGTGCCACGCCAGCGTGGCCACCAACCCGCAGGCCTTCACCGCCATCTACTTCGTCACCCATGGCGTGCAGGGGCACCAGTTCAGCTTTTTCCGCAGCGGCTCGGCCGCCAGCCGCATGCGGCCGGCCGACCTGCCGCTGGCCCGCATCCGCGCAGCGCAGGTGCTGCACCTGTCGGGCATTTCGCTGGCCATTTCGGACAGTGCGGCCGACACCTGCTTCGCCGCCATCGACGAAGCCCGCGCCGCGGGCGTGCGCGTGTCCTTCGACACCAACCTGCGGCTCAAGCTGTGGCCGGTGCAGCGCGCCCGCGCCGTGATGGGCGAAGCCATGGCGCTGTGCGACATCTGCCTGCCCAGCTACGAGGACATCGTGGCCATCACCGGCCTGACGGAGCCCGACGCGCTGGTGGACCACTGCCTGCGGCGTGGTGCAAAAACCGTGGCTCTCAAGCTCGGCGAGCGCGGCGCCCTGGTGGCCAATGCGCACGAGCGCCACGCCATCGCGCCCGCGCCCTGCACGCCGGTGGACGCCACGGGTGCAGGGGACACATTCGGCGGGGCCTTCGTGGCCCGGTTGATCGCGGGGGACGGCCTGGCCGACGCAGGACGCTATGCAGCGACTGCAGCCGCCCTGTCGACACAGGGCTATGGCGCCGTCGCGCCCATTCCCCGCGCCGAGGCCGTGCGCGCGGCCCTGCAGGCAGACCAATCCTGAGTACCCGCAAGAAGCAACACAACATCCAAGGAGACAAACCATGAGCAATCGCGTGTTCCGTGTGGCAATGGCTTTCGCGGCCAGCGTTGCAGCAAGTTCGGCTGCCCTTGCGGTGCCACCCCAAATCGAGGTGGTGGCACAGTGGAACCGGATTTCGTACGACCTCGGCGATCCCGCAGCGGAAAAGGCCTACGAGGACGGACAGGTCTGGAAGAAGGTGCTGATGCAGGGCGCCAAGGTCGACTCCCAGGGCAACATCTACGTGAGCACCGCGCGCTGGGGCGGCAAGGAGGTGCCTGCCACGCTCTCCAAACTGGTGAAGAACGGCACCGAGTGGAAGCTGCAGCCTTTTCCGAGCAAGGTCTTGAACGACGTGGCCAACCCGGCTGGACTCAAGGCGGTGCTGGGCTTCGAGATCGACCGCAACGACGTAATGTGGATCCTGGACCAGGGCCACATCGCTGGCGCCCCGTCGGGCCCCGGCGACGAGAAGCTCATCGGCTGGGACCTGAAAGCGGGCAAGGAAGTGGCACGCTACGAGTTCAGCGATGCCGACACGGACAAGAAGTGCTCTTTCCTCAACGACGTGGCGGTGGACAACGACGCGGGCGTGGTCTACATCTCGGATTCGGGCATCTTCTGCAATCCGCTCAAGGGCGGCATCCTGGTGTATGACATCAAGGCCAACAAGGCCCGGCGCGTGCTTTCGGCCCCGGAGTGGGTGAACGACGAGAACTACACCTTCAAGATCCATGGCCGCGACGTGCTCAAGCCCAAGGACGGCAAGCCCAACGGCATGAAGACCGGCGCCGACGGTATCGCGCTGTCGGGTGACAAGAAGACGCTGTACTGGACCAACCTCACCGGCAACCGCCTGCTTTCGCTGCCCACCAGCGTGGCGCGTGACTTCTCGAAAACGGAAGACCAGGTGAAAAAAGCCGCGAAGGTCGTGGCCACACTGCCCTCCAACACCGACGGCATGACGGCCGACCGCAACGGCAACCTGTACATGACCGCCCTGGGCCTGAACGGCGTGATGAAGCGCGACGCGAAGTCCGGCAAGGTCACGACCCTGGTCTCCAGCGACGAGATTTCCTGGCCCGACACGCTCGCCTGGGGCCCCGGCGGCGACCTGTACCTGGTGAGCAACCACCTGCACCTGTGGGTGGACGAAGACATGGACTTCAACAACCCCAAGGTGCCCAACTTCCGCATCTACCGCATGAAGCTGGGCGCGCAGCCCTACCACGCGAAGTGAGCGACATGACCACAGAGCAGAACCATCCATCCTTCAGCGGCCAGCGTGTGCTGGTGGTGGGCGCCACCAGCGGCATCGGCCACGGCATCGCCCAGGCCTTTGCCCAGGCCGGCGCGCAGGTAACCGCCACCGGCGCCACCGCGGCCGAGGTGGCCGCCGCACAGGCCCAGCCAGGACACCCTGGCATGGCCTTCGCGCCACTGGACGTGCGCGACGACGCCTCAGTGGCCAGCTTCTTCGGTGCCCTGCAGCGGCTCGATGTGCTGGTCAATTGCGCCGGCATCATCCAGCGCGGGCAGGAGCACGACCCCGTGGCGTTCGCGCGTGTCATCGACATCAACCTCACGGGCAGCATGCGCACCTGCGCTGCTGCGCGCGGGCTGCTCAAGGCATCGGGCGGCTGCATCATCAATACCGCGTCCATGCTGAGCTTCTTCGGCGGCGGGCTGGTGCCGGGCTACAGCGCCAGCAAGGGCGGCGTGGCCCAGCTCACCAAGTCCCTGGCCATCGCCTACGCGACCGACGGCATCCGCGTGAATGCCGTGGCGCCGGGCTGGATTGCCACGCCGCTGACCCAGGCGCTGCAGGACGACCCGGCCCGCTCGGCCCCGATCCTCGCACGCACACCCATGGGCCGCTGGGGCACGCCACAGGACGTGGCCGGCCCGGTGCTCTTTCTGGCCGACAAGGCACAGGCGGCCTTCGTCACCGGCGTGGTGCTGCCGGTCGACGGGGGCTATCTGATCACCTGAGCGAGGCGAGCCCAAGCAACATAACCACCCCACGGAGAGCCTTCCTCATGATGTCCCCCATCCTGCAACTGCCTGGCATACAGCCCGAGATCGCTGTCACCGCCATCCCCGACGACGAGCGCGTCTGGGTGCCCCAGGCCGAGAACGTCTGGTTTCGCCCGCTGCTGCTCAATACGGTGACCGGCGGCTGGTGCAACCTGCTGCGAGTGCGCAAGTCGGGTGTGCTGTCGCGGCACATCCATCCCTCCATCGTGGTCGGCTACGTGATCCGCGGATCGTGGCGCTACCTGGAACACGACTGGGTGGCGCGCGAAGGCTCCTTCGTTTTCGAACCGCCCGGCGAGATCCACACCCTGGTGGTGGACGAGGCCTCGGGCGGAGCCACCGAGATGATCACCTTCTTCAACATCTCGGGCGCCATGGTCTACGTGGACGCCCAGGGCCAGCCCACAGGCTACGAAGACGTGTTCACCAAGATCGAGATGTGCCGGCGCCACTACGCGGCCAACGGCCTGGGGGCGGACTACATCGACCAATTTGTCCGCTGAAAGCAAGGCACTTTCCGTCAGTGCCCCTCGTGCCCAGGCTTCGCTGCCTTGCAGCATGGCACGGCAGCGGGTCGGTCAACGTCTGTCGTCCACCACGTTGAACTCAAAACGGAACTGCACCGCCACCTTCTCCGGCAGCGTGACGACGACGCGGGTTTCCTGCGGATGCAGCACCGTACTGCCATCGGCGGAAACCATGCCATGGGAGACGGTGAGGGTCTCGTCCTTGCTGGTGAGGGTGCGGCGCGTGGCTTCCCAGCCGAACTGCCCGGGACGCAGCTTCTGGCGCTGCAGCCAGGCCCAGATCGCCACGATCTCGGCATTCACCTCGGCTTCGAGCGCACGCGGGGTCTTCGCTTCGCCGGAAAACTCGTAGCGGTCCTCGCGCAGGACCCATTTGAATAGCAGGTGCGGCATTGTTCTATTGGACACAGCGCATGGGCATTGCGCAAGCACCATCGATCGCTTCAGCGTTGGACCCTGGGGTCACCCCGTTGCCTGGTGAGCGGACCCGGCTGCTCTTGGCACGGCAATGGGTGCACGAACAACAGACCCAGGTTCATGCGGGAAGATGGTGGCGCGGCTGGCGGGGATCGAACCCACGACCCTTGGCTTCGGAGGCCAATACTCTATCCACTGAGCTACAGCCGCGTGCGTGTAGCTTTGCATTATCGCATGCGGTCGCCGCCCCGCAGAAAAAGCCGGCTAGGGCGCGCCCGCGGGAGGCGCGCAAGCCCCGATCCGCAGCCCCAGGCCCGAGATGAAGGCGTCGGTGCAGACGCGGCCAGTGCCCAGCAGGTCGAAGATGCCGTTGGACAGGATCCAGTTCTGCATCAGGCCGTCGAACATGGCGTGCAAGCCCAGCGCGGCTCCCAGGGGCGTGACCGGCATGGTGACCTTTTGTGCGCTGGCGGCAAGTTCGAAGTCACGCGCCAGCTGGCGGATGAAGCCGTCGCAGGCGGCCATGTGGCGCTCGCGCACGGCGACCAGTTCCCCCACGTACTCCACCTTGTGCATGGCGATCTCGAACACGCGGCGGGTGTGCTCGTCCGAGGCCACGCTCTCCAGCACCAGGGCCATCACGGCGCGCAGGCGCTGCAGCGGATCGAGGTCGGCATTGGCCTCGAATTCGGCATAGCCCTGCTCCAGCGGCAGGGTCACCCGGTCCATCATGGCATTGAAGAGATCGACCTTGTCCTTGAAGTGCCAGTAGATGGCCCCCCGGGTGGTGCCCGCGGCCAGGGCGATGTCGCTCAGGGAGGCCCGGGAAACGCCCTTGTCGTAGAACACCCTCTCTGCCGCGTCGATCAGGCCGTTGCGCGTGGCAATTGCGTCCTCTTTGGTTCTGCGCACCATGGGTACAGCCTTTCATTCATGCAAGTTCACCGGCGGCCCGGGTGGCGCGCCGGCTCTATTATACATCCATGGTTGTATGTATAATTACCCGTCTATTGGTAGAAACTCCTACTCGCCGACGCAGCCCGCTGCCCGGCGACGCCTGCCGTGACCCTCCCGTTGATGCCCAACACAAGGACTCCCATGCCTCGCCTGCGTGACCCCTCCCCCCGCATTGCGCGCATCCCTGCCCTGAAGCGAATGCTGCCAGTGGCCGCTCTGTGCACCGTGACTGCCTTCCTCGCCGCGTGCGGCAAGTCCGATACCCCGGCTGCGGCCGGCGGCGCCCCCAAGATGCCGCCCGTCGAAGTGGGCGTGGTGGTTGCCACGCCGGGCGATGTCGGCCTGGTCACCGAGCTGCCCGGCCGCGTGGAAGCCTCGCGCGTCGCCCAGGTGCGCGCCCGCGCCGCCGGCATCCTGCTCAAGCGCGAGTTCCGCGAGGGCAGCGACGTGAAGGCAGGCCAGCCCCTGTTCCGCATCGACCCGGCCACCTACGCTGCGGCGGCAGACAGCGCCAAGGCCAGCCTGGCCAAGGCCGAGGCCAACCTGGCCCAGGCCACGGCCACGGTGGAGCGCTACCGCCCCCTGGTGGCAGCCAATGCCATCAGCAAGCAGGATTTCGTCAACGCCGAGGCCGCCCAGAAGCAGGCCCAGGCCGACGTGGAAGCCGGCCGCGCAGCCACCCGCACCGCGGGCATCAACCTCAGCTACGCCAGCGTGACGGCCCCCATTTCCGGGCGCATCGGCCGCGCCCTGGTGACCGAAGGCGCCTTGGTGGGCCAGGGCGAAGCCACGCCCCTGGCCGTGATCCAGCAGATCGACCCGGTGTACGTGAACTTCACCCAGTCGGCCAGCGAGGTGTTCGCGCTGCGCCGTGCCATGGAGAGCGGCCAGTTCAAGCGCGCCAGCGGCGACGCGGCCAGTGTCAAGCTGCTGCTGGGCGATGGCTCGGTGTATGCCCACCCCGGCAAGCTGCTGTTCTCGGACCTGACGGTCGATGCGACCACGGGCCAGGTCACGCTGCGCGCCGAAGTGCCCAACCCCAAGGGCGAGCTGCTGCCCGGCCTGTACCTGCGCGTGCAGATCGAGCAGGTGGAGGCCAGCAACGCCATCACCCTGCCCCAGCAGGCCGTGACGCGCACCCAGCAGGGTGACACGGTGAGCGTGGTGGGCGAGGACGGCAAGATCAGCCCGCGCAGCGTCAAGATCAGCGCGGCGCAGAACAACCGCTGGGTGGTGCTCGACGGCCTGAAGGCTGGCGAGAAGGTCATGGTCGACGGCTTCCAGAAGCTGCAGATGCTGCCCCCGGGCACGCCCGTCAAGCCGGTTCCCTGGCAGGCAGCCGGTGCCGCGCCTGCGGCAGCCCCGGCCGCCGCAGCGGCCCCCGGCGCAGCGCCTGCGGCCTCTGCCGCCGCTTCGAAGTAAGGGGCATCCATGGCCAAGTTCTTTATCGACCGCCCGATCTTCGCGTGGGTGATCGCACTGTTCATCATGGTGATGGGCGGCGTGGCGATCACGCAGCTGCCGATCGCGCAATACCCGCCGGTGGCGCCGCCTGCCATCGTCATCAATGCCGCCTACCCCGGCGCCTCGGCGCAGACGTTGGAGGACAGCGTTCTGTCCGTCATCGAACGCGAGATGAACGGTTCGCCCGGCCTGATCTACATGGAGTCGGTGGCCCAGGCCGATGGCTCGGGCAGCATCACACTGAGCTTCCAGCCCGGCACCAATGCCGAGCTGGCGCAGGTGGATGTGCAGAACCGCCTCTCGCGCGCCTCGCCACGCCTGCCTTCGGCCGTGACGCAGCAGGGCGTGCGCGTGGACAAGTCGCGCTCCAACTTCCTGCTGTTCACGATGCTCTCGTCGACCAACCCGAAGATGGACACCGTGGCCCTGGGCGACTACGCCTCGCGCAACATCGTGCCCGAGCTGCAGCGCCTTCCCGGCATCGGCCAGGCCCAGCTGTTCGGCACCGAGCGCTCCATGCGCATCTGGATCGACCCGGCCAAGATGCAGAGCTTCAACCTCTCGGCCGCCGAGATCACGGCCGCCATCCGGGCGCAGAACGCCCAGGTGGCCAGCGGCACCATCGGTGACCTGCCCAACGTGGCCGGCCAGGGCATCGCCGCCACGGTGGTGGTCAACGGCCAGCTGTCCAGCGTCGAACAGTTCGGCAGCATCGTGCTGCGCGCCAACACCGACGGCTCCACCGTGCGCCTCAAGGACGTGGCGCGCGTGGAGCTTGGTGGCCAGGCCTATGCCACTTCGGCGCGCCTGAACGGCAAGCCCGCGGTCGGCATCGGCGTGCAGCTGTCGCCCAGCGGCAATGCGCTGGAGGCGGCGAAGGCGGTGCGCACCAAGATGGGCGAGCTGGCCCGCTTCTTCCCGGAGGGCACGGAGTGGAGCATTCCCTACGACAGCTCGCGCTTCGTGGACATCTCCATCACCCAGGTGGCAATGACGCTGCTGGAAGCCGTGGTCCTGGTGTTCCTGGTGATGTTCCTGTTCCTGCAGAACTGGCGCTACACCATCATCCCGACCATCGTGGTGCCGATTGCCCTGCTGGGGACCATGGCCACGCTGCTGGCGCTGGGCTTCTCGATCAACGTGCTGACCATGTTCGGCATGGTGCTGGTGATCGGTATCGTGGTGGACGATGCAATCGTGGTGGTGGAGAACGTCGAGCGCATCATGAGCGAGGAGGGGCTGCCGCCGCTGGAAGCCACGCGCAAGGCCATGCGCCAGATCTCGGGCGCCATCATCGGCGTGACCGTGGTGCTGATCTCGGTGTTCGTGCCGCTGGCCTTCTTCTCGGGCTCCACCGGCAACATCTTCCGCCAGTTCTCGGCGGTGATGGTGGCGTCCATCGGTTTCTCGGCCTTCATGGCGCTGTCGCTCACACCCGCGCTGTGCGCCACGCTGCTCAAGCCCGTGGAAGCCGGCCACCACCATGAAAAGACCGGCTTCTTCGGCTGGTTCAACCGCGGCTTCTCGCGCACGGCCAAGGGCTATGAAAGCATGGTCTCGCGCATGCTGCGCAAGGCGGCGCGCTACCTCATCATCTATGCCGCCATCATCGGCGCCGTGGCGGTGGTCTACATGCGCGTGCCCACCTCCTTCCTGCCCGGCGAAGACCAGGGCAACATCATCGTCAACGTGCAGCTGCCGCCCGGTGCGACGCAGGAACGCACGCTGGCCGTGATGCAGCAGGTCGAGGAGTTCATCCTCAAGCAGCCCGAGGTGCAGAGCATGGTCGGCGTGCTGGGCTTCAGCTTCTCCGGCCAGGGCCAGAATGCCGCGCTCGCCTTCGTGACCCTGAAGGACTGGAAGGAACGCCACGCCCCCGGCCAGTCGGCCCAGGAGGTGGCAGGCCGCGCCTTCGGCGGGCTGATGGGCATCCGCGACGCCTTCATCTACCCGCTGAGCCCACCGCCCATTCCCGAGCTGGGCAATGCCAGCGGCTTCTCGTTCCGCCTGCAGGACCGCAGCGGCGCCGGGCACGAGGCGCTGATCAACGCGCGCAACCAGTTGCTGGGCATGACATCGCAGAGCAAGGTGATCACCCAGGTGCGCCCCGATGGCCTGGAAGATGCGCCGCAGCTGCAGATCGACATCGACCGCGACAAGGCCAACGCCCTGGGCGTGCCTTTCGATGCGATCAACTCGGCGCTGTCCACCGCCCTGGGCTCGACCTACGTGAACGACTTCCCGAACCAGGGCCGTCTGCAGCGCGTGGTGGTGCAGGCCGACGCACCGGCGCGCATGCAGCCCGACGACCTGCTCAAGATCAACGCCAGCAACAATCTGGGCAAGCCGGTGCCGCTGTCGGCCTTTGCCAGCACGCGCTGGATCAAGGGCGCGCAGCAGACGGTGCGCTACAACGGCTACCCGGCCGTGCGCATCTCGGGCTCGCCCGCCCCAGGCATGAGCACCGGCGCTGCCATGGCCGAGATGGAAAAGCTCGCCGCCCAGCTGCCACCCGGCTTCGGCTATGAGTGGACGGGCATGTCGCGCGAGGAAAAGCTCGCCGGCTCGCAGTCGCTGATCCTGTACAGCTTCGCCATCCTGGCGGTGTTCCTGTGCCTGGCCGCGCTGTACGAGAGCTGGTCGATCCCGCTGGCCGTGATCCTGGTGGTGCCGCTCGGTGTGCTCGGCGTGCTGCTGGCCACCTTGCTGCGGGGGTATGCGAACGACGTCTACTTCCAGGTGGGGCTGATCACCATCATCGGCCTGTCGGCGAAGAACGCCATTCTGATCATCGAGTTCGCCAAGGACCTGCAGGCGCAGGGACGCGGCGTGATCGAGTCGGCGCTGGCCGCGGCCCACCTGCGTTTTCGCCCCATCGTGATGACCTCGCTGGCCTTCGGCCTGGGCGTGCTGCCGCTGGCCATCGCCTCGGGCGCGGGCTCGGCGAGCCAGCGCGCCATCGGCACCGGCGTGCTCGGCGGCATGGTCACCGGCACGGCACTGGCCGTGTTCTTCGTGCCCGTGTTCTTCGTCGTGGTGCGCAGCCTGTTCAAGGGCAGCGCGCGCCAGCAGGAGATGAACCGCCGCCACGCAGAAGAAGCAGGAGTTGGAACCCATGACTGATAGCCGTACCCCCCTGCCCCTGGCGGTGGCCGCCGCCGCGGCGCTGCTGCTGTCGGGCTGCTCGATGATCCCCACCTACGAGCGCCCTGCGGCGCCCGTGCCCGGCACCTTCCAGGCGGGCCCCTCGGCGCCCGCAGGGGCCGCCGCGGCGGCGCAGGTGCCGTGGAAGGACTACTTTGCCGATCCGCGCCTGCAGACCCTGATCAGCGCCGCCCTGGCCAACAACCGCGACCTGCGCGTGGCCGCGCTCAACATCGAGCAGGCGCGCGCGCAGTTCCAGGTGCGCCGCGCGGACCAGTTCCCCAGCGTGGGCCTGGGCGCCAATGCCAGCCGGGGCCCTTCGGCGTCCAATGGCGACCTGACCAACTCGTTCAGCGTGGGCCTGGCTCTCTCGGCCTGGGAGATCGACTTCTTCGGCCGCATCGCCAGCCTCAAGGAACAGGCGCTGGCCCAGTACCTGGCCAGCGAGGAGGGCCGCAATGCCGCCCAGGTCAGCCTGGTGGCCGCCGTGGCCAATGGCTGGCTGACGCTGCTGGCCGACGAAGAGCTGCTCAACCTGTCGCGCCGCACCCTCACCT
Organism: Acidovorax sp. FW305-C-20-28; assembly: GCF_058783375.1. Taxonomy (NCBI): domain Bacteria; kingdom Pseudomonadati; phylum Pseudomonadota; class Betaproteobacteria; order Burkholderiales; family Comamonadaceae; genus Acidovorax; species Acidovorax sp. FW305-C-20-28. Next base: position 33,161 of record NZ_JBYSYM010000028.1, on the reverse strand, counting down.
CGCGCGAGGAATCGGTGCGCCTCACGCGCCTGCGCCTGGACGCCGGCGTGGCCTCGGAGCTCGACTTCCGTCAGGCCGAATCGCTCACGCAAGCGGCGCGCGCCACGCTGGCGCAGCAACAACGCCAGCGCGCGCTCGACGAGCACGCCCTGGCCCTGCTGCTGGGCCAGCCGGTGCCGGCCGATGTCCTGGCCAGCCTGGCGGGCGCGTCCCTGGCCCAGGCACCGGCCATGGCCGCCCTGCCTGCGGGCCTGCCGTCGGAGCTGCTCACGCAACGCCCCGACATCCGCCAGGCCGAGCAGCAACTGATCGCGGCCAACGCCAACATCGGTGCGGCGCGCGCTGCGTTCTTCCCGCGCATCTCGCTGACGGCCCAGGCCGGCACGGCCAGCGGTGAGCTCTCGGGCCTGTTCAAGAGCGGCTCCTGGGGTTTCACCATCGCCCCGTCGCTGCTGCTGCCGATCTTCGACGCCGGCCGCAACCAGGCCAACCTGGAAAGCTCGCAGGCCGCGCGCGGCATCGCCGTGGCGCAGTACGAAAAGGCCATCCAGACGGCCTTCCGCGAGGTGTCCGACGCGCTGGCCGGCCAGTCCACCCTGGCCGAACAGGCCGAGGCCCAGCGCCGCCAGGCCGAGGCCGAAGAGGCCCGCCTGCGCCTGGCCGACCTGCGCTACCGCAACGGCGTGTCCAGCTACCTGGACCTGCTGGACGCCGAGCGCTCGCTGTTCACCACCCAGCAGGGTGTGGTGCAGGTGCGACTGGCCCAACTGCAAAACCAGGTGGTGCTGTACAAGGCCCTGGGCGGTGGTGGCACGGCCGAACCCGCAGCCCCGGCGGCCGCGGGATCCTGAAGGCTGGCGGGCGGCCACGGCCCGTGGTGCGCCGCCCGCAAGGCACTGTCGGCCTTTCGGCACACGCGTCGCCCGTGGTGCAGGGGCTGGGGGCACCGACAGATATAATTGAAGGTTGATTGCATCAAAGCCCCACGATAAACCCGAGGAAGTCATGAGCGACACCCACCACGAAGAAGCCCATACCGGCCCGATCAAGAACCCCAAGCAGTTGCTGGTCGCGGTACTTGCCTCGTTTGTGATTCCGATTTTTGCCATCATCGGCCTCGTCCTCTACGTGACCTCGGCCGACAAGCCGGGCGCCGGTGCAGTCGACAGCCAGAAGGCCACCGCAGCCCGCATCCAGAAGGTGGGCGTGGTCGAAGTGCGTGACGCGAACCGTCCCCTGGCCAATGGCGAAGCCGTCTACAAGGCCCAGTGCGCCGCCTGCCACGCCACCGGCGCAGCAGGTGCCCCGAAGTTTGGTGATGCCGCGGCCTGGTCGGCCCGCATCAAGACCGGCTTTGAAACGCTGGTCCAGTCGGCCCTCAAGGGCAAGGGCGCGATGGCCCCTCAGGGTGGTGGCGACTTCAGCGACACCGAGATCGCACGTGCCGTGGCCTTCATGGCCAATGCCGGTGGTGCCAAGTTCGAAGAACCCGCAGCGCCTGCGGCGGCAGCCTCCGCAGCAGCCGACGGTGGTGCAGCCGCAGCGCCAGCCTCGGGCGCTTCGCAGTAAGCACACGCTACCTCAGCAAAAAGCCGACCCCATGAGGTCGGCTTTTTTGTGCCTTGCCGGAAGCGATGAGCCGTTCAGGCAGCCGCGTGCCGCGCAGCAGGGCTGGTGACGAAACCATGGCGTGCCGGCAGGTCCTCGGCCCGCACCTCCAGCGGCGTCCAGCGCCCTTGCTCCACCGCCTCGGCCGCCAGGCCCACGTCCAAGGTGTGCACCAGGCCCAGGCCCAGGGGCGTCACCAGGTAGACCCGCCCCTGTGCATCGAGCAGGCATTGCTCCACCGTGGTGGGCTGTCCGGTGTGCGAGGTCACAGCTCCATCGGCCGACAGGCGCCAGACCAGCGGCGTGGCTTCGAGCTCCACGTACACACGCTGCGGCCCGTTCTGGAAGAACCACTGCCCGGCCCCATCCGCCTCGTAGTTGCGGTGAATGAAGTCGATCAGCTTCTCGTGCTGCAGCAATGAGCCCTTGGCCTGCGGGAAGGGGCCGGCGGCCTGCGTGCGGTCATCGCGCATGTACCAGCGCCCGCGCGCATCCAGCCCCAGCCAGCCGTAGCAGTCGGGCACGTTGGGCCATTTGGCCAGGGCCTGTTTGACGATGTCATCCATGGCGCGATTGTGCCCCCGCTGCGCGGCCTTGCGTGTCAGCCTGCGCCGCGAGCCAGGCGCCCACGGCATCGGGCATGGCCCGCACATGGCCCGGCAGACGCCCTTTGGCAAAACCCACATGGCCACCATGCGCCGGCTGCCACAGGGTGACGCAACGCCCCACCTCGTGCACGCCGGGCAGGCTGCTGGCCGGAACAAAGGGGTCGTTGCGTGCATTCACCACCAGCGCCGGGATACGGATGCGGTGCAGCAGCGGCTTGGCCGATGCCCGCGACCAATAGTCCTCGGTGTTGCGAAAGCCGTGCACCGGCGCGGTGAAGACATTGTCGAAGGCGTACAGGTCGCGCGCCGCCAACAGCGCCTGGCGGTCGAACAGGCCCGGGTGCTGGGCCAGCTTCTGCAAGGCCTTGGGCACCAGGGTGCGCATGAACATGCGCGTGTAGACCTGCCGGTTGAAACCCCGCCCGATGGCATGCCCGCCGGCGGCCAGATCGATGGGGGAGCACACCGCCGCCACCGCGTCCACGCAACGGCCTGCGTCTTCGCCCACCTCGGCGGCCCAGCGCAACAGTGCATTGCCTCCCAGGGAAACGCCTGCCGCCATCAGCGGCCCCTGGTGAGCGGCGCGCAGGCGCTGCAGCATCCAGCCGATCTCGGCATGGTCCCCCGAGTGGTAGGCGCGCGGGGCGCGGTTGATCTCGCCGCTGCAGCCGCGGAAATGCGGCAGCGCACAGGCCCAGCCGCGCTCGCGCGCGAGGTCGGCAAAGGCCTCGCTGTAGTGGCTGCGCGAAGAGCCTTCGAGGCCATGGAACACCACCAGCAGCGGTCGCTCCACGCCGGGAGCCACCCCGTCATCGAGGAAATCCACATCCACGAAATCGCCATCGGGTGTGTCCCAGCGCTCGCGCCGGTAGGGCGGCGGCTGGGCACCGAACACACGGCGCGAGTACAACGCGGGCCAGATGGTCTGCAGCTGCCCGCCGGGCAGCCATCGCGGCGCTACATACTGCATGGCGCGGGCACCCTCAGTGCAGCACCGGCTGCTGCGCCTGCATGGCCTGCACGTCCTCCACCACACCTGCGCTGGCGTGGTGCACGACCAGGCGCCAGCCCTGCGGCGTCTTGTGGTACACGTTGGTGGCGATCACGATGGCCCGGTGCATGCCGTCGGGCAGCATCACCTCGACATGCTCGGCCACGCTGTGCACGGCGCTGGTCAGCGCCTGCACCCGGCGCACCTGGGTCGGCCGGGCACGCACCGTGCCGTTGGAAAACATGGCCTCGAACGCGGCGCGGATGGCGGGGGCCCCGACGAGCCGCGGACCACCCGGGTGCACGCAGACGATGTCCTCTTCATCGGCCCAGCACGACATCAGCAGTTCGAGATCACCCCGCTGGAGTGCGTCGTAGAAAGCGGTTTCGGTCTCGTCCGAAGAGCCGCCCAAAGTGGCAGCGATGGGTCGTGCGCGGGGCATGGGCAAGAAGGGGTGGTGGACAGTGCGCCTATTGTGCGCGGTCCGCCGGGCTTGTGGGCCCACCCGGGTGGGCACGTCCACGCGGCAAGCACACCGGGTTTTGCCATTGTTCCGTTGGTGGCCACGGGTTTTTCTCTACCCAGCGGATCACGGGCCTTGCTACTGCGGTGAGGCACGGGTAAACCCGCAAAAGTTCCCGATCCATTGTTTCCAATACTGGAACAGTTAGTTCGCGACCAGATGGTTTTTCTCTGAACACCAACGGCGTACAGTTCAACCCATCGATGAGCCGAACCCGCAAGGCGACTCACCGAACCCGGTTCAGGAATGGTTTCTGTCCCGGTTTTATTGAGACGCTTCTTTATCTTCAAAGGATTTCATCATGAACACGACCGCCCGCTTCCTCTCCATCGCCGCTGTGGCTGCTTTCGCTTCTTTCGGCGCTTACGCTGACGAAGCCGATGCTTCGCAATTCGCCACCAAGTTCGAAACCAACCGCACCCGCGCCGAAGTGGCCGCCGAAGCCGCCACCGTCGCCCAGACGCGCAGCCTGGAACCCGCTGGTTCCCGCGTGGTGACCTACAAGTCGACGGCTGACCGCGCTGCCGTGCGTGCCGCTGCCGCCGAAGCCGTGCGCACCGGCCAGATCCCTTCGGGTGAGATCAGCGCTCTGTAATCAGCGCCCCCGAACTGAACTGACCCTCTACCCCTATTTCAAAGAATCGAGATCACCATGAACAAGACCGCTCGCATCCTCTCCATCGCCGCTGTGGCTGCTTTCTCTGCCTTTGGCGCCCACGCTGACGAAGCCGACGCTTCGCAGTTCGCCCTGAAGTTCGACACGAACCGCACCCGCGCTGAAGTGGCTGCCGAAGCCGCCGCCGTGGCACAGACCCGCAGCCTGGAACCCGCTGGTTCGCGTGTCGTGACCTACAAGTCCACGGCTGACCGTGCTGCCGTGCGTGCTGCGGCTGCCGAAGCCGTTCGTCTGGGCCAGATCCCTTCGGGCGAAATCAGCGCCCTGTAATCGAACAGGCAAGGCAGGCTGCAGACCGCACTGCAGCCTCCATGCAAAAAGGCCGGTGTCCCGCGAGGGGCAGCGGCCTTTTTGCATGGGCACAGCGGAAAGCCGCAAGTGAACGCTCACCTGGACCCAGAATTTTCCGGCGGCCGGGCGCGGGCACAATGCGCAGACAAGGAACATGCACGCCCACCGCTGATGCCAGCCTACCGATCCATCGATCACATCATGCTGCGCCTGGGCGACGCAGAGCCCTTGTTCGAATTGTTCAGCGGCGTCTTCGGCTTGCCCGTGGCCTGGCCCTTGCAGCACACCGCGTTCGCCACGTACGGCTGGGTGCATGTGGACAACACCGACCTGGAGTTCTGGGCCGCGGCATCGAATTCCGACCTGCCGGCCCACGCACAACCCCCGCTCGTGCACGGCTTTGCGCTCGAGCCTGAAGGCCCTCTGCCGGCGGCCATGGCCCAGGCGTCTGCGCGGGGCGTGTCGTGCAAGCCGCCCCGCCCTTTCACCTCCACCAACGCATGCGGCGAAGTGGTCACAAACTTCACCAACTCCGTACTGCTGGACCTGTCGGCGCCGGAATGCTGCGTGTTCTTTTGCGAATGGGATCCCCGGGGAAGCATCTACCCTTGGGACGAAGCCGCCACGCCCGCGCAACGCCGCGCACAGCACCGGCAATCGCTGCGGGAGCAGGGTGGCGGCCCCTTGGGGCTCCTGGGGTTGCAGACGGTGCGCATGGGCACGCCGGACTTGTCGGCCCACCAGGGCCGCTGGCAAGCCCTCGCAGGCTCCCCGCCGGGCCAGGCCATCACCCTGGCGCCTGGCATCGCGCTGGAACTGTTTGCCGCCGTCGAGCTGCGCATCGAGTCGCTCGCCTTCGGCGTGCACTCGCTGGCCACGGCGCGTGCCTTCCTGGCCTCCCGAGGGCTGCTTCAGGCCGACGGCACCACGGAGGGCAGACTTTCGCTGGCGTGTGAAGGCCTGCAGATCCACCTGGTCGAGGGCCCTGGCGTACAGGCATAAAAAAACCCGGCCGAGGCCGGGTTTTCAGGCCAGATCCGCGAGGATCCGGAGGGCTTGCTTACTTGTTTTCGCTTCTTACTTGCTCGCTTGCTTACTTGCTTACTTCTTCTGGCGGAACTTGCGCAGCGCGGCGATCTGGGCAGCCATGACGGCCAGCTCGGACTGGGCCTTGGCCAGGTCGATCTCGCTCTTGGCGTTCTTCAGCGCTTCCTCGGCAGATGCCTTGGCCGCGTTGGCCTTCTCGTCGTCCAGGTCCTTGCCGCGGATGGCGGTATCGGACAGCACGGTCACGCAGTTGGGCTGCACTTCCAGAATGCCACCGGCCACAAAGACGAACTCTTCGTTGCCGTTGGCCATCTCGATGCGCACCGAGCCGGGCTTGATGCGCGTGATCAGCGGGGTGTGGCGGGGATAGATGCCCAGCTCGCCAGATTCACCAGGCAGCGCGACAAAGCGTGCTTCACCGGAGAAGATGGACTCTTCGGCACTGACCACATCAACGTGGATGGTGTTCATCATTGCTCCTCGAAAAAGGGGATGGGTTGCTTGGCTGCTCTTGAAGGCTGCGCAGCGCAGGGCTGTTCAGCCTTCCCGGGCAATCAGGCCACCTTCTTGGCCTTTTCGAAGGCTTCGTCGATGGTGCCGACCATGTAGAACGCTTGTTCTGGCAGGTGGTCGCACTCGCCGTTCACGATCATCTTGAAACCACGGATGGTTTCGGCCAGGGGCACGTACTTGCCTGGCGAGCCCGTGAACACTTCGGCCACGTGGAATGGCTGCGACAGGAAACGCTGGATCTTGCGCGCGCGGGCCACGGCCAGCTTGTCTTCAGGAGCCAGTTCGTCCATGCCCAGAATGGCGATGATGTCGCGCAATTCCTTGTAGCGCTGCAGCGTGCCTTGCACGGCGCGGGCCGTGGCGTAGTGGTCTTCGCCCACGACGTTCGGGTCCAGCTGGCGGCTGGTGGAGTCCAGCGGGTCCACGGCAGGGTAGATACCCAGCGAAGCGATGTCACGCGACAGCACCACGGTGGAGTCCAAGTGGGCGAAGGTCGTGGCGGGCGAGGGGTCGGTCAAGTCATCGGCTGGCACGTACACGGCCTGGATGGAGGTGATCGAACCGACCTTGGTCGAGGTGATACGCTCTTGCAGGCGGCCCATTTCCTCGGCCAGCGTAGGCTGGTAGCCCACGGCGGAAGGCATGCGGCCCAGCAGAGCGGACACTTCGGTACCGGCCAGCGTGTAGCGGTAGATGTTGTCCACGAAGAACAGCACGTCACGGCCTTCGTCACGGAAGGACTCGGCGATGGTCAGGCCGGTCAGCGCCACGCGCAGACGGTTGCCTGGTGGCTCGTTCATCTGGCCGTAGACCATGGCGACCTTGGACTCTTCGAGCTTCTCGAGGTTCACCACGCCGGAATCGGCCATTTCATGGTAGAAGTCGTTCCCTTCGCGGGTACGCTCGCCCACACCAGCGAACACCGACAGACCCGAGTGGGCCTTGGCGATGTTGTTGATGAGTTCCATCATGTTCACGGTCTTGCCCACGCCGGCGCCACCGAACAGACCCACCTTGCCGCCCTTGGCGAACGGGCACACCAGGTCGATCACCTTGATGCCGGTTTCCAGCAGCTCTTGCGAAGGCGACAGTTCGTCGTACGCAGGGGCCTTGCGGTGGATGGATGCCGTCAGTTCCTGGCTCACGGGACCACGCTCGTCGATGGGCGCGCCCAGCACGTCCATGATGCGGCCCAGCGTTGCCTTGCCCACGGGCACGGTGATGGCGTTGCCGGTGTTGGTCACCATGATGCCGCGGCGCAGGCCGTCGGACGAACCCAGGGCAATGGTACGCACCACGCCGTCGCCCAGCTGCTGCTGCACTTCCAGCGTCAGCGTCGTGCCTTCGAGCTTCAGGGCGTCGTAAACCTTGGGCATCTGGTCGCGCGGGAACTCAACGTCCACCACAGCGCCGATACATTGAACAATCTTGCCTTGCACTTGAGCCATTTTTCGCTCCAATATAGATGTTGGTTGAGCTGCTTACACAGCAGCGGCGCCAGCCACGATCTCGGACAGTTCCTTCGTGATCGCTGCCTGGCGCGTCTTGTTGTAGACCAGCTTCAACTCGCCAATGACGCTGCCGGCGTTGTCGGTGGCGGCCTTCATGGCCACCATGCGTGCCGACTGCTCGGACGCCATGTTTTCCGCAACGGCCTGGTAGATCAGGGATTCGACATAGCGGACCAGCAGATCGTCGATCACGGTCTGGGCATCGGGTTCGTAGATGTAGTCCCAGCCATGCTCGGTCTTGTCGGCCTGCAGTTGCTCGGACGACAGGGGGAGCAGCTGCTCCACCACCGATTCCTGGCGCATGGTGTTGATGAACTTGGTGTAGCTCAGGTACACCGCGTTGATCTTGCCTTCCGCATACGCGTCGAGCAGCACCTTGACCGGGCCGATCAGCTTGTCCAGATGGGGCGTGTCGCCCAGACCCGTCACGTGCGAAACCACCTTGGCACCGACACGGTTCAGGAAACCCAGGCCCTTGTTGCCAATCGCCACGGCTTCCGTCGACACGCCAGCGGTCTGCAGTTCACGCAACTTGGTCGTCACGGCACGCAACACGTTGGTGTTCATGCCGCCGCACAGGCCCTTGTCCGTCGTCACCACGATCACGCCCGCCACCTTGGCATCGTTCAACTTCATGAACGGATGCACGTATTCGGGGTTGGCGTGGCCGAGGTTGGCTGCAATGTTGCGGATCTTCTCGCTGTAGGGACGGGCAGCGCGCATCCGGTCCTGCGCCTTGCGCATTTTGGATGCAGCCACCATCTCCATGGCCTTGGTGATCTTCTTGGTGTTTTCCACCGATTTGATCTTGCCGCGTATTTCCTTGCCTGCTGCCATGATGGCTCCTCGTCCGGTTTAAGCGAACGACTTCTTGAACGCGCCGATGGCAGCGGTCAGTTCGGCTTCTGCGTCCTTGTCCATGGCCTTGGCCTGTTCCAGCTTGGCCAGCAGTGCGGCGTGGCTGGTCTTCAGGAACTGGTGCAGGCCGTGTTCGAAGTCGAGAACCTTCTTGACGTCGATGTCGTCCATGAAGCCCTTGTTCACAGCGAACAGCGTCGAAGCCATCAGCGAGATGGACAGCGGGCTGTACTGTGCCTGCTTGAGCAGTTCGGTCACGCGGGCACCGCGGTCCAGCTGCTTGCGGGTAGCTTCGTCCAGGTCGGAAGCGAACTGCGCAAAGGCAGCCAGTTCACGGTACTGGGCCAGGTCGGTACGGATACCGCCGGACAGGTTCTTCACCAGCTTGGTCTGGGCAGCACCACCCACGCGCGACACCGAGATACCGGCGTTGATGGCGGGGCGGATACCGGCGTTGAACAGGCTGGTTTCCAGGAAGATCTGGCCGTCCGTGATCGAGATCACGTTGGTCGGAACGAAGGCGGACACGTCGCCGGCTTGCGTTTCGATGATGGGCAGAGCCGTCAGCGAACCGGTCTTGCCCTTGACTTCACCCTTGGTGAAGGCTTCGACGTAGTCGGCGTTCACGCGGGCTGCGCGCTCGAGCAGGCGGCTGTGGAGATAGAACACATCGCCGGGGTAGGCTTCGCGGCCTGGTGGGCGGCGCAGCAGCAGCGAAACCTGGCGGTAGGCCACGGCCTGCTTGGACAGGTCGTCATAAACAATCAGGGCGTCCTGGCCGCGGTCGCGGAAGTACTCGCCCATCGTGCAGCCCGAGTAGGCCGACACGTACTGCATGGCAGCCGATTCGGAGGCCGATGCGGCCACCACGATCGTGTATTCCATGGCACCGGCTTGTTCCAGCGCGCGCACCACGTTCTTGATCGACGAAGCCTTCTGGCCGATGGCGACGTAGATACACGTCACGCCCTGGCCCTTCTGGGCGATGATGGCGTCGATGGCGACGGCCGTCTTGCCGGTCTGGCGGTCACCGATGATCAGCTCGCGCTGGCCACGGCCCACAGGCACCATGGAGTCGATGGACTTCAGGCCGGTTTGCAGGGGTTGGTCCACCGATTTACGGGCGATCACGCCCGGAGCGACCTTTTCGATCACGTCGGTGAGCTTGGCGTTGATGGGACCCTTGCCGTCGAGCGGCTGGCCCAGGGCGTTCACCACGCGGCCGACCAGTTCGGGGCCCACGGGCACTTCCAGAATGCGGCCCGTGCACTTGACGGTGTCGCCTTCGGAGATGTGCTCGTACTCACCCAGAATCACGGCGCCGACGGAGTCGCGCTCGAGGTTCAGGGCCAGGCCGAAGGAGGGCTGGCCGTCCTTGGTGGCGGGGAACTCGAGCATTTCGCCGGCCATCACGTCGGACAGGCCGTGCACGCGCACGATACCGTCGGACACGGACACCACGGTACCCTGGTTGCGGATATCGCTGCTGGCGGCCAGACCTTCGATGCGGCTCTTGATGAGTTCAGAAATTTCTGCGGGATTGAGTTGCATGACTCTTTCCTTCTTTCTTTGGTTCGCTGTCCTCGCCGCGTTTACGCGGTGAGGGCCGCTTTCATTTGTTCAAGACGGGCCTTGACCGAAGTGTCCAGCACCTCGTCACCCACCACTACGCGAATGCCACCGATCAGGGACTCGTCCAGCTGAACGGTGAGGTTGAGCTTGCGGCCGAAGCGCTTTTCCAGCGCGGCGCTGACCTCAGCCAGTGCTGCGGCATCCATCGGGAAGGCGCTGTGCACCACGGCGTCCGAGGAGCCGGCGCGGCGATTCACGAGGGCACGGAATTGCACGGCGACTTCCGGCAGCGCTGCAAGGCGCCCGTTGTCGATGACCGTGCGCAGGAAATTCTTGGCCGTATCGGACAGCGCCGAACGCGCAACACCCGTGAAGACGGCAAACACCTGGTCTGCCGTCACCTTGGGGCTGTCCGCCAGCTGGCGCAGCTGGGGGTTGGCGGCAATAGCCGCCAGTTCATCGACCCAGTCAGCGGTGCTGGCCAGGTCCATGCCCGCACCCGCGGTAGCGGCCTTGAACAGGGCTTCGGCGTAGGGACGGGCAATGGTGGCGAGTTCAGCCATGTGTGTCCCCTTACAGCTCGGTCTTCAGGCGGTTGAGCAGGTCGGCGTGAACGCCGGCATTGACTTCCTTGCGGAGAATCTGCTCAGCACCCTTGACGGCCAGCGCGGCCACCTGCTCACGCAGGGCTTCGCGGGCTTGCACCGTTTGCTGTTCGGCTTCGGCACGTGCGGATGCAACGATCTTGTTGCCTTCCTCCGTGGCGCGTGCCTTGGCTTCTTCGATGATGGCCTGGGCACGGCGGTCGGCGTCCGCAAGACGCGAGGCCGTTTCGTTGCGCACCTGCGCCAGTTCCTTCTCGACCTTCTGATTGGCAGCGGTCAGTTCGGACTTGGCACGGTCGGCAGCAGCGAGGCCTTCGGCGATTTTCTGGGCTCGTTCATCCAACGCCTTCGCGATCGGGGGCCACACGAACTTCATCGTGAACCACACCAGGATCAGGAAGACGATGGCCTGAATGAACAGGGTCGCGTTGATACTCACGGCAACACCTTTCTAGAGTGGCGTTGGGAGGGAATTACTTGGGCAGGTTGGCCAAGAACGTGGAAGCGAAGGGGTTTGCGAAAGCGAACAGCAGGGCGATGGCCACGCCGATCAGGAAGGCGGCGTCGATCAGACCGGCCAAGATGAACATCTTGGTTTGCAGTTCGTTGATCAGCTCAGGCTGACGTGCCGACGATTCGAGGAACTTGCCACCCATCAGTGCGATACCGATGGAAGCGCCGATAGCGCCGAGGCCAACGATCAGACCACAAGCCAGAGCGACGAGACCGAGAATGTTTTCCATGATGACTCCTGAGTTAAAAAAAGGAAAGGTTGAAAAGGAAACGAAAGGGAACCGTTAGTGCGCGTTGTGCGCCTGACCGAGGTAGATCAGCGCAAGCATCATGAAGATGAAGGCTTGCAGCGAGATCACCAGAATGTGGAACAGCGTCCAGATGGTGCCAGCGATGACGTGGCCCACAGGCAGCAGCACACCCGACAGCGACAGTGCAGCCGCACCACCCATCAGGGCGATCAGCATGAACACCAGTTCGCCGGCGTACATGTTGCCGAACAACCGCATGCCATGCGACACGGTGTTGGCGACATATTCAATGACCTGCATGAGCAGGTTCACCACGCCCAGAATCAGGGCGAAGATGGGATTCTTGCTGGTGCCGAACGGGGCCGACACGAGTTCATGGCTCCAGCCGCCGACGCCCTTGATCTTGACGCTGTACCAGAAGCGCAGGATCAGGATGGCGAATGCCAGGCCCAGGGTGGTCGACAGGTCGGCCGTGGGCACGACGCGCAGGTAGGCATGGTGCGGATCGTGGCCGGCAGCGCCGTAGATCTGGGCCCAGATTGCGGGCAGCAGGTCCACGGGCAGCATGTCCATGAAGTTCATCAGGAAGATCCAGACGAACACCGTGAGACCCAGGGGGGCGATGAACTTGCGGCTTTCGGCGTTGTGGATGTTGGCCTTGGCCTGGTTGTCCACCATTTCGACCAGCATTTCCACAGCGGCCTGGAAGCGGCCGGGCACGCCGGAGGTGGCCTTGCGGGCAGCGGACCACAGGATCAAAAGGGTCAGCGCGCCCAGAACCAAACCGACAATGATCGAGTCATAGTTGATGACCGTGAAGTCAACAATCTTGGTCTGGTTGACGTTTTGAAGATGCTGCAGGTGGTGAACGATGTATTCACTTGCAGTCGGAGCGTGCGCTTCTGCGGCCATCGGACAACTCTCTCGTAACTATCAATCGGTTTTTCGGACACCGGGCCGCACCATGAGTGCCACCCAGTACGTTTTCATCGTGATCACCATGCCCGCCAGCAAGGCAAGCCACACCAGCCCCGGAACAACCCAGGGGGCCGCAGCCAGCAGCGCGACGGTGAACACGATCTTGGCAATCTCCCAACCAAAGAACCCCGCCATGGACGCACCCGCATTCGCGGACGCCATCTGGCGCGACAACCCACGGGCGAACAATGCGGCCGGAGCCACCACTGCAAGCGCGCCGTAGGCGGCAGACCAGCCCACCTCGGTCCTGCCCGTCAGCCCCCAGGCCACCAGGGCCACGAGCATGCCGACAAGCGCCTGACCGGCCACCACCTTCCACATCGAGACGGGAGGGTTGCGGCTTCGCCACTGCTGCGCTTCCTGCGCGGTCAGGGGCTTGAAGTCAGAATCTTCAGCCTCAGCTTCAGTCTCGGGGGCGATTGTTTTCATTGTTGAGTAACGCCCCTGTTACAGACTGCAAATTTCACAAAGCCTCTAATTATAAGTAAAAACCCGTTGTGAACTACAAAGACCTGCAAACCAGGTCCGATGGCGTGCGCCCGCCAGCACTGTTGTGGTGAGTCGCCAACGCACGCCAATGGCACGCAACCCCGTGTTATGCACCGAAAACGCGCATGGGCATGTGACACACCCCCGCCGCCCAAAGGGGCTTGCCGCACAATGGCAGCGCCAGCACGGCGACCGCAACCAGAGCCTTTCATGACGTCCACTCCTTTGCCTCCGAACCTCACCATCCTCGATTCCTCCGCTGCGGATGCCCGCAAGGACTCGCTGATCGAGTACCCCTCGCGGTTCCCGATCAAGGTCATGGGCACCAAGGTCGACGGCTTCGTGCACGCGGTCACCGAGCTGGCCCACCAGTACGACCCGACCTTCGACCCCGCCACCATTGAACTGCGCGACAGCAGCAAGGGCAATTACCTCGGAGTTACAGTCACCATCACGGCCACCAGCCGCGAGCAGCTCGACGACCTGTACCGCGCCCTCTCCTCCCACCCGCTCGTCAAAGTAGTGCTGTAGCCCGTGGCCATCGATCTGCGCACGCTCGGGCGGGTGGACTACGCCGCCACCGTGCAGGCCATGCAGGAGTACACGGCCACGCGCACGGCCGAAACGCCTGACGCGCTGTGGCTGTGCGAGCACGACGCCGTCTTCACCCAGGGCCTGGCGGGCAAGAGCGACCATGTACTGCACCCCGGCGCGATCCCCGTGGTGCCCACCAACCGCGGCGGCCAGGTCACCTTCCACGGGCCGGGCCAGGTGGTGGCCTACCCGCTGATCGACCTGCAGCGCGCGGGCTACTTCGTCAAGGAATACGTCTACCGCCTGGAAGAAGCGATCATCCGCACGCTGGCGCACTTCGGCGTGACCGGCCACCGCGTGGCCGGTGCCCCCGGCATCTATGTGCGCCTGGACGACCCGCACAGCCACGCCATGCTGCCCCAGCGCCCGCAAAAGCGCGAAGCTGCGGGGCCGGTGGAGCCCGATTTCGAAGGCCTGGGCAAGATCGCCGCCCTGGGCATCAAGGTCAGCCGCCACAGCACCTACCATGGCGCCGCGCTCAACGTGGCGATGGACCTGGAACCCTTCCACCGTATCAACCCTTGCGGCTACGCGGGACTGCAAACCGTGGACCTTTCTACAATCGGGGTCCAAACCACCTGGGACGATGCTGCCAAGGTGCTGGGCCAGCAGCTCGGCATCCGCCTGTCTCCCTGAACCGCTACCAAGCCATGAGCACCACCGACGTCGTCCGCGAAGCGCAGTCCACCGAAGCCTACAACCCGCTGGCCAAGCAGAAGGCCGCGGCCAAGCTGTCGCGCATTCCGATCAAGGTCGAGCAGGGCGAAGTGCTCAAGAAGCCCGAGTGGATCCGCGTGAAGGCGGGCTCGCCCACCACGCGCTTCTACGAGATCAAGGACATCCTGCGCCAGAACAACCTGCACACGGTGTGCGAAGAGGCCTCCTGCCCCAACATCGGCGAATGCTTCGGCAAGGGCACGGCCACCTTCATGATCATGGGCGACAAGTGCACGCGCCGCTGCCCCTTCTGCGACGTGGGCCATGGCCGCCCCGACCCGCTGGACAAGGACGAGCCGCTGAACCTGGCGCGCACCATCGCTCAGCTGCGCCTGAAGTACGTGGTGATCACCAGTGTGGACCGCGACGACCTGCGCGATGGCGGCAGCGGCCACTTCGTGGAGTGCATCCAGAACATCCGCGAACTCTCGCCGCTCACGCAGATCGAGATCCTGGTGCCCGATTTCCGTGGCCGCGACGACCGCGCGCTCGAAATCCTCAAGGCCGCGCCGCCCGACGTGATGAACCACAACCTGGAAACCGCGCCCCGCCTGTACAAGGAAGCGCGCCCCGGTTCAGACTACCAGTTCAGCCTGAACCTGCTCAAGAAGTTCAAGGCCCTGCACCCCACGGTGCCGACCAAGAGCGGCATCATGGTGGGCCTGGGCGAGACGGACGAAGAGATCCTCCAGGTCATGCGCGACATGCGCGCGCACGACATCGACATGCTGACCATCGGCCAGTACCTGTCGCCCAGCAACAGCCACCTGCCCGTGCGCCGCTACGTGCACCCCGACACCTTCAAGATGTTCGAGGAAGAGGCCTACAAGATGGGCTTCAGCCACGCAGCCGTGGGTGCCATGGTGCGCTCGAGCTACCACGCCGACCAGCAGGCCCACGCCGCGGGCGTGTAAGCCCGCACACAACATGGACACCGCCGGCTCGCTCTCGCTGCGCCGGTACGGTCCGTCCCCGGGCAGCCACAGCCACGGCCACTTCCAGGTGCTGCTGGGCCTGGCCGGCCAACTGGAGCTGGAGATCGACGGGCGCGGCATGCGCGTGCCCGTCGGCGGCGGCTGTGTGATCGCCCCGGGGGCCCACCACGATTTCGAGGCCCGCGGCGGCAGCCTGTGCCTGGTGCTGGACAGCAGCGACCTGGGCTGGACGCGCTGCACGGCGCCCGCGCTGCAGACGGCGCCGCCCCCGCCCGCACTGGCGCTGGCCCGCTACCTGGCCAGCGCGCTGCAACAAGGCCGCCCGCTGGCCCAGGCCCACGGCCCGGCGCTGTTGCTGGAGGCCTGGAGCCCGTCGCTCCTTTCCTTGCAAGCCCCCTCCCCCCTCGAACTCGACACCCGGCGCCGCGCCATCGACTGGCCGGCGCTGCGCCGCTGGGCTGCCCAGCGGTGGCACCTGCCCCTGTCGGTGGCGGACATGGCAGAGCAGGTGCACCTGAGCCCCAGCCAGTTCGCCGCGCGCTGCCGCGAGGAACAGGGCCAGGGTGCCATGGGCTGGCTGCGCAGCCAGCGCCTGGAGCACGCCCGGCTGCTGCGCTCGGGCGGCATGGCCGTGGCCGAGGTGGCACGGCGCACGGGCTACCGCTCGCCCTCCGCGCTGACCGCCGCCCTGCGGCGCGATTGAACCGCCCACACCGTCGGTTCGCGACGATGCACCATCGGCACGCGACGGTGCAGCCGCCTACATTGGCGGCATGCAAGCCAATCTCTACGCCCTGGGCGCCATCGCGCTGTGGGCCTCGCTCGCCTCGCTGGGCGTCTCGCTGACCCATGTGCCCCCGTTCCTGCTCACGGGGGTGGCACTCATCATCGGCAGCGTGCCGGCCTGGCCCTTCGTGCTGCGCGACCCGTTGCAGTGGCGCATTCCGCTGCGCACGCTGGCCCTGGGGGTGTACGGCCTGTTCGCCTACCACTTCCTGCTGTTCATCGCGCTGCGCCACGCGCCACCGGTGGAGGCCAACCTGGTCAACTACCTGTGGCCGCTGTTCATCGTGGTGCTCGCTCCCGTGGTGCTGCCCGGCGTGTCGCTGCGCTGGCCGCATGTGCTGGCGGCGCTGCTGGGCTTTGGCGGCGCGGCCATCGCCATCGCGGGTGGGCGCGGCCTCAGCGGCACCCTGGCCTGGGGCTATGTGCCAGCCTTCGCGGCGGCGCTGATCTGGGCCACCTATTCGCTCATGACCAAGCGCGTCGCGGCCTTTCCCACCACGGCCATCGGCCTGTTCGGTCTGGTCTCGGGCGTGCTCTCGCTGCTCTGCCACGCGGTGCTGGAGCCGGCCGCCACGCTCGTGGCGCGCGACTGGCTGCTGCTCAGCGTGCTGGGCCTGGGGCCGCTCGGGGCCTCGTTCTTCCTCTGGGACAAGGCGCTCAAGCTCGGCGATGCGCGGCACATCGGCATCCTGAGCTACATCACGCCGCTGGCCTCGACCGCCTTGCTGATCGTGGTGAGCGGCCGCAACTTCAGCGGCAGCATCGCGCTGGCCACGGCCATGATCATCGGAGCGGCCATCCTGGGCCTGCGGCAGAAATAGGCAGGCCGAGCGCCACGGGGTCACGCCCCGGTGGGCAGACCAGGTTGCAGGCGCTCCCTGCGCAGGCGCAGGAAGAGCCAGCCGGTGATGGACAGGTTCAACAGATTCCAGCCAATGCCGTTGAGGAAGGCGGCATGGTAGCTGCCGGTGACATCGAAGATGAAGCCCGATAGCCAGCCACCCAGCGCCATGCCGATGAGCGTGGCCATGATCACGGCACCCACCAGCACGCTCGCCCGCGTGGGCGCGAAGTACTCGCGCACGATGATGGCGTAGGTCGGCACGATGCCGCCCTGGAACAAACCGAACAGCGCCGAGATCACATACAGCGGCACCAGGCCGTCGTAAGGCAGGAACAGCAGCAGCGCGATGCCCTGCAGTGCCGACCCCAACAACAGGGTGCGGATGCCGCCGATGCGGTCGCAGATCAGTCCGAAGACCAGCCGGCTCACGACACCGCAGGCCAGCATGAGCGACAGCATCTGCGCCCCTTGGGCGGCGCCAAAGCCCAGGTCGGTGCAATAGGCCACGATGTGCACCTGCGGCATGGCCATGGCCACACAGCACGCCACACCGGCCACGCACAGCAGCCCCAGGGCAACGGCCGGTGCCAGGCCGAAGGGGCGTGTGCGGTCCACGGCGGCCGCCGGCGTGCCAACCGCCGCGGCCTGGATGGCCGGCGGCCGCTGGCGCATGCGCAGCGACAGCGCGAGCATGCCCAGGCCGCAGACCACGCCCAGCGCCATGTAGGTCGGTCGCCAGCCGATGGTGTCGATGCCGTACTGCACGATGGGGGGCCAGAGCGCACCCGCCACATAGTTGCCACTGGCGCACACCGCCACCGCAATGCCGCGCCGGCGGTTCCACCACAGCGCCGTGTCGGCCAGCAGCGGCGCGAAGGTGGCCGAGCTGCCGATGAAGCCCATCACCGCATGGGCCAGGCCGAAGGCCCAGATGTTGCCGGAAAAGGCCGCGCCGACAAAGCCGCCCAGCACGGCCAGGGCGCCCAGCCAGAGCACGGGCGTCAGGCCATGGCGGTCTGCCAACCTGCCGGTCAGCAGCCCTCCCAGACCCAGGCAGACCATCATCAGGGTGTAGGGCAACGAGGCACTCGCCCGGCCGATGCCGAACTCGCTCTGCACGGCCGGGAGCACGACCGACACCACATACATGCTGCTGTTGCCCAGCACCACCAGGCCCAGCGTGGCCAGGAGGCGCTCAAAGGCCTGGCGCGAATCGATCAGGGACGCGTCAGCGGGGACTACCGGGGCATGGGCCAAGATCAACCTCCAGCGCTTGTCCAGCCGGCGCTGGCAGCCATTGCATCCAACTACGACGCCAGCAATGCCGCCGGCTCTTCGCCATCGAGCACCTGCTGCGCCCAGGGCACCAGCTTGCGCGTATCGGCGCGCAGGATCTCCTGCTTGACGGCCAGGATCTGCGCCGGGTGCATGGAGAAGCTGCGCAGGCCCAGGCCCAGCAGCAGCCGGGTCATGGTCACGTCACCCGCGGTCTCGCCGCAGACACACACACTCTTGCCCTGGCGCTCGCCCTCGGCGATCACGTCGGCCACCAGGCGCAGCACGGCCGGGTGCACCGGGTCGTAGAGGTGTGCCACGGCCTCGTCGGCGCGGTCGATGGCCAGGGTGTACTGGATCAGGTCATTGGTGCCGATGGACAGGAAATCGAAGTAGCGCAGGAAGGTGCGCACCATCAGCGCCGCAGCCGGCACCTCGATCATGGCCCCGAGCTGGATCGGGCCATAGGCCTCGCCCCGGGCATCGAGTTCGGCACGCGCCAGGTCCACCTGGGCCAGGGTCTGGCGGATCTCGTTGGAGTGCGCCAGCATGGGGAACAGCAGGTTCACCTTGCCATGCGCCGCCGCACGCAGCACGGCGCGCAGCTGGGTGCGGAACATGGCCGGGTCGGCCAGGCTCCAGCGGATGGCACGCAGGCCGAGGGCGGGGTTCAGGTGCGTGTCCTTGTGGGCCTTGCTGTCCAGCGGCTTGTCGGCCCCCACGTCGATGGTTCGGATGGTGACCGGCAGGCCCTGCATGCCGTCGAGGGCCTCGCGGTAGGCGCGGTACTGCTCATCCTCGCCCGGCAGGTTGCCGGTGCGGCCCATGAACAGGAATTCGCTGCGGAACAGGCCCACACCCACGGCCCCGGCGCGCACGGCCCCCACGGCGTCACCGGGCTGCTCGATGTTGGCCAGCAGTTCGATGCGGTGGCCGTCGATGGTGACGGCTGGCGTATGCCGCAGGCGCGACAGGCGCTCGCGTTCGAGCTCCGTCTGGCGCTGGCGAAAGCCATACTCGGCCAGGATGATGGGCGAGGGGTCGACGATGACCACGCCGGCATCGCCGTCGATGATGACCCAATCGTCCTGGCGCACCAGTTGGCTGGCCGCACGCGCGCCAACCACCGCCGGGATGTCCATGCTGCGCGCCACGATGGCCGTGTGCGAGGTCTTGCCGCCCACGTCGGTCACGAAGCCGGCGAACACGCTCTCCTTGAACTGCAGCATGTCGGCCGGCGACAGGTCGTGCGCCACCAGCACCAGGGGTACGTCCACCGTGTCGTCGAGCAGCAGGTCCTGCTGGGTCTTGCGGCGCGGGCTGCTCGCTGGGGGCGCCACGGGGCTGGACACGCCCTTCATGTAGCGCAGGATGCGCTCGACCACCTGTTCCAGGTCGGCCTTGCGCTCGCGCAGGTACTCGTCCTCCATCTCGTCGAACTGGCGCGCAATCACCTCGAACTGGGTGGTGAGCGCCCACTCGGCGTTGTACAGGCGCTCGGTGATCCAGTGCTTGACGCCGCCCGTGAGGGCCTCGTCCTGCAGCAGCATCAGGTGCACGTCCAGCAAGGCGGTGAGCTCGTGCGGTGCATCGGCGGGCATGTCGGTCTGCAAGCGCTGCAGCTCTTCCACCACGGCATTGCGGCCCTGGCGCACGCGCTCGATCTCGGCGGGAACCTGCTCGGGCTGGATGAAATAGTGGGCCACGTCCACGCGGCTCGAGGCCACGAGCACGGCACGGCCGATGGCGATGCCGCGCGCCACCGCGAGTCCGTGGACGGAAAAGGTCATTGCCAGCGCCTTTCTTCAGCCATCAATCCCCCTTGCGGGACCTCACTCGCCTTCACCGAACTTGTCGGCGATCAGCGCCAGCAGGCCGTCCATGGCCTCTTGCTCGCGCTCGCCATTCGTCTCGATCTCGACCTCGGTGCCCATGCCGGCGGCCAGCATCATCACGCCCATGATGCTCTTGGCGTTGATGCGGCGGTCGCCGCGGCTCATGAAAACGTCGCAGGGAAAGCTGCCGGCCAGCTTGGTGAGCTTGGCCGAGGCACGGGCATGCAGGCCCAGTTTATTGCTGATGGTCGTACGGGTCTTGATCATGTCGGTTGCGTCGGGACTGGTTCTGCGGCGCGGCGATGGCCACCTGCATCACCCCTTGCGTGCCGCCCACCACCGCGCGGGTGACGACCGAATCCAGGGGTTCTGCGCGGTAGCTCACGGCACGCAGCAGCATCGGAAGGTTGACCCCTGTCACCAGGCGTGAGCGCACGCCATCGACCAGGCGCTGCGCCACATTGCAGGGCGTGGCACCGAACACGTCGGTCAGCACCAGGGTGGAGTCGGTGCCCAGCTGGTCCAGCAGGATCTGGGCCTGGGCCAGGGTTTCTTCGGGCCGCTCATTGGGCTGCACATCGAGTGCAACCACGCTGTCGCCACAGTCGGCAAACACATGCAGGGCGCATTCGCGCAGTGCATGGGCCAGGGGGGCATGGGCGATGAGGAGGATGCTGGTGCTCATGGGACAGAGGTTTGGAGCACATTATGGCGCTGGGCCCGCGCAAACCACAGGTAGGCCCCCGTATTGCAGGCCAGGAAAACCCCCATGGCCGCCCGGAACGATTCGGTCGTCGACAGGCCTGCGGAGGCAAATGCGTCCACCGCCAGGCCGATGCCCCACTGCACCACGAACACGCCGGCAAAGATCACCAGGTTGAAGGCCGACAGCGCACGCCCCGCGAGCGCCTGCGGGAAGGCCATGCCCACCGCGGGCTGCGACAGCGAGACGAAGGTGCACGAGACACAGAACAGCGCCCATGCGGCGCCTCCGGCCGCCGGCCCCGCGACGATGATGGCCAGCAGGATGAGGAGCGACAGCGGCAGGCCCGCGAGGATCAGCCGGTCGGCGCCGAGGCCGCGGCGCAGCAGCCAGGGATTGACCATGCCCCAGGTCCAGAAAGTGCAGAGCATGGAGACATTGATCCAGAACAGGCCGACGGCCGATTCGAGTGCGGTGTAGCCGGCCACCTGCTGCATCCAGGGACCGGCCCACAGGGTCTGCATGGCCACCATGCCGCCATAGACGAAAAAGCCCAGCGGGGCCATGCGCTGGAAGTAGGGATGGCGCCAGACCACGCCATAGCCCCCAGGAGCGAGGGGCGCCGCTGCACCTGGCGCGGGCTCGGCCGCATGCCAGCGCGGCACCCAGAGCGCGATGCCCACCATGGCCACGCCGATCAGCACGGCCAGCCCCCAGAACAGCGGCCGCCAGCCCACGAGCGGCAAGGCCCACTGCACCGGCAGGGTGGAGGCCACCATGCCCAGCGAGCCGGTCATCAGCATCCAGGAGTTGGCGCGCATCTGCGCCGTCGGGTCGAACCAGCGGCGGTAGCCGGTGAGCGGCGCCATCAGGCAGGCACTCACCCCCGCGCCGCACAGCACCCGCCCCGCGAGCAGGCCCGAAAAGCCCGTGGCCATGGAGAACACCAGGCAGCCGGCAACGGCCACGCCCAGAAAACCGAGCAGCACCTTTTGCGGGCCATGGCGGTCCAGCCAGGCGCCCAGCGGCAGCTGCGTGGCCGAAAAGCCCAGGAAGTAGCCGCCCGCGAGCAGGCCCAGGTCGCTGGCGTGCAGCGTGAACTCCTGCGACAGCGTGGGCGCCAGCGTGGCCGTGACGGCACGCAGCAGGGCCGACAGGAAGTAGGCAAAGGCAAAGGCCAGGAAGACGATGACGGCCATGCGCCGCGGCAGCACCCCCGCACTCATGGCAGCACCAACCCGGTGAAGAAGGTGTCGGCCACCTCGGGGCGGGGCTTGGGCGTGTAGACCACGGCATGGTAGAGCCGCATCTGTGGCCCCACGGGGCGGGCAAACCAGACCGCCTGCGCAACGACCGCACGCCCGCCAGGCCCCTGGCCCTGGGCCACGGCGCGCACCGACTGCGGCAAGGGCAGCGCGCCCCGCGGCACAAAGGGCTGCTCGCCGGTCTGCGCCTGCGGGCCGCCCAGGCGGGCCAGCACGGCCGCGTGCCAATGCGCAAGTGCCGCACCGGCCTGTGCCGGGTCGGCCAGCGTGGCGTGCGAGACGGCGAAGGTGGCGCCATCGGCCTCGCAGCCGACCATGGACAGATCGACCGGCGCACCGGCCAGCTCCACACTGCGGGTGGCGTGGTCGGGCTTGCAGGGCAAAGTGATGGTGAGTGCCGCCTCGGGCAGTGGCACCGTGCGCCAATTGAGCGCCGGGCTGCAGGCGGCCAGGCCCAGGAGGGCGCAGGCCGCGCCGAGCAAAGTCCAGTTCATCGGCCCATTATCGGCAGGGATGCACTTCTTTTGTGCAAGCGGCCCGGGAACGCGAACTTTTGCGCGCGAGCGCACTCCACTCAAAGGAGTGGCACGCCGCGCCTGCGCAGGATCGGCATGTCCGGCACAATACCGTGCAGGGCCGCAAGGGCCCGCCAGTCAGGGATGGGAACGACACCATGGGTATCAAGCAGTGGGCAGCGGGTGCAGCGGTGGCGGCTTTTGCCGCCGTGGGTGCCTACGTGTACCTGGACACGGGCCGCTCGGCAGCACCGCAGTCCACCTTCGTGCTGCTTGACGGCTCGCGCCAGTCCACGGCCGACCTGCGCGGCAAGGTCACGCTGGTGAATTTCTGGGCCACGAGTTGCACCACCTGCGTGGCCGAGATGCCCGAGATCATTGCCACCTACAACAAGTACAAGCCCAAGGGATTCGAGACCCTGGCCGTGGCCATGAGCTACGACCCGCCCAGCTATGTGGTGAACTTCGCCGAGACGCGCAAGCTGCCCTTCAAGGTCGCCATCGACAACACCGGCGCCGTGGCCCAGGCCTGGGGCGACGTGCGGCTCACCCCCTCGACCTTCATCGTCAACAAGCGCGGCGAGATCGTGAAGACCTATGTGGGCGCCCCCAACTTCGCCGAGCTGCACCAGCTGATCGAGAAGCTGCTGGCCGAGACCTGATCCAGGGCAAGCCCGCACACCGGGCCGCTCCAAAAAGCAAAGGCCTCTTCCACAGAAGAGGCCTTTTTTCGCTCGGCACACCCAGGTGTGCCAGCGCTCACTTGGCGCGATAGTTGTCGTGGCAGGCCTTGCAGCTGTTGGCGGTGGCACCAAAAGCCGTCTTGAGGTTGTCGAGGTTGCCGGTCTTGGCCGCCGCGGCGAGCTTGACGGTGTCGGCCTCGAGCTTGTCGGAATGCTCCTTGAACTTGGCCTGCTGGGTCCAGATCTCGGGCAGGGCCTTGGTCGGCGCCCCCTTGTCGGTGCCGGCGCCAAAGCCGGCCCAGGGCAGCTTGGCGATCTCGGCCACAATGTCGGCGTTCTCCTGCGCCGCCTTGGCATCGAAGGGGATGCGGCCATTGGCCATGGCCCCGAGGCGGCCGAAGTGCTGGCCCATCACGAACAGCGCGCTCTGGCGGTACTTGATGGCGTCTTCGGGCTTGGCGAACTGGGCAGATGCAGGGGCCGACAGCGTGGTGACGGCCGCGGCAAGGGCGACTACAGCGAGGGTTTTCATCGGATATTTCCTTGTATCGTGGGGAGCAAAAACCAACCAGCCACCGCCAGTATGCCGCTTTGCGGCGGTTTTGGCATGCCTATCGGTGCGCGTTGGCGGCGCCGGCCATCTCGCGCACAATGCGGCCAAGAACACCCCACGACACGGCAAGCGCCGGAGCACGACCATGACCCACACCGTCCGCATCTGGGATCTGCCCACCCGCCTCTTCCACTGGGCCCTGGCCGCCAGCGTGATCGCCCTGGTGGTCACGGCCAAAATCGGCGGCAATGCCATGGTCTGGCATTTGCGCCTGGGCTATGTGGTGCTGGCGCTCCTGGTGTTTCGGCTGGTCTGGGGACTGGTGGGCGGACGCTGGTCGCGTTTTGGCGCGTTCCTCTACTCGCCCGCACGCCTCGTGCGCTACCTGCGCGGCGCGGGCCACCCCGACGATGCCGTGGGCCACAGCCCGCTGGGGGCGCTGTCGGTGTTCGCCCTGCTGGCCGTTCTGGCCGCCCAGGTGGGCACGGGCCTGCTGAGCGACGATGAAATCGCCTTTTCGGGCCCGCTGACGCGCTTCGTCTCGAATGCCGTGGTGGGCCAGGCCACGGGCTACCACAAGGAGATCGGCCAGTACCTGGTGCTCGGACTGGTCGCCCTGCACCTGCTGGCCATCGTCTTCTACATCGCAGTGCGCAAGCACCGCCTGGTGCGGCCCATGCTGCATGGCGACAAGGAGCTGCCCCAGCCCGTGGCGCCCTCGCGCGACGACCTGCTCAGCCGCGTGGCGGCGGTGCTGGCCCTGGCGCTCGGTGCGGGGCTGGCCTGGTGGGTCTCCACCCTCGGGGCTCCCGCGTTCTGAGCCCACAGGGGGTTCGGCAAGGGCCATGGCGCTACACTGCCCCCTCCCCAGCTCCTGAGTTGCCGCCTTGGACAAGCCCGCCGTCACCTTGATGAATCCCTCGTCCGCCACCGAGATGGAAGCGGTGCGCGACATCTTCCGGGAGTACGCCGGCACCCTGAACGTGGACCTGGCGTTCCAGGATTTCGAGACCGAACTGGCCCAGCTGCCCGGCGACTATGCCGCCCCCCGCGGCCACCTGCTGCTGGCCGTGGTGGAAGGCGCCATCGCCGGATGCTGCGCCCTGCGCCCGCTGGATACCGCCGACTACCCCAACGCGAGCGAGATGAAACGCCTGTACGTGCGCAAGGCCTTCCGGGGTTTCGGCCTGGGCCGCGAACTGGCCGAGGCCATGCTGGACCAGGCGCGCCGTGCCGGCTACGCCTGCGTGCTGCTCGACACGCTCGACGGCATGGAGTCGGCCCGCGCACTCTACGCCGACCTGGGCTTCGAGCAGATCCCCCCCTACTACCACAACCCCATCGCAGGCTCGCACTACCTCAAGGTGGATATCTCCTGAGGGCGATGGTGGCCAGCGGTGCTTGTGCGTGGGCGTGGCTCGCCGTCGCCGGGATGGCGACGTTAGAATGCCAGCGGCCTGGCGCCAAGCATTCCGATCCCTCACCGGTTCGGGCCGTGGGGTAGCCCCACGGTGTATCTGGCAAGCGCACATCGCGGCGCGCGACCCCCCTGCCATCCGTGGCACCAGGTTCGCGCCCAACCCGCAGGTTGGCGCCGGGCCACCCTTGCCGCGGCCATCGCACGGCCCCGCCCCACTGCCCACCATCGCGCCGACACGCTGTGAAGACCCCCGTCCGCTCCCGCGTGCTGGCCAAGGCGATCGCAATGGCGGTGCTGGCCGACGCGCAGACGCCCGGACACCGCACGCCCCAGGCCCTTGTCGCGCGGGTGCAGGCCTGCCTGGGCCTGGAGGCGGCGGCAGGACCCACGCTCCCTGCCTCTGTGCTGGAACAGTTGCGGCGCCTGTCCGCCATGCCCTCGCTGGAGTGGGCGCGCTGGGAACCGGAAGACGTGGCCACCTGGCTCTGCTGGGGCCGCTGGTGGCGCAGCGCCGGCCTGCGCCAGGGCGCGTTGCCCTGGGCCGCTGGCGATAGCGATGCACCGGCCTCGGATGGAGATGGCGATGGCTTCGCTGAACCCGATGGGGAAAGCGACGACGATGGCACCCTGCCCGGCCTGCCTCCTACCGGCTGGACGGCGCCACGCCTGGCCCAGGCGTTCCGCATCTGGGCCGCCACCGCACGCACGGCCGCTCCACGGCGCTGGCTGCTGCGCCCCGCCGAGGCAGGTCCCCCTCCGGCCTGGATGGAGCGCAGCACAGCACCCCCGCTCCTGGCCACCGCCGCCGACGTGGCCCGGATGCTGGCGCTCTCGCTGGACGATCTGTCGTGGCTGGCGCCCCAGGGCGCTTTCTGGCGCGAACGGCAGGCTGCGGGCCATGCGCTCCCGCCTTCGCACTACCGCTACCGGCTGCTGCCCAAGCCCAGTGGCGGACTGCGCCTGCTGGAGTCTCCGCGCCCACGCCTGATGCATGCGCAACGGCGCATCCTGGACACACTGTTGGCAGCCATTCCCCTGCACGAAGCAGCGCACGGCTTCGTTCGCGGCCGCAGCGTGGGCAGCCATGCGCAGGTTCACACCGGCCAGGCCGTCGTCATCCGGTTCGACCTGGCGGACTTCTTCACCCAGATCCACGCCACACGCGTGCGGGCCCTGTGGCGCGCCCTGGGGCACGGACGCGCCGCTGCCGAGCTGCTCACCCGCTTGAGCACAACACCTACGCCTGTGGGCGTGCGCGAGCGGCTGCTGGAGTGCATGCCCGAGGCTCCGGCCTTCGTTACGCAGCGCCGCGCCATGGCCCAGCGCCTGGCCCGGCCCCATCTGCCCCAGGGTGCGCCCACCTCGCCTGCGCTGGCCAACCTGTGCGCCTTTGGGCTGGATGTGCGGCTGCAGGCGCTCGCGCAGCGCTTTGGCGCGAACTACACCCGCTATGCCGACGATCTGGTGTTTTCAGGCCCCGAAACCCTGCGGCGCCAGTTCATTGCGCTGCGCGCCTGGGTCGCTGCGATCGCTCAGGATGAAGGGTTTGCCCTGCGGGCCGACAAGACCCGTGTGATGCCGGCCCACCAGCGCCAGACCGTCACCGGCCTGGTGGTCAACCAACGGGCCAACTACAGCCGCACGCAGTTCGACATGCTCAAGGCGCGACTGCACCGGCTGGCACAGCAGGCCTGGGTGGAGGCGGGCGACCGTGCGCGGCTGGAGGGAGAAATCCGCTGGGCCAGCCAATGGCTGGCACCAGCGCGCGCTGCCAGATTGCAGCGTTTGTTCGATGCCATCCGCTTCACGCCGGTGGACGGGGAAGCGGCGGCGAAGGACTGAAATCAGGCTGCCTTGGCCTGTGCCAGCAGCGTGGCCGCGTCGCTGACCTCGAACTTGCCGGGGGCTTCGATATTGAGCGTGACGACCTTGCCGTCGCGCACCAGCATCGAGTAGCGGTTGCTGCGCAGGCCCAGGCCCTTGCCGTTGAGGTCCAGCGTCAGGCCGGTGGCCTTGGCGAAGGTGGCGTCGCCGTCGCCCAGCATGCGCACCTTGCCGGCGGTCTTCTGGTCGCGCGCCCAGGCGCCCATCACGAAGGCGTCGTTCACGCTCACGCACCAGATTTCGTCCACACCAGCAGCCTTGAACTCTTCGGCCTTCTCCAGGTAACCAGGCACATGCTTGGCCGAGCAGGTGGGCGTGAAGGCGCCGGGCAGCGCGAACAGCGCAATGGTCTTGCCTGCCGTGGCCTTGTCCACAGGAACGGGGTTGGGGCCGATGCTGCAGCCTTCGCCTTCGACTTCCGAATATTCCATCAGGGTGCTCGCGGGCAGGGTGTCGCCGACTTGGATCATGGTTCTCTCTCCTAGGTTTGTTGGGGGTGTACGCATGCCCGGCGGGCCGCTTTCGACAAAGCACGGCCCACAAAGCAAAACGACCCACATTGTGGGTCGTTTTGGAGGGCAGTGCTGCCAGTCAGCCGGGAGGGCTTAGAGCAGGCCGGCCTTTTGCACCAAGCGGGTGGCAACCCAGTTCTTGGTCTTGGAGAGCGGACGGCTCTCGGTGATTTCAATCACGTCGCCCAGCTTGTACTCGCCCTTTTCGTCGTGGGCGTGGTACTTGCTCGACTTGCCCACGATCTTGCCGTAGAGCTCGTGCTTCACACGGCGCTCGATCAGCACGGTCACGGTCTTCTGGCGCTTGTCGCTGACCACCTTGCCGATCAAGGTGCGCTTGAGGGATTTTTTAGCTTCCGTCATGTCGGCTCCTTACTTGGCGGCTTGCTTTTCAGCAAGAATGGTCTTTGCACGGGCGATATCGCGGCGGGTGGTACGCAGCGTGTTGGTGTTGGCCAACTGCTGGGTAGCCTTCTGCATGCGCAGGCCGAAGTGGGCCTTCTGCAGAGCCTTGATTTCGCTTTCGATGCCGGCAACGTCTTTTTGGCGGAGTTCAGAGGTCTTCATTGCTTGTTCTCCTGAATCACGAGCCAATGTGGCGGCTGACGAACGTGGTGCGCAGCGGCAGCTTGGCGGCAGCCAGGCGGAACGCTTCACGGGCCAGTTCTTCGGGCACGCCGACGATTTCGAAAACGATCTTGCCGGGCTGGATTTCGGCCACGTAGTACTCGGGGTTGCCCTTACCGTTACCCATACGCACTTCTGCGGGCTTGGTAGAGATCGGCTTGTCCGGGAACACGCGGATCCAGATGCGGCCGCCACGCTTCACGTGACGGGAGATTGCACGGCGTGCAGCCTCGATCTGGCGGGCCGTCAGACGGCCACGGTCGGTGCACTTCAGACCGAAATCACCGAAGGCAACGGAGGCACCCCGCGTTGCGACACCGGTATTACGGCCCTTTTGCTCCTTGCGGTACTTGCGGCGAGCAGGTTGCAGCATACTTATTCTCCTTTACCGTCCGCTGCTGTAGCGGGCGCGGCGACTTTGCGAACGCGCTTAACGGCGGTGTTGTCAGCGCCACCGGCTTCGGCGGGCTTGTCGCTGCCGTCAGCAGGTGCGGAATTCGCACCCACTGGGCGGCGTGGGCCACGGCCAGCACCTGGACGGTCGCCACCTGGGCGGCCATCACGGCGTGGGCCGCGGGGACGGCGTTCTTCGTCTGGACGTGGGGTTTCCACGGCAGGCAGGTCGTTACGACCCAGCGTATCGCCCTTGTAGACCCAGACCTTGACGCCGATCACACCGTAGGTGGTCTTGGCTTCGGAGGTGCCGTAGTCGATGTCGGCGCGCAGGGTGTGCAGTGGCACACGGCCTTCGCGGTACCACTCGGTACGGGCGATTTCGATACCGTTCAGACGGCCGGACGACATGATCTTGATGCCCTGGGCACCCAGACGCATGGCGTTCTGCATGGCGCGCTTCATGGCGCGGCGGAACATGATGCGCTTTTCGAGCTGCTGCGTGATGCTGTCGGCGATCAGCTTGGCATCGATTTCAGGCTTGCGCACTTCTTCGATGTTCACTGCGACAGGCACGCCCAGGCGCGACGCGAGTTCCTTCTTCAGGTTCTCGATGTCTTCACCCTTCTTGCCGATCACCACACCAGGACGTGCCGAGTAGATGGTGATGCGGGCGTTCTTGGCGGGGCGCTCGATCAGGATGCGCGACACGGCTGCGTTCTTCAGCTTGGCCTTCAGGTACTCGCGCACCTTGATGTCTTCGGCCAGCATGCCCGCGAAGTCGCGGTTGCTGGCGTACCAACGGCTGGACCAGTTGCGGCTGACCGCAAGGCGGAAGCCGGTAGGATGGATTTTCTGTCCCATAGTCTTCCGAGCCTTTAGTTGCCAACCGTCACGTACACATGGCACGTGGGCTTGCTGATGCGGTTGCCGCGGCCTTTGGCGCGCGCGGTGAAGCGCTTGAGCGTGGTGCCTTGCTCGACGTAGATGGTCTTGACCTTCAGTTCGTCGATATCGGCGCCGTCATTGTGCTCAGCGTTGGCGATAGCGGACTCCAGAACCTTCTTGACGATGCCAGCAGCTTTTTTCTGCGTGAACGTCAGGATGTTCAGGGCCTGATCAACCTTCTTGCCGCGGATCAGATCAGCGACCAGACGGCCCTTGTCGACCGACAGACGGACGCCCCGGAGGACTGCACGTGTTTCAGACATGGTCGTTCCTTATTTCTTCTGGACTTTTTTGTCCGCGGGGTGGCCCTTGAAGGTGCGCGTCAGGGCGAATTCGCCCAGCTTGTGGCCCACCATCTGGTCGGTAACGTACACAGGTACGTGCTGCTTGCCGTTGTGCACGGCAATGGTCAGACCGATGAACTCGGGCAGAACCATGGAGCGGCGTGACCAGGTCTTCACTGGCTTCTTATCCTTGGTGGCGATGGCCTTCTCGACCTTGGCCAGCAAGTGATGGTCAACAAATGGACCCTTTTTGAGAGAGCGAGTCATCTGTTACCCCTTACTTCTTGCGACGCGACACGATCATGATCTGTGTGCGCTTGTTGTTACGGGTGCGATAACCCTTGGTCAGATTGCCCCAAGGATCGACTGCATGGCGGCCTTCGCCGGTGCGGCCTTCGCCACCACCGTGAGGGTGATCCACAGGGTTCATGGCCACGCCGCGAACCGTTGGACGAATACCCATCCAGCGCTTCACACCGGCCTTGCCCAGTTGGCGCAGGCTGTGTTCTTCGTTGGCCACTTCGCCAATGGTGGCGCGGCATTCGATGTGGATCTTGCGCACTTCACCCGAGCGCATGCGCACTTGGGCGTAGGTGCCTTCGCGGGCCAGCAGGGTTGCCGAAGCACCAGCCGAGCGGGCGATCTGCGCACCGGCACCGGGCTTGAGCTCGATGCAGTGGATGGTCGAACCCACGGGGATGTTGCGGATCGGCAGCGTGTTGCCAGCGCGGATCGGGGCTTCCGAACCGGACAGCAGGGTTGCGCCCACTTCCAGGTTGCGGGGAGCGATGATGTAGCGACGCTCGCCGTCGGCATAGCACACCAGAGCGATGTGGGCCGTACGGTTCGGGTCGTACTCGATGCGCTCAACCTTGGCCGGGATGCCGTCCTTGTTGCGCTTGAAGTCCACCACGCGGTAGTGGTGCTTGTGGCCACCGCCCTTGTGGCGGGTGGTGATGTGACCGTTGTTGTTACGGCCGGCCTTCTGGAACTGGGGTTCCAGCAGCGGGGCGTACGCCTCACCCTTGTACAGGTGGTCACGCGTGACCTTCACCACGGCACGTTGGCCGGGCGAAGTGGGTTTCATCTTGATAACGGCCATGATTAAGCAGCCTCCCCGGACAGGTTCAGCTCTTGACCTGGCTGCAGCGTGACGTATGCCTTGCGAACATTGTCGCGGCGGCCGACGGTCTTGCCGAAGCGCTTGGTCTTGCCTTTGGTGTTCACCACGGAAACGCCCTTGACCTCGACCTTGAACATCAATTCCACAGCGGCCTTGATTTCTGGCTTGGTTGCGTTCTGCAGCACCTTGAACGTCACAGCATTGGACTTTTCAGCAACCATGGTGGCCTTTTCGGACACGATGGGAGCGACCAGCACTTGCATCAGACGACCTTCGTCAAACTTGAGCGTGCTCATGCGAACATCTCCTTGAGTTTGTCGATCGCGCCCTTGGTGACGAGCACTTTCTTGAATCGGACCAGCGACACGGGATCGGCGTAACGGGGCTCGACCACGAGCACGTTCACCAGATTGCGCGAAGCCAGGTACAGGTTTTCGTCCACTTCCTCGGAGATCACCATCACCGATTGCAGGTTCATCGCCTTGAACTTGTCGGCCAGGACCTTGGTCTTGGGCGAGTCGACCTTCAGCGAATCCACCACTGCCAGGCGGCCTTCGCGGGCCAGCTGCGACAGGATGGCGGACATGCCAGCGCGGTACATCTTCTTGTTGATCTTCTGGCTGAAGTTTTCATCAGGCAGGTTCGGGAAGATGCGACCGCCCCCGCGCCACAGTGGCGAGGAGGTCATACCAGCACGTGCGTTACCCGTACCCTTTTGCTTGAAAGGCTTCTTGGTCGAGTGACGGACTTGCTCGCGGTCCTTCTGGGCGCGAGTGCCTTGGCGGGCATTGGCCTGGTAGGCCACCACGATCTGGTGCACCAGATCTTCGTTGTATTCACGACCGAACACGGTCTCAGGAACATCCAGCTTGGATGCGCCCTGGCCTTGGTCATTCAGGAGTTCGAGCTGCATTAGTTCGCTCCTTTGGAGGCTTTGGCCTTGATGGCGGGACGCACCGTCACGAACCCACCCTTGGAGCCCGGAATAGCGCCCTTGATCAAGAGCAGTTGACGCGCTTCGTCGATGCGGATCACATCGAGGTTTTGCGTGGTCTTGGTGACATCGCCGAGGTGGCCCGTCATCCGCTTGCCAGGGAACACGCGACCTGGATCCTGCGCCATACCGATGGAGCCGGGAACGTTGTGCGAACGGCTGTTACCGTGCGACGCGCGTTGCGAGCTCATGTTGTGGCGCTTGATGGTGCCGGCGTAGCCTTTACCGATCGAGGTGCCTTGCACGTCGACCTTCTGACCCACGGAGAACACGGACGTCACAGCCACCGAGGCGCCAGCTTGGTACTGGGCAGCGGTATCGGCGGTCACGCGGAATTCCTGGATGATTTCACCGGCTTCCACACCTGCCTTGGCAAGGTGGCCGGCTTCTGGCTTGGTCACGCGCGATGCTTTGCGCGAGCCGAACGTGACCTGCAGGGCCACGTAGCCATCGTTCTCTTGGGTTTTGATCTGGGTTACGCGGTTGTTGGACACATCCACCACCGTGACAGGCACTGCGTCCCCATCATCGGTGAACAGACGCATCATGCCCACCTTGCGACCCAGCAACCCGAGGGAGTTGCTCAGACTCATTGGTTTTCTCCAAAACTCCCACCGCCCCGACTTCAATTGGCCGAGGTGTTGGCCCGCGCGTAGCATGCGCTTGCCATGAGAGAAGGTTAATAAAACTTCGCCCGCGCGTGCACAAAAGCGCACGCATCAAAAGCGAAGCCCTAAAGTATAACGCGAACCGCTTTTGCAAGCAAGTTCGCGTCGTACGAGACCATCCCCGGCAGGCAAGCCTGCCGGGAAGGGATCATTACTGCAGCTTGATTTCGACGTCCACGCCGGCTGGCAGGTCGAGCTTCATCAGGGCGTCCACGGTCTTGTCCGTAGGGTCCACGATGTCCATCAGACGCTGGTGCGTGCGGATTTCGAGCTGGTCGCGGCTGGTCTTGTTGACGTGCGGCGAGCGCAGGATGTCGAAACGCTTCATGCGCGTGGGCAGGGGCACGGGGCCCTTGACGATGGCGCCGGTGCGCTTGGCGGTGTCAACGATTTCGGCTGCGGACTGGTCGATCAGCTTGTAATCGAATGCCTTCAGACGGATGCGGATCTTTTGCTTGGACATGTCAGTTCCTTCTTGTTATCGGATCGATCAGGCGATGATCTTGGCCACGACGCCGGCGCCGACGGTACGACCGCCTTCACGGATGGCGAAGCGCAGACCTTCTTCC
>NZ_JBYSYM010000027.1:76951-99322 GCF_058783375.1 Acidovorax sp. FW305-C-20-28 | reverse complement strand
CATGCGGCGCATCCGAAGCATCCACTCATCCCGATTGCGCTCCAACGCGATCCCCTGCGAGATCGTAAACAGGTTCTTAGCGCATGCCGTCGTTGCTCTGCTTGCCGGTCAAGGCGGAGTAGACCATGTGGCCCACCGTCGCCATCAGCAGCAGTGGCCCGCCTACATGGGGCAGGCTTGTGAACAGCAGCAAGGCCCCGATCTCCAGGGCAATGATCGCCGGGATGTGGGTCCATTTCATGTTGGCTGGGCCTTTCTGGGCGAGCACAAGCTCCCCCTTTGCCTGTCCATTGTGGGCGCGGGCCGGGCTTGCTGCAACCGGTCTGGGTCCGCCTCACCCATTCACCAGCAAATGCTTCCACTCAAACCCCTTGGGTTTCCAGTGGCTCACATAGCACCCGGGGAAGTTGTGCGTCACCTGCAGCGAGGCATTGGGCCGCGTCTGGTGCAGCTGCCGGTATTGCGCCTCGGTCAGCTGCGCGTTGCGCAGCACCATGGACCAGATCTGCTGGCCGATGGCGGACTGGAACAGCGCCTCGTAGTCCTCGAACGGGATCGCAGGCCAGTCGCCCTCGGGCTCCATGAAGGGGCCACGCACGTCGCTGAAGTCCAACTGGCGCAGGGCAGGGTATTGCGCGGCATGGCGCGCCAGGTGGGCGATGAAGCCATTGGGGTTGTGGCCCGCGCCGATCTTCAGGCGCTGTAGCGCGGGCAGGGGCACGGTGAAGAAGTCCGGCCCGGGCGCCTGCGGCAGCTCCAGCGATTCGAGCGCAGGCATCAGCGCGACCAGCCGCCCCACATCGCCCGCGTCGTCCAGGATCTCGCCCTCGCGCACGATGCACACCTCGTTGTGGGCTGTGTTGTCGGCCTGAGGAATGGCCAGGTGGCGCAGGTGGGGGAAGGGTACGCCGCGTTCGATCAGCGGCGTGAACACCCATTCGCGCGTGCCGTTCGCGCCCTCGTCGGGCCCGGTGAAGGTCAGTGCGTGCAAGGCCTTGGCAATGGCAGGCTCGGCCAGTGTGTCCAGCAGCTCGGCAAAGATGGGCCGCTCCGTGTCGCCAGTGCTTGCGGCCGGGCCGTGGTAGTGCACATGCCAGCGCTCGCCGATGGGGGCGAACATCAGCTGGTGGCTGGCCTCCAGGGTGGCGGGGGGTGCTTCAACCGCTTCGTCGTCGTCCTCGTCGTAGCGGTCCTCCGCGTCCGCCTGGCGCTGCTCGGCGTCGAGGTCGGCCAGGCGTTGTTGCAGGGCGAGCAGGCGGTGCAGTACGGGGGAGGTTGCCATGGTGTCCTTGGTGAATGAAAAGAGGCGAAGGCTTTGCAGTCTAGTGGCCTGCAACGGGCTTCTGCTCTTGTCCTCGCCCCACGCAGGGCCACCACACCTGTTGAAATGGGTGTGCGCACCGTCTTTGTGACACCCGACGCCGACGAGTTACCGCTGTTCGACAAAGATCGGTGCAGCCCCACCCTTGCGTGCGGACATTGCCGCACCGCGCACTGCTGCGCGCGCTGCACAGGTGGACTGTCTTTTTATCGGCAGATCCACCGCCAAAAGCAAAAATGAAAGCCGATGGGCCGCTTTGGTCCGATGGGCGGGCGTGGGCCAGGAGATGCTGAAAGGAGTGCCCTGTTACGCCTCGTGAGGCGGCGCATTCGAGTAGCGCTTCGCAACGTCCCGAAGCCGTTCACCAAAGCGCCTGGCCGTCTCGATATCGCCTTCCAGCATTTCGTCGACCCCCGCATCGACCGGGGTGGTGGCCATCGCGCCTGAAGATGAACCGACATAGTTCAGGTCATTGCGCAGGGCTGCCTTGGTATTGGAGGGCATCATGCCGGTGCCCACCCACAGGCCACTGTGTTGCATGGCAAATGTCATGAAGAACTGCAAAGTGGACAGCTTGTCGCCGCTCATGCTCCCGCTGTTGGTGAAGCCCGCGAAGAGTTTGTCCTTCCATTGCTGGGCCATCCAGGCCGCAGAGGAGTCATCGGCAAATTTCTTGAATTGCCAACTCGCGCTTCCCATGTAAGTGGGTGAGCCCAGCACAATCAAGTCCGCGGCATCCAATCGCATCCAGGCGGACTCGGGCAGAGTACCTTGCGCATCGATCTCCAGCAATGCGGCCTCCGCGCCCTGGGCAACAGCCTGAGCCAGTCGCTGTGTATGGCCGTAGCCGGAATGGTAGACAACGACAATGGAAGGCATGGTGTTTTCTGCCTTCATTGGGCCGCCCTCCAGCGTGCAGCCGTTTCCAGCGCATGGTCGCGGTAGCTGCGCAACGAGGTGCCCAGCTCTTGCTGCATGCGCTCGACTGCGGCAGCGGAACCCAGCTCGCCATCCAACTGCATGCGCGCCATCATGAGCCGCATGTCATACGCCATCCACCCGGGTGCAAAGCTCTGGAACTGTGCTTCAAAAGGCCCGATGTCGTCACCTGCGTACTGAACGGTCTTGCCCAGCACATCGCTCCACACAGCGGCGGCGGTTTGACCCGACAGCGCTGTTGGCCCCACGACATCCAACACCTGCGTTGGCAGGGGGGCGCTTGCCGCGTCTCGGCGCAGCAGATGCTGTGCGGCAATCTGCGCCACGTCACGCGCGTCCACCATGGAAATGCCTGCACTGCCAATAGGCATGGGATACACGCCCCGCTCCAGAACACTGGACTGTATCAATGCATCGTCGTTCTGCATGAAGTAGGCGGGACGCAGAATGGTCGCGTGCATTCCAAGCTGTTCGATCATGCGTTCAACCGTGTGCTTCCCAGTGAAGTGCGGAACTTCGGTGAAGCGGTCGCTGTGCATGACAGACAGGTAGACGATGCGCTCGATACCTGCTTCGCGCGCCAGGTTGAGTGCAATCAGTGCCTGGGTGACTTCGTCTGCGGCCACTGTGTTGAGCAAGAAAAGCGTTCTTGCGCAAGCCATGGCAGCGCGCATCGAATCTACATCCCGAAAGTCTCCCTTGACAGCCGTAACGCCGGGGGGAAACTGCCGCGTTTCTGGTGTTCTGGTGAGGGCGTGAACGTCTGCGCCTTGCGCGGCCAGAAGCGCCACAACGTGTGAGCCGATAAGCCCCGTGCTGCCCGTAACGAGTATGGTCATTTGAGTTGCTTGAAAGTGTGCGGTTGTTTACTGAAAAAGGTCTGCTGCCAGGCAAGGAAGCGATCCATGTGGGCTCGTTTGACCCGGCAACAAGCCCCATTGTTGATGGTTTGACCTTGCTCCAATAGACTCGTTGTGTAGACACCGGCGTACCAAAATATGAACAATGAAAACTACTCGATTGACGATCTGCAGTGGTTCATCAAGATTGCGGAGGCGGGCAGCCTGTCACGGGCTTCTCGCCAACTGGATGTTCCGAAATCAACCTTGTCGCGCCGCCTGGCGCGCATGGAGACTGCAGCAGGGGTCAGCCTCGTCAAGCGCAACACCCGGGCCTTCGCATTGACCGACGCTGGCCAACGCCTGCTGGACGGAACAGGTCCACTGATCCATAAACTGAACGCTGTCACCCAGGAGGTTTTTTCTCCGGATCAAACGCCGGGGGGGCGCGTCCGTCTGGCTGCGTCAGCGACCTTTGGCAAAGTCGTGCTGCTGCCGCTGGTGACCGAGTACCTGTTCCAGCACGAACATCTGGAACTGGATGTCAAGCTCAGCAACCGCCACGTCAACATCGTCGAAGAAGGCATTGATCTGGCAGTGCGCATTGGCGAACTTGCCGATTCCAGCCTGAAGGCCCGCGCCGTCGGCACCGTACGCCCAGCCCTGTTTGCAAGCCCCGCCTATGCAAGCCAATACGGGTTGCCGCAGCATCCAGGTGAACTCAGCGCGCACGCCGGCCTTCTGCAGTCGAGGGAAGCCGCAGAAATCAAACTGCATTCGCGAAGCAGAACCGCAAAAGGACTTTTGCGTTCACGTTTGATCATCGGCCCATCCGACGCCTTGATTGCACCCACATTGGACGGACTGGGAATCGCCGTGCTGCCCGAGTTCCAGGCGGCGCCGCTGGTCGCATCAGGTCAATTGGTCAGGGTGCTGGAAGGCTGGCAAATGTCGGCGCTGAAGGTCCAGCTGATCTATCCCGCGCAACGCCATCAATCGCCAACAGTTCGGGCGCTGATGGCGTTTCTCGCGGAACAGATCCCCAAAAGGCTGAAGACACTGTCGATCTGATTTGCCTCGGGTTGACCAGACATTTTTTCCCAGCTCACAGGGCCTCTGTTCGGCTCCGCCAAGTCGCCTTCTTGGGTGATGCGGGGCTCGGGCGCGAGCAGCTAGACTTCGGCAAGCGGCCACAAGGAGTCACTCGGTTGCAGGGGCTGAGTTACCGCAAACGGGTCATCCAAAAATTGAGAGGGGAATATGCCGTTAGTCCTGATCCGACTCGATCCCCGCCACATGGTCAATCCAGATGCCGATCTTCGGTACATCGTGCCTGATCGCTTGGCGGAGGTTTCGAACGGCTTGCTGGTAGACAGCGGCTACGACTACGAGGAGACCACGAATGCGATGCTCATCTATCTTTTCACGGCAAACCTGGAAGCGGCGCTCTCCTTCGTGATCGAAGTCTTGGAGAACGAAATCATCTGCGAGAACCGGCTTGCCGATTCAGCCAAGGTGGGGACTACACCGCTCGATCAGTCGGAGCGACCTGCAGACTTCTCCATCATCTATCCGCGTGCCGAAGCTGGAGAGCGCATGGGATAACCCGCAGTTGGCCAAAAGCAGATTACTCGCCATGCCCTCCGATACGGGCCCGCGCTTGCGATCAGATGGCTCAAGCAAGGCGCACCGATCGACTCCGAAATCGCGACGAGGCTTGAATCCATCGTTCGAGGACGACGGTACGCACAACGGACTCGTTGTCGAAGTTTCTTCCCGCACAAGCGATGGGCGGAATCTCAGGGCCGTGCTGGCCCTGGATGTCCTGCTTTCGGGCCTTGGGCCTCAAGTCACTGCGCCGCCTGCTTGGCGCTGTCGCGCACGCTCTCGGCCGTCTGGTTGAACAGCACCTTCTTCTGCTCATCCGTCATGGGCTTGCGCAAGTCCTTGAGCAGGCCCAGCCCGCGCTGCACGGCGGGGCGCTCCATGAGGGTGTCGTGCCAGCGCTTGAGGTGCGGGAAATTGTTCTCCAGCGGAATCTCGTACGCCACGTGCGAGCGTATCCATGGCAGGCTGGCCATGTCGGCGATCGAATACTCGTCGCCCGCCACGTACGCGCCCGTGCGCGCCAGTTGGCCGTCGAGCACGCCGTACAGGCGGTTCACTTCCTTGCCATAGCGGTCGATGGCATAGGGCACCTTCTCGGGCGCGTAGTTCTTGAAGTGGCCGTTCTGGCCCGACATGGGGCCCAGGCCGCCCATCTGCCACATCAGCCACTGCATCTGCGCGTAGCGCTGGCGCAGGTCGGTGGACCAGAATTTTCCGGTCTTCTCGGCCAGGTACATCAAGATGGCGCCGCTCTCGAACACCGACACCGGCGCGCCGCCGCCCGGCGGATCGTGGTCCACGATGGCCGGCATGCGGTTGTTGGGGCTGATGGCCAGGAAGTCGGGCTTGAACTGCTCGCCCTGGCCGATGTTCACCGGCAGGGTGCGGTAGGGCAGGCCGCATTCCTCCAGCATGATGGAGATTTTCCAGCCATTGGGCGTGGGCCAGTAGTGCAGGTCGATCATGGTCTTGCGCGCTTCATCGGTAATGGACGGAAGAGGCAGCGTAGCAGCCTTGGGCGTTGGCTGCAGGGCGGGGGATAAAACGGTGTTCAGGTCGCGGCCAAGGGCCACACCGGTACGCGCAGCAGCGGGTGGTCCTGCAAGGCCTCTGCAAGAAAGTCCACGAACACCCGCACCGGCGCCGGCAGGTGCTGGCGGTCGCGAAAGCAGGCAAAGAACTCCAGCGGCTCCGGGTCGGCCAGCGTGCGCGCGCGGCCGCCTCCGGCCATGAACAGGGGCTCCAGCTGGCCGGCGGCGATGAGGGGGTTGGCGACAAAGCTGCCCAGCCGCGTCACGCCGGCCCCGGCCACCGCCAGTGCGGCCAGGGTGTCGATGTCATTGCACACCGCCGCGGTCTGGATGGCGGGCGCAAAGCGCTCGCCGCCGCGCAGGAACGGCCATTGCATCAAGCGCCCGTCGAATGGCATGCGAAACGACAGGCAGGGGTGGTGCGCCAGGTCTTCGGGCCGCCTGGGGCGGCCATGCTGGCGCAGGTAGGCCGGCGCCGCGCAGAACACCATGGGCGCGGTGGCGATGCGCCGGGCCACCAGGCCGGGCTCCAGCACATGGCGAAAGCGGATGCTCGCGTCCACGTCTTCCTTCAAGTGGTCCACATTGCGGTCCGCCATCACCATCTCCAGCCGCACCTGCGGGTAGCGCGCCATGAAGGCCGGCACCAGGGGGGCCACCACATGCCGGCCAAAGGCCACCGAGCATGCGATCTTGAGCCGCCCCTGCACGGCACCCTGCAGCGCCGACAGCTCGGTCCGCGCCTGGGCCAGACCGTCGAGCAGGGGGCTCACCTGGGCAAAGTAGGCCTCGCCCGCCGCCGTGAGCGCCTGCGAGCGCGTGGTGCGCGTGAGCAGCCGGGTGCCCAGCTCCTTCTCCAGCCGGGCCAGGTTCTGGCTGGCCGCTGCCGCCGTGATGCCCATCTGGCGCGCCGCGGCGGCAATGCTGCCACCTTCGACGACCCGGACAAAGGTTTCGATGCCGCGCAGGTTGGAAATAGCCATTGCTTATGAATGAGGGAGATGATTCATAAGTTGAGATTAGCACTGAAAGTGCCTGTGCTGGCCTACCGCACCGGGGCGGCAGCTTCTACAGTGGCGTTCATTCTTCTTCAACTGCCGCCACTTGCTCACCAATGTCCCAGTCCACACCCCAAGCCCGTTCCGAGCGCCCACCTTTCTGGAAGGTCCCCCAACGCTTCATGCCCGTGGTGTTCGCCTTCTACATGGCGGGCATCATGGCCTTTCTGATGTGCGCGGTGATCGTCGGCGCGGGCACCGGCCTGGCCAGCGGCTACCTCGGGCGCGTGCTCAGCGCCTATGCGCTGGCCATGCCGGTGGCCTTTGTCTGCGTGCTCTTCGTGCGGCCGGTGGTGCTGCGGCTGACCATGGCGACGCTGCGGGCGTGAGCGCCCCCTGCGTCCAGGATCAGCCGATCAGCGGCAGTGGCGCCTCGCGATGCACCAGCCCTGCCGCCCGCAGCTCGCGCCAGAAATCCGCCGGCACGGCCAGCTGCAGCGCAGCGCGGTCCTCCGCAATGCGCCCGGGCTGGCTGGCACCGGGGATCACCGCTGCCACCGCCGGATGGGCCAGCGCGAACTGCAGGCCCGCAGCTTTCATCGACACACCATACCGGTCGGCAATGGCCTTGATGGCAGCCACCTTGGCCAGGATGGCGGGTGTGGCCGGGGCATATTCAAAGTTGGGACCGCCGACCAGTGCGCCCGAGCTGTAGGGGCCGCCGACGACGATGGACAGCCCGCGCTCTGCCACCTTGGGCATCACACGCTGCAGTGCGCGGCTGTGGTCCAACAGCGTGTAGCGGCCCGCCAGCAAAAAGCCGTCCGGCCGCGGGCCCTGCAGGTCCAGCAGCAGTTCGATGGGCTCGACCCGGTTCACGCCCAGGCCCCAGGCCTTGATGACCCCTTCATCGCGCAAGCGGTCCAGGGCCTTGAAGGCGCCCTTGCGTGCGGTCTCGAACACGCTGAGCCATTCGTCGCCATAGAAGTCCTGCGCCACATCGTGCACCCAGGCGATGTCGATGTGGTCGGTCTTCAGGCGTTTGAGGCTGTCTTCGATGGAGCGCAAGGTCGCGTCCTCGGAGTAGTCATTGACGATGCGGTTCGGACGCCCGTGGCGGAACACGTCGCCCTTCTCACCCAGGTCGCGGGCGGACACGTCTTCCACCTCGTCCAGCACCAGGCGGCCCACCTTGGTGCTGACGACATAGTCGCTGCGCGGGCGGTCGGCCAGCGCCTCGCCCATGCGGATCTCGGCCAAGCCGGCGCCATAGAAGGGCGCATTGTCGAAGTAGCGGATGCCATCGTTCCAGGCCGCGTCCACGGTGGCGCGGGCCTCGGCCTCGGGGATGGCGCGGAACATATTGCCCAGCGGGGCGGTGCCAAAGCCCAGGCGGCCAGGCAGAAGGTTCTTGAGTACGGTCATGGTCTTCTCCTGTGTTGGCTGTGGGGGTCATGCCGCCTGCGCGGTCGTGAAGTCGGTGTAGCCCTCTGCACCGCCGCCGAAGTAGCCTGAGGCCGGCGCATTGAACAGCGGCAGCCGGTGCTGCAGCCGCTCCACCAGGTCCGGGTTGCCGATGAAGTCGCGGCCAAAGGCCACCATGTCGGCGTGGCCCGAGTCCGTGGCGGCGACGGCGCGCTCGCGGTCGTAGCCGTTGTTGGCGATGTAGGCACCACCCCCGAATGCGGCGCGCAGCGCCTGGTTGTCGAAGCGGCTGGTGCCGTCTTCGCCGTGCATCTGGCCTTCCACCACATGCAGGTAGGCCAGGCCCATGGCACCCAGGCGCTGGGCCAGGTACGCATGGGTTTCCATGGGCGTGCTGTCCAGCGGCGTGTCGCCGATGGCGGTGGACAGCGGCGACAGTCGCACGCCCACGCGGCCCGCGCCCCAGACGCCGGCCACGGCCTCGGTCACTTCCAGCGTGAGGCGGGCTCGGTTCTCGATGGAGCCGCCGTAACGGTCATCGCGCTGGTTGGTGCTATCGCGCAGGAATTGCTCCAGCAGGTAGCCATTGGCGGCATGCACCTCCACGCCATCGAAGCCTGCGGCCTGGGCGCGCAGCGCGGCCTGGCGGTAGTCCTCGACGATGGCGGCGATCTCGTGCAGTTCCAGAGCGCGTGGCGCGCTCGGGGCCTCGAAGCCTGCCTCGGTGAACACGTTGCCCCCGGCCTGCAGGGCCGAGGGCGCCACGGGCGAAGCGCCGTTCTCCTGCAGGCTGGTGTGCGACATGCGGCCCACATGCCACAGCTGCAGCACGACGCGGCCACCAGCCGCGTGCACGGCGTTGGTCACCTGCTTCCAGCCGGCCACCTGGGCATCGGTGTAGATGCCGGGGGTCCAGGCATAGCCGCGCGCCTGGCGCGAGATGTTGGTGGCTTCGGCAATCAGCAACCCGGCGCTGGCGCGCTCGGCGTAGTAGCGCGCCGCCAGCGCCGAGGGCACGCCGTCCATGCCGGCGCGTGAACGCGTCAGCGGGGCCATGGCGATGCGGTTCTTCACCTCGATGGCGCCCACGCGGGTGGGGGTGAACAGGGTTTCGGTGGCGGTAGCGGTGGTGGTCATGGTGGTTCCTTGCAAAGTCGAAAGTGGATGGGTCAGGGCTGGCACAGGACGAAGGATGCGCGCCCTGGTGAAATTCATCCAATTTATTTGCTGTATTCCAGATATACGGTTAAAAGCATATCTATGCGCTACGACCTCAACCTGCTGCCCGTCTTTCTCGCCTTGATGGAAGAGCGCAGCGTCACCCGTGCCGCCGAGCGCCTGGGCACCACGCAGCCCGCGCTGTCCAACGCGCTCATGCGCCTGCGCACGCTGCTGCAAGACCCGCTGTTTGTGCGCGAGCGCTACGGCATGCAGCCCACCGCGCGCGCCCTGGCGCTGGCGCCGCAGATCGCGCAGGCCCTGGGTGTGCTCGATGGCATCGTGCTGGGCCAGCAGGCCTTCGATCCGGCCAGCGCCGACCAGCTCGTGACCATTGCTGCCAACAGCTATATGGAGTTCGCGCTCATGCCGGCCATCGTGGCGCGGCTGCGCGAGCAGGCGCCCGGCATGCGCCTGCGCTTGGCGCCCTACGGCACCGACCTGGCCGAGACCGGCGTGGTCTCGGGCACCACGGCCCTGGTGCTGGGCCGCATCGTCGACGCGCCCGACAACCTGGTTGTGCAGCATCTGGGCGACGACGGCCTGGCCTGCATGGTGCGCGCGGGCCATCCCGAGGTCGGCGCCCGTCTGACGAAGAAGGTGTACGAGCAACTGCGCCATGTGAACGTGCTGCCGCCGGGCCGGTTGCGCGCCGGCCTGTTCCAGGCGCTGGAGCGCCAGGGTCTCAAGCGCGAGGTGGCGGTCTCGGTCACGCACTTCCTGGCCGTGCCCGAGATGGTGGCCATGACCGACTACTGCACCACACTGCCACAACTGATCTGCCGGCGCCTGGCGCACGACACGCGCCTTCGGGTGCTGCCCGCCCCCACGGACCTGGGCCGCTTTCCGCTGCACATGGGCTGGCATGTGCGCTACCGCGACGACCCCGCGCACCGCTGGCTGCGCACGCTGGTGGCCCAGGTGGCGCTGGAGCTATTGGGCGAGGGTGCCGCACCCCCGGCCACCGGGGCGCCGCGCAAGCGTGCCCGGCGCTGAGCGCCGGGGCGGCCTGCCAGGCTCTTACTGCGACATGCGCTTGGACAGGAAGCGCAGCACAAAGGGCAGCAGGATGCCCAGCGTGATCATGATGAAGCGCATCAGCGGTGGCTTGTTGCCAAAGGCCCAGTGGCCGAACCAGGCCACGATGAAGATGGTGTAGGCATAGGTGCGCAGCACCTGCATCACATCGAGCGGCACATCCTCGATGAACTCGTAGTTGGTGGTGCGCTTGAGAAAGGGCACGCCCTCGCTGCCCAGGTCGCGCAACCGCACGCTGCCCAGCGGAAAGATCGGCGCGACGATCTGGAACCACTTGGTGGTGACGAAAGAGTCGTCCTGCTCGAACTTGCACTTGCCCAGGTAGGAGGTACCAATGCCGTTGTAGGTATCAGGCATGGTGCGCTCCTGGCAGTGTGTCCCCGCTGCAATGCTGGCCGCAACTGGCCACAGCGCCTCTGTTCTTCATGGGCTTCCCCTGTTGGATTCTTGGATTTTTGGTGACCGCAGGGCCTGCCTCGAACGGGGTACAGCCCGCGGTGGGGCGATGGTGCCATGGCACCCCGGCGCCGATCAACCCGGGGCGACAGGCGGAGCGTTGTCGGGCGCCAACGGCTCCCAGGACTCGCGGGCCTCACCGCGCGCATGCCACGCCGGCACCGCATCTTCATGGATGCTGCGCAGCGCCTTCTTCGGTGTGAACGGCGTATCCAGCGTGCCCAGCGAGAACGACATCCACGCCGCCGCATCGCCATGCGCGCTGTGCCAGGTCAGGGGCGATCCGCATTCGGGGCAGAAGCTGCGCGTGACGCCCGGCGACGACTCGCGGTGCCTGACCCGGTCGGCCCCGTGCGTGAATGCGAAGCTGCCCACCGGCACATTGCCATAGGAGCCGAAGGCTGCACCATGGGCCTTCTGGCACATGCCGCAATGGCAGTGCGATGGCGCCTTGATCTCGG
Organism: Acidovorax sp. FW305-C-20-28; assembly: GCF_058783375.1. Taxonomy (NCBI): domain Bacteria; kingdom Pseudomonadati; phylum Pseudomonadota; class Betaproteobacteria; order Burkholderiales; family Comamonadaceae; genus Acidovorax; species Acidovorax sp. FW305-C-20-28. The sequence continues at coordinate 87,988 of NZ_JBYSYM010000027.1, read as the reverse complement.
CACGGGCTTCGTAGCGCACGGCGCCGCACAGGCAGCTGCCCTGGTACAGCGGTGGTGCGGGGGTGTTGTCGTGGGGCATGGGTCGATTCTGCCCGGCCTTTCATGCAGCTGCAGCAGCTGCAGCCCCCGCGGCGCCCGCCGCATGGATCTGGTAGCCGTTCTTGCCCGAGCGCTTGATCTGGTACATGGCGCTGTCTGCATACTCCAGCAGCTTGGCCAGCGTGTCGCCGTGCGCCGGGTACAGGCTGATGCCGATGCTGGCGCCCAGCGCGAAATGGCGCTCCTCCACTGTGATGGGTTGGATCAGCTCCGTGAGCAGCTTGCTGGCAATGTCGCCGGCCTGCTCGGCGCGGTCCAGCTGGGTGCAGATCACCACGAACTCGTCGCCGCCGATGCGCGCGCAGATGTCCGTGCTGCGGGTGCTGTTCTTGAGCCGGCCTGCCACGGTGCGCAGCACTTCATCGCCCACATGGTGGCCCGCGAGGTCGTTGATGGGCTTGAAGTTGTCGAGGTCGATGAAGATCACGGCGGCCGACTGGTGGGGCCGGTTGGCCAGCACCAGCGCCTTCTCGAACAAGGTGTTCATGTAGCGCTGGTTGTTCAGCCCGGTCAGCGGGTCCTGGAAGGCCATGTCCAGCGCATTCGCCTCGGCTTGCACCAGGCGGCGCTGAAAATCCATGAGCACCGCCGCCAGCAGTGACAGGTACTGCACCAGCACCAGCAGCGTGCCCAGCAGGAAACCGGTGACGCGCCAGCCCGGCACGGCCTGGAAGATCACGAAGGCCGACATCCAGTGCAGCACCAGCGCCGCGCTCACCACCGCGGTCAGCAGCATCAGGTGGTTGGGCACATCGTTGCGCCGCTGGTAGGCCGTCCAGGCGATGAAGCTGAGAAAGCCGGCATTGAAAACGGCCAGGCCTGCGCTGCGGGCCAGTGGGTCGATGTCGGCCACCCAGGCAAACAGCACCCAGAGCTCGGCCACCGCCAAGGCGGCCCAGAAACCACGGTGGCGCCACTTCAGGCCCAGGAACTCGGTCAGGCCGATGGCCAGCAGCGCCTTTTCCACCACCACCAGCGCGGCATAGACGAACACGGCCAGCGCCATGTCGGCATGGCTGACCAGAAAGAAATACGCCAGGCGCGAAGCCATCGCGAACAGCATCGCCCCTGCCCACCACCCCGGCCCGGGGTTGGCGCGTGGGAGCCGGCCCATCCACAGGAACAGGATGGCAAAGACGAAATAGATGGTGCAGCCGATGGTATGAACGATTTCGCTGGGCATGACGGCGCTCCATGGGCAGCGTGGACACCGGCCATTTCCTGCACCCATGGCCACGCTGTTGCTGCGCGTGGCTGAAGTCCTGACTGTCTCCCCAGCCCCGCTGCTCAGATGCAGTATGGGCTCAGCCCCTGCGCGCCGTGCCCAGGGTCAATCCCCTTGCAATTTGGGACGTTTTGTAACATTTGGAGGCGCATTGGGATGGCGGGTCCCATGCGCTGGGCCATTGCAGGGCAATGGTGTGGCGCCAGGCAAGCGATGCCACCGCGGATTGGCGTGGCGCGGCCGGCCGCACAGGCCAGAGCGCCGGATCCACCTTGTTGCCTCAATCCGTCTCTTCAAACACCAGCGACGGCGTGGACATCACGCGCACGGTCTGCGACAGGTCTTCCACCAGGCGGTTGGCGAAATAGCTGTTCTGCGTGTCGGGCTCCAGCGCGGCCACGGCCAGGTGGGCCAGGGGCTGGTTCAGGGGCACGTAGTAGCTGCCGGCGGGCACGTCGATGGCGGCGCGCACGGGGGCCACCTGCACGCGCAGGATGTCGGCGTCGCCGCCGATGCTGCCCAGCACGTCGCGGCGCTCCGAGGTCTCGCGCGCGGTCTCGCGGTAGGTGTCGGCCAGCAGCGAGCCGCCTTCGCCGATGCGCAGCACCTGCAGGCCAAGCAGCTTCAGGCGCTCGACCACCGGTGCGGCCTGGCTCGCCACCCAGTAGCCGCAGGGGCGGGCGCGGGATTTGAGGGTGCGCAGGTTCAGCGAAGAGTTCCAGTCCACGCGCGTGGCGCGGTCCATGCCGGTCTCGGGGTCGATGAAGACCACCTCGCGCTGCGTGGGCGTGGGGCCGGCTTCGACGACCACGTTGTCGCGGCAGGCCTTGGCCGAGATGTCGCGCACCACGAAGCTGCGCACCTGCTCCAGGTTGGCGGCACGCTCGGCGGTGGAGCGCAGCGCGCTGGTGATGGCCGTGACCTGGGTGTGCACGCGGCGCTGCAGGTGCAGCGCGCCGATGCCCACGCCGCGCGTCTCGATCAAGAGGCTCACGGTGTTCTTCAGGCCGTGCACGTTGCGGCCCGTGTCGGGCTGTACGCCGCCCATAGACAGGGTGCGGTCATCGGCACCCGTGGCATTGGTGTAGTACCACTCGCTGGACAGGCCCTGGGCCTTGAGCGCCGCCACCATGGGCTGGTGGTACCACTCCTGCGAGGCCTTGGTCAGGAACTCGGGGTAGTTCGCCGTGGTGGTGTACTGCAGCAGCGCGTCGTAGCGCTGCACGGCGTTGAACTTTTCCTTGTAGCGGCCGGCCACGGTGTACTCGTGCGCGTCCACCACCAGAATGGGGCGGTAGTCGCGCACCAGGCGCGCGATGGCCTGGGCCTCGGGCGTCTTGAGCAGCAGGTGGTCGCGGTTCATGTCGATGCCGTTGGCCGTGCCCCGCGTGTCGGCCTGGGCGCCGTCGGGGTTGGCGCGCGGCACCACGATCACGTTGATGCGCTCGAGCAGCGGCTCCAGCAGGCCCTGGCCGAGTTCGCGCGCAATCACCAGCAGGGCTTCGGCGCCGGCCGGCTCGTTGCCGTGCTGCTGGCCGATCAGTACCACGGTGGGGCGCTTGCCGGCGTCCAGGCTGGCCGGGTCATCGCCCTGGGCACGCGTGAGCAGCAGGCCCAGCAGGGGCTCGCCGCGCTGCGAGGCGCCCAGGCGCAGCACGCTGGCGCGCGAGGGGCCGCCTGCCGAGCCCTGGGCCACGGACTGCAGCCACTGCTCCAGCTCGGCATTGGTGGTGAAGGCGCGGCGGTCGGGTGCCAGGCCGGGCGTGCTGTAGCGCACCTGGGGCTCTGGGAAGCGCGCCAACACGGCGGGGCCATACGGCGGTGTGGACGGGGTGGCCAGGGGCTCGTTGCGGCCCACGATGGGCGCGGCGGGCGGCAGCGGCGCGGCAATGGCACCTGTGGCGGCGGGCTGGGCCGAAGGGGGCTGCGGTTGCGCTGCCGTGCCGAGCGGTGCCGGAACCACCTTGCCGGGCTGCGTGCGCGGCAGCGGTGCCGGGGCATTGGGGCGCGGCGCTGCGGCGCCGGACGAAGGCCAGGGCGGCAGCGGCGTGCTGCTGCAGGCCGCCAGCAGCACGGCCACCAGGGCAGCCGCCGCGGTGCGGGCGGGCCAGCGGCTGGCGGGGGCGTCGGGGTGCCGGGTCGGCGTGGACGTGGAAGTAGGAGCGCAAGGCAGTGTCATGGTCGTCTCGTCGCCCAGGCAAATGGAGGGGCGCATGGGGCGGCATCTTACTGGGGGGCTCGTTACCACTTGTGTCAGCCGGCACGCCGTGTTGCAGAGCAAGCTGCGGCAGGGCTTGCCAGACCCCTGGCTACTTCCGGGTATTGTCCGTACAGACCGTCTGCCCTGCCACGCGTGCGCAGCTCTTGCCGGTGGCCGGGTCCACAGAGTCCGGCCCGCTCTTCATGTGCACGCCGCCCTTGTTGTCGTGGCACAGGCCAGCATCGCAATAGACGATGACCACGGGCGTGCTGGCGGCGGGCGCCTTGCCGGCCAGCGGGGGCTGGTTCGCTCCCGGCGCCACCGTGCCGCAGGCGGCGGCCACCCGGTTCTCCTGCCCTTCCAGGCGAATGCGCTTTTCCTCGGGCGACAGGGTGCGCAGCGCCATGAGTTGGGCCATTTCCTCCTTGGCGGCGCGGCAGGGGGGCGAGTTGGGTGTGCCCGTCCCCTGCGCGCGGTTGCGCGCCTGCTCCCAGGCGACTTCGCGCACGCTGGGGTCGGGCAGAATCACCCCGCCCGTCTGGCTGCGGGTGCAGGGCTGATCGCTGTAGACCATCTTGCCGTCCGCCTGTTTGCAGCGGTGCACTTGCGCGCTCGCAGACAGGGCGGCCAGGCCCAGGCAGGCGAACACCATCATTTTCCAACGCATCTGTCGCTTTCTCTGAATCGCGCTGGAATGTAGCACCGCGATGCGCCCGCGTGTAAAGGCAAATGGGTGATGCGGCGCGGCGCCGGGCTGTGCCGCCAGCCTGGCGTCACGGGCCTGGCGCAGGCGCGTGTTTTTCCTCCATCTGCAGCCTGAGCAGCGCGCGCACAAAGCCGTGGTCAGAGCGCGTGCGGTCGCGGCCCTCGTGCAGGTGGTCGTTGAAATAGTCCACCCGGCGCACGTCGCCCAGGCTGTTGCGCCCGCGTGGCAGGAACTCCTCGCTCACCAGGATCTGGTCGAGCACCGAGGGTGATCCCTGGTGGATGTGGGAGAAGGCCACATCCTTCTTGAGCGCCATCTCGCCCTGCAGGTCGTAGGCGTTGAACAGCGCCACGTCGCGCGCCGAACGGTCGTAGGCGATCTCGGTGGTGGCGCAGATGAGCTGGGTGGTCACACTGTCGGGTGTGTCGTTGAAGTCACCCATCACCACCAGCGGCACGCTGGTGCGCTGCAGCAGGTCGATCACCAGGCAGCGCAGGGCCATGGCCTCGGCGCCGCGCATCACCAGCGAGCGCAGCGAGGCCAGGGCGCCGACCTTGCGATCGTCCTTGTCCTCCAGCACATGGCCGTTGGCGTCCTGCAAGAACTTGGGGCGCTTGGATTTGAGGTGCGCCGTGAGCACGTTCACACGCTGCCCGTGCTTCATGCGCAAGGTGGCCACCAGGGGCGGGCGCTCGAAGCGCGTGTGCAGTCCCAGGCCCGGCACCTCGACCTGGAAGGCCGGCGGAAAGTGGGCGAAGGACTGCAGCGCTTCCACCTTCAGGCGTGTGGCAATGCCCACGCGCGGCGTGCCCTGGGCGCCGTTGCGCTTGTCGTCGTTCTCCGCACCGGGCACGGCCACGAAATCGTAGCGCAGCCCGCTGTGCGCGATAGCTGCCTTCAGCGCCGCCTCGTCCCATACCTCCTGCACGGCCAGCACATCGGCATTGAGCGTGTGAAACCGGCCGCCCAGCCAGTCGATCTTGCGCTCGTACTCGGCCTCGGTATAGGCCTCCTGGTTGGGGTAGAACATGCGCCCGGGGTTGGCCAGGTTGAGCACATTGCAGGTGGCTACCATCAGCGTGGCCAGGGGCGGGGGCGTGTGGTCGGCAGGGGTGGGGCGCATGGGCGGGGCCGGGTGGCAACAGAAGGATGGGAAGCCCCATCCTAGCGGCTTTGTCTGCAAGCCATGTGTCGCTTCAAAAGGGGGCCAACTGGTAGCGGTTGTGCAGGGTCACCGCCAGCACCAGCAGAAAATACGCGGCCACGGCGCCGCCGAGCCCGAACTCGGTGGCCTGCTGCAGCGGCGTGCGCCCGTGCTCCAGAGGCCCGATGGCCAGCGCGAACAGCAGGGCCGGCATGATGAAGTAGCGCCCCTGCACGCCCGAGATGGCAGCCACGGGGTAGTCGTTCCAGGTGACTGCGATGGCGAAGAAGGCCAGCAGCGCGCTGCTCACGGCGCAGGCCGTGAGCACGGCGCGCAGTGCGGTGTAGGGCCGCTCCTCGCGCTGCGCATAGGCCGCGGCCAGCAGCGCCATGAGCACCAGCACCGCCCAGATACCGCGCATGGCCGGCTTGGGGATGAAGGTGTCGAGCCAGCCCAGCACGCCCACGAAGGAGGAGGCCAGGAAGGGGCCCTTGTCCGGATGGGCCAGCGTGCTGCCGACCAGGCCCAGGAAGTACAGCGGGTCCTGCAGGTAGATCTGCACGATCTGCAGCGTGGAGTGCGAGCGAGGGACGCGTCCATCGATCGTGGTGAGCAGCACGAACAGCGTCCAGCCCAGGCTGGCCGCGCACAGCAGCACGAAGCCGCCGAGCCGGGGCCACGAGAAGCGCTGGCACAGCAGCAGCATAGGGATTGCCAGCAGCGGCAGCAGGTTGGTGCGCGAGGTGACCAGCACGAACGTGAGGACCCCGATCACGGCAAACCGCCAACGGTTGCGCGGCGCTGCGCTACCCTGGCATTGCGCCTGGTACTGCGCAATGGCCAGCCCCGCGAGCACCAATGTCATGGCAATGCACAGGCCGTCGATGGTGGGCGACAGGATCTGGAAGGCCGACATCGGCATCAGCACCAGGGCCCGCACCAACAGGTTGGCGGGCAGCAGTTGCCAGGCCCAGGCCAGCAGGGCCAGCACGGTGAACGTCACCATGGCGCGCGTGAAGTCGTAGCTGGCTCGCATCGACCAGTCCAGATGGCGCGATACCGACAGTCCGACCGCATGCGGCAGGTAGATCAAGGGCAGGTAATAGGCCGTGCCTGCCACGTCTATGAATTGCCTGTCGTTCGCCCACCCATGCTGTGATGCCTGCTCCATGAGCCAGGTGGAGGAAGGCCCATTCTTCTCTCTCTCCACGACCTTCATCATCCAGCGGCCGAAATAGACGAGGTGAGCGTCGGTATAACCCCCGCTATAACCCTTGGCATCTGGCGCAGGTTTTTCCAGCAGCAGTTGACCATTTCCGATCATGTCGGCGCGAAAGAGATGGGTCACCTCGTCTGGCGACTGAAAGGCGGGAATCAGGCGAGCCAGGGTGCAGGCCAGAAAAAAGGCGAGGCAGAATAATCCAAGGTAAATGGGGCGCCGCATGGGGCGCGTGGCGGAAACTGCTTTGGTACTGCGCAGCGGCACGTGGCCATGGCGCGTGGTAGGCGCCAGTGCATTCGAATCCAGGGTGGCTTGCATTGGATTATCTCCCTGCTCTTTGGTATTTATGTTGGGACGAATCGGTTCGTGCCGGGTGGATGGTCAGGGCCTGTGAAAAAAGCCGTGGCTGTCCCCTCCTCCATGGCCATGGAGGAAAAACGGATTGCGAAAATCCAGGGCGAAGAATATCCATCGCCCGGTGCGATCAGAAATTGAAAACGGCGGAAAAAGGCGCCCGGCAACGGGCGCATCAGAAAATCGAAAGCTGGGGCATTGTGGCGCGAGGCCGGGGTATTGAACGGTGATTTCCGTCACGTCCCGGTTGCGCTCGGGTCCGGAGCGCGTGCCAAGGTACGGCAGGGCGCCGCGCCTGGTGGTTCAGCGGGGCGGGGCTGCCTGCCCGCCCATTTGTTTATTCATTCGGCCAGTGCCACGCCGTGCAGTGACTGCTGCGTGACCTTGGCATAGGCCAGCACCGCGATGAGCTTGTGCAATAGGGTGCGGTCGTCGCTCTCCAGCGGGCTGGCCAGCAGCGGCACCAGGTGCGCCAGCGCCTGCTCGACCTCCTGCGCCGAAAAGGTCTGGTCCTCGTAGAGGCCGAAGATCCGGTGCAGGAAGAATGAGTCGGCGTGCGCGAGCAGGCGCAGTATCGCCGGCAGCTCATGGTGGCCGATGCTGCCAACATGGTGGGCCGGGTTGCGCAACTGGGGGCCGTTGCCGGCGATGAAGTCGAGTGCCATGGGCTGCTGGGTGTGTGCGTTGCTCGTGGAAACACCGGGGTGGGTCGGGGCCGCCTGGCGGCTCAGGGCGGGGCGCCCTTGCCTGCGTGGTAGGTGGCCAGGGCCGAGGCAATGGCAGACGGCCAGTAGAACAGCGCGATGGCGATGACCGTGGCCACCCAGCCCAGGTAGATGCACCAGAAGTGGCAACGGGCCTTGGAGCTGGCCTGGCGCCAGGTCATGACCGACAACAGCAAAAGCTGGGCCGGCAGCACCGTGAGCAGGATGTAGTGCACCCGCAGCGTGGGCGAGACCTCGGCGTCGGTGAACGCATAGGCCAGGAAAGAGCCCGCGCTTTGCAGGAAGGGCACGTTGGAGGAGGCGTCTGGCACCAGCAGAACGAACCAGACGCCCAGGGGGAGCACAGCACTGAAGGCAAACTCCAGGCTGGCCATGCGCAGTTCAGAGAGCTTCATTTTGGGTGAAATGGTGAGGTTCATACGGCGGAGACTCGTCAAAACGCGGTGGTGGGTGGGGCATGGGCCACGGAGTCCGGCGGGCCTCAGGCGGCGCAGGCCTGGGCCACCGCCTGCACCGCCTGAGGCTCCAGAACCAGGCCGATATGGCTGATGCCGGGCACCACGGTCACAGGAACGGGCCGCATGGCCTGGGCGAACGAGGGGGCGTAGCGGTCGGCGTGGAAGACCTCATCGTCCTGCCCGGCCACGATGGAGAGCTGCCCGCGCGCCTGGCGGATATCGCCCAGGTAGTCTGCCTGGGGGCGGAAGTTCATCGCCACGGTGTACGAGTAACTGGGCGTGAGGTGCGGGCGCGATTCGGCGTCGAGCGCAAAGCGCAGCACATCAAGGTGGTTCCACGCCGTGATGCCCAGGGCGTTGAGCAGGCGCAGGGCCAGCAGGCGCGGCAGGCCCACCGAGGCCCAGCCCCCGACATCGGGCCTTGCAGTGGGCGCGCTCTGGTGCAGAAAGGGCGCCAGCAGCACATAGTGCTCGAACAGGTCCTGCCGGGCACTGCCGGCAAAGCGCAGCGCAAAGCCGCCGCCGGCCGAGAACCCCATCAAGGTCTGGGGGCCCGCATGCGGCACGGCCTGGAGGAAGTCTTCCAGGTCATCTTCCATCTGCCCCAGGTAGGCCGCCTGCCCGCGCGGGCCGGAATCGCCGTGGCCGCGCATGTCCAGGGCAGCGACCTCGTGGCCCGCGCTGGCCAGCGCCTGGGCCAGCACATGCATGGAGCGTGCGCGCGAGGAGGATCCGTGAACGAGCACCACCCGCCGGCGCGGTGCGCCCACCGGGCCCGCCGGCGCATAGGCATGCCAGGCCAGCCGCGTGCCATCGCGTGCCACCCAATGGCGCACAGGCGGCAGGCCGCTGAAATCCACGGCGTCGAACGGGCTGTTCACACTGGCCAGCGGCGCAATGTCCCGTGGCCCGCCCCAGGCGATGGCCGCGGCCAGGCCCAGGGGCACGGCAATCAGCAACAGGGCGGCGAGGGTCAGCATCGGCAAGGGCTGCAAGGTGAATGTGGGCGCCATTGTGGCGAGATTCCCTGCGCTCGGGCAGCACTCAAATGGGTGATATGGCAGGGGGTGCATACGCCGTTTCCCAGGGGCCGCTGCTGTCGGTTCTCTCCTACATCCATAAATTTACAAAGGGCTACACTCATCTCGCACCCTCGGGGGGAGGCATGCGGTTGGTGGTTTGCCGGTTGTTTGGTCCCAACAAGTATTCGAAAGGCGAGTGCAGTCCCATGACACCAACCCTTGCACCGGAGTCCGTGGACCTGTTGCCCCCTGCCCGCGACCCCGCCCCGGGCCTTGCGGCACCAGACCCGCTGGCCGAGGCGCGCTCGCGGCAGATCCTCTCGGCGCTGCTGTCGTTTTCCGAAGGGGACTTTGCGGCGCGGCTGCCGGTCGACTGGCCGGGCACGGACGGGCGCATCGCCGAAGCCTTCAACCAGACCATCCGCCAGGCCGCGGGCTTCACCGGCGAGGTCGCCCGCCTGAGCGAGACGGTCGGCAAGGAAGGCCGGCTGGCGCAGCGCATCTCGGCGCCCGCGGCGCAGGGCAGCTGGGCGGCACAGGTCGTCGCCCTCAACACCCTGGTGGACGACCTGGTGCGCCCCACCACCGACATTGCGCGCACCATCGGCGCGGTGGCCAAGGGCGACCTTGGCCAGTCCATGGAGCTGCAGGTCGACGGCCGCCCGCTCAAAGGCGAGTTCCACCGCTCGGCCGAGCTCGTCAACACCATGATCGAGCAGCTCTCGGTCTTCACCTCCGAGGTCACGCGCGTGGCGCGCGAGGTGGGCATCGAGGGCAAGCTGGGCGGTCAGGCCCAGGTCAAGGGCGTCTCGGGCGTATGGAAGGACCTGACCGAGTCGGTCAACCAGATGGCCGGCAACCTCACGGCCCAGGTGCGCAACATCGCCGAGGTGACCATTGCAGTGGCCAACGGCGACCTGTCCAAGAAGATCACGGTGGACGTGCGCGGCGAGATCCTGCAGCTCAAGGAGGCGACCAACACCATGGTCGACCAGCTGCGCTCCTTTGCCTCCGAGGTCACGCGCGTGGCGCGCGAGGTCGGCACCGACGGCCGGCTGGGCGGCCAGGCCGTGGTGCCCGGCGTGGCCGGCACCTGGAAGGACCTGACCGATTCGGTCAACTCCATGGCCAACAACCTGACCTCGCAGGTGCGCAACATCGCCACGGTGACCACGGCCGTGGCGCGCGGCGACCTCTCGCGCAAGATCACGGTGGACGTCAAGGGCGAGATCCTGGAGCTCAAGGAGACCATCAACACCATGGTGGACCAGCTCAACGGCTTTTCGTCCGAGGTGACGCGCGTGGCGCGCGAGGTGGGCACCGAGGGCAAGCTCGGCGGTCAGGCCCAGGTGCCCGGCATTGCCGGCACCTGGAAGGACCTGACCGACTCGGTCAACTCCATGGCCAGCAACCTCACGGGCCAGGTGCGCAACATCGCCGGCGTGGCCACCGCCATCGCCAAGGGCGACCTGTCCTCCAAGATCACGGTCGAGGTCAAGGGCGAGATCCTGGCGCTCAAGGAAACCATCAACACCATGGTGGACCAGCTCAACGCCTTTGCCTCCGAGGTGACGCGCGTGGCGCGCGAAGTGGGCACCGAGGGCAAGCTCGGTGGCCAGGCGGCCGTGCCGGGCGTGGCCGGCACCTGGAAGGACCTGACCGACAACGTGAACTCCATGGCCAACAACCTCACGGGCCAGGTGCGCAACATCGCCGACGTGACCACCGCCGTGGCACGCGGCGACCTCTCGCGCAAGATCACGGTGGAAGTGAACGGCGAAATCCTGGAGCTCAAGAACACCATCAACACCATGGTGGACCAGCTCAACGGCTTTGCCAGCGAGGTGACGCGCGTGGCGCGCGAGGTGGGCACCGAGGGCAA
>NZ_JBYSYM010000027.1:0-76851 GCF_058783375.1 Acidovorax sp. FW305-C-20-28 | reverse complement strand
GGCTTTGCCAGCGAGGTGACGCGCGTGGCGCGCGAGGTGGGCACCGAGGGCAAGCTCGGCGGCCAGGCCGCCGTGCCCGGCGTGGCCGGCACCTGGAAGGACCTCACGGACAACGTGAACTTCATGGCCAGCAACCTCACGGGCCAGGTGCGCAACATCGCCGACGTGGCCACCGCCATTGCCCGGGGTGACCTCTCGCGCAAGATCACGGTGGAGGTCAAGGGCGAGATCCTGCAGCTCAAGCAGACCATGAACACCATGGTCGACCAGCTCAACGCCTTTGCCGAAGAGGTGAGCCGCGTGGCGCGCGAGGTGGGCACCGAGGGCAAGCTGGGCGGCCAGGCCGCGGTGGAGGGCGTGGCCGGCACCTGGAAGGACCTCACGGACAACGTGAACTCCATGGCCAGCAACCTCACGGGCCAGGTGCGCAACATTGCCGAGGTGACGATTGCCGTGGCCAACGGCGACCTCTCCAAGAAGATCACGGTGGACGTGCGCGGTGAGATCCTGGAGCTCAAGGAGACCATCAACACCATGGTGGACCAGCTGCGCAGCTTTGCCGCCGAGGTGAGCCGCGTGGCGCGCGAGGTGGGCACCGATGGCAAGCTCGGCGGTCAAGCCCAGGTGCCCGGCGTGGCCGGTACCTGGAAGGATCTCACGGACAACGTCAACTCCATGGCCAACAACCTCACGGGCCAGGTGCGCAACATCGCCGACGTGGCCACCGCCATTGCGCGCGGCGACCTGGGCCGCAAGATCACGGTGGACGTGAAGGGCGAGATCCTGCAGCTCAAGGAGACCATCAACACCATGGTCGACCAGCTCTCGGCCTTTGCCAGTGAAGTGACGCGCGTGGCGCGCGAGGTGGGCACCGAGGGCAAGCTCGGCGGCCAGGCCGCCGTGCCCGGCGTGGCCGGCACCTGGAAGGACCTGACGGACAACGTCAACTCCATGGCCAGCAACCTCACGGGCCAGGTGCGCAACATCGCCGAGGTGACGATCGCCGTGGCCAATGGTGACCTCTCGAAGAAGATCACGGTGGACGTGCGTGGCGAGATCCTGCAGCTCAAGGAAACCATCAACACCATGGTGGACCAGCTGCGCAGCTTTGCCGCCGAGGTGACGCGCGTGGCGCGCGAGGTGGGCACCGAGGGGCGCCTGGGCGTGCAGGCCGTGGTGCCCGGCGTGGCCGGCACCTGGAAGGACCTGACCGACTCGGTCAACACCATGGGCGCCAACCTCACCAGCCAGGTGCGCAACATCGCCGAGGTGACCACGGCCGTGGCGCGCGGCGACCTCAACCGCAAGATCACGGTGGATGTGAAGGGCGAGATCCTGGAGCTCAAGAACACCATCAACACCATGGTGGACCAGCTCAACTCCTTTGCCGGCGAGGTCACGCGCGTGGCGCGCGAGGTGGGCACCGAAGGCAAGCTGGGCGGCCAGGCCCAGGTGAGCGGTGTGGGCGGCACCTGGAAGGACCTGACCGACAACGTGAACTTCATGGCCAGCAACCTGACCGAGCAGGTGCGCGGCATCGTCAAGGTGGTGACGGCCGTGGCCGACGGCAACCTCAGCCAGCGCCTGACGGTGCAGGCCAAGGGCGAGGTGGCGGCGCTGGCCGACACCATTAACGGCATGACCGACACCCTGGCCACCTTTGCCGACCAAGTGACCAACGTGGCGCGCGAGGTGGGTGTGGACGGGCGCCTGGGCGGCCAGGCCAACGTGCCCGGCGCGGCCGGCACCTGGAAGGACCTGACCGGCAACGTCAACCTGCTGGCGGCCAACCTCACCACGCAGGTGCGCGCCATCGCCGAGGTGGCCACGGCGGTGACCAAGGGCGACCTCACGCGCTCCATCCAGGTCGATGCCAAGGGCGAGGTGTCCGAGCTCAAGGACAACATCAACACCATGATCTCCAACCTGCGCGAGACCACCGAGCGCAACCGCGAGCAGGACTGGCTCAAGACCAACCTGGCGCGCTTCACCGGCATGCTGCAGGGCCAGCGCGAACTCACCACCGTGGGCAAGCTGCTGCTGTCGGAGCTGGCGCCCCTGGTCGATGCCCACCAGGGCACGGTCTACCACCTGGACGGTCAGGACGGCCAGGACGGGGCCGGGCTGGCGCGCCTGTCGGGCTATGCGCAGGTGGGCCAGGCGCGCCTGGCCGAGCGCCTGGCCCTGGGCGAAGGCCTGGTGGGCCAGTGCGCGCTGGAGCAAAAGCGCATTCTGCTCACCGACGTGTCGCCCGACTTCATCCGCATCGGCTCCAGCCTGGGCGAGGCCCGGCGCGTGAACGTGGTGGTGCTGCCGGTGCTGTTCGAGAACCAGACCAAGGCCGTGATCGAGCTGGCCTCGCTGCAGCCCTTCACGGCAGTGAACCTGAACTTCCTGGACCAGTTGGCGCAGAACATCGGCGCGGTGATCAACACCATCGAGGCCACCATGCGCACCGAAGGCCTGCTCACCCAGTCGCAGCAGCTCACGGCCGAGCTGCAGTCGCGCCAGAGCGAGCTGCAGCAGACCAACGAGGAGCTCGGGACCAAGGCGCGCCTGCTGGCCGAGCAGAACGCCGAGGTCGAGCGCAAGAACACCGAGGTGGAGCAGGCGCGCGGCGCGCTGGAGGAAAAGGCCTCGGAGCTGGCGCTGACCTCCAAGTACAAGTCGGAGTTTTTGGCCAACATGTCGCATGAGTTGCGCACGCCCCTCAACTCCATCCTCATCCTGAGCCAGCAGTTGGCCGAGAACGGCTCGCGCAACCTCTCGTCCAAGCAGATCGAGTATTCGCGCAACATCAACTCCTCGGGCACCGACCTGCTGCACCTGATCAACGACATCCTGGACCTGTCCAAGATCGAGTCGGGCACGGTCACGGTGGACGTCGAGGAGATCAGCTTCGCGGCGCTGCGCGACAACATCGACCGCAACTTCCGCCACGTGGCCGAGGCCAAGAACCTGCCCTTCCACATCCGCTTCGAGCGCGACCTGCCGCGCTCCATGGCCAGCGACCCCAAGCGCCTGCAGCAGATCCTGAAGAACCTGCTGTCCAACGCCGTCAAGTTCACCAGCCAGGGCCAGGTGGAGGTGCGCGTGGGCATCGCCAAGGTCGGCTGGACAGTGGACCACCCGGTGCTGCGCCAGGCGCAGCAGGTGGTCGCCTTCGCGGTGGAGGACACCGGCATCGGCGTCGCACCTGACAAGCAGCGCCTCATTTTCGAAGCCTTCCAGCAGGCCGATGCGGGTACCTCGCGCAAGTACGGTGGCACCGGCCTGGGCCTGGCCATCAGCCGCGAGCTGGCGGTGCTGCTGGGCGGCGAGATCCGGCTGACCAGCGTGTTCGGCCAGGGCAGCGTGTTCACCCTGTACCTGCCGCTCGAACATGTGGACGCCGAGACCCCCGGGCCGCGCGGGCCGGCGGACCTGACCGAGCAGCCGCCCAGCCGCGCGCTGGCCACGCTGGGCGGCCTGCGCGAAGAGCAGGTGGCCGACGACCGCGAGGCCATCGGCCCGCAGGACCAGGTGCTGCTCATCATCGAAGACGACCCGCACTACGCGCGCATCCTGCTGGGTCTCGCGCGCGAGCACGGCTTCAAGGGCATCGTCGCCAACAAGGGCGCCATAGGCCTGGTGCTGGCGCGCGAGTACCGGCCGGCGGCGGTGTGCCTGGACATCTTCCTGCCCGACATGCTGGGCTGGACGGTGCTCAGCCAGCTCAAGCTCGACCCGGCGCTGCGCCACATTCCGGTGCAGATCATCACCCAGGAGGAAGAGCGCCAGCACGGCCTCTCACATGGCGCCTTCGCCTACCTGGTCAAGGGGCCCACCACCACCGGGCTGGAGGCCGCGTTCGGGCGCATCAAGGACTTCATCGTGCCGCGCACCAAGCGCCTGCTGGTGGTGGAAGACAACGACATCGAGCGCGCGGCCGTGCTCGAACTGCTGGGCAACGACGACATCGAGATCGTGCCCGCCCCGAGCGGCGGCGCGGCGCTGCAGGCGCTCAGAGCCGAGCCCTTCGACTGCGTGGTGCTGGACCTGCGCCTGCCCGACATGAGCGGCTTCGAGCTGCTCGAGCAGGTGCGCGCCGAGCCCGCCTGGTCGCAGTTGCCGGTGGTGGTGTTCACCGGCAAGGACCTGAGCCGCGAGGAGCAGGAGCGGCTGCAGGCGCTGTCGCGCAGCATCATCCTGAAGGACGTGCAGTCGCCCGAGCGCCTGCTCGATGAGACCGCGCTCTTCCTGCACCGCGTGGTCACTGCGCTGCCGCCCGAGAAGCAGGCCATGCTGGAGCGCCTGCACAACTCGTCGGACGCGCTGCGCGGGCGCAAGGTGCTGGTGGTGGACGACGACGCGCGCAACATCTTCGCGCTGACCTCGGTGCTGGAGAACCATGCCGTGGAGGTCATCAGCGCCACCAACGGCCGCCAGGCCATCGAGATCATCGACCGCACGCCCGAGCTGTCCATGGTGCTGATGGACATCATGATGCCCGAGATGGACGGCTACGAGACCATGCGCGAGATCCGCAAGGACCGGCGCTTTGGCACGCTGCCCATCCTGGCGCTCACGGCCAAGGCCATGAAGGGAGACCGCGAGAAATGCCTGGAGGCCGGCGCCAGCGACTACATCGCCAAGCCGGTCAACACCAACCAGCTGCTCTCGCTGATGCGCGTATGGCTGTACCGCTGAGCCCGGGCCCACGCACCATGTTCCCCGCCACACCCGACATCCCGGCGCCGCCCGCGCCCGCCGTACCGCCCGAGACCGCCTCGGCAGCAGGCGAGGGCGGCGGCATCGGGCCCGTCAAGATCCTGGTGGTGGACGACGAGCCCTCCAACCTGGCCGTGATGGAGGCCGTCTTCCAGGACTCGGGCCACACCCTGGTGCACGCCTCGTCGGGCTCCGAGGCGCTGATGGCGCTGATGAACCACGAGTTCGCGGTGCTGGTGCTGGACGTCAACATGCCCGACATGACCGGCTTCGAGCTGGCCCAGCTGATCAAGCAGCGCAAGAAGACGGCGCATGTGCCCATCATCTTTCTGACCGCCTATTTCAACGACGACCAGCATGTGGTGGAAGGCTACGGCAGCGGCGCCGTGGACTACCTGCACAAGCCCTTCAACGTGGGTGTGCTGCGCTCCAAGGTGGCCATCTTCGCCGACCTGTACCGCAAGACCCTGGCGCTGGAACAGGTCAACCAGGCCCTGGTGCAGCAGGTCGCCGAGCGCGCGACCGCCCAGGAGCAACTGCGCCTGCTCAACGAGACCCTGGAGCGCCGGGTGCAGGAGCGCACCCATGCCCTGCAGCTGCGCGACGCCCAACTGCGCGAAGCCGACCGGCGCAAGGACGAGTTCCTGGCCACGCTGGCGCACGAGCTGCGCAACCCGCTGGCGCCCGTGGCCTATGCGCTGCGCCTGCTGCGCCTCAAGGGCGCGTCGCAGCCGCATGTCGAGCGCTCGGCCGACCTCATCGACCGCCAGGTCAAGGCCATGAGCCGGCTGATCGACGACCTCATGGACGTGAGCCGCATCAACCAGGGCAAGATCCAGCTGCACAGCAGCCGCGTGGAGCTGGCCGGCATCCTGCAGGACGCCATCGACGCGGCCCGGCCCATGATCGACGAGCAGCGGCACACGCTGGTGCTGCAGCTGCCGCCCCCGTCGCTCACGCTCGACGGCGACCCGACGCGCCTGGCCCAGGTCTTCATGAACCTGCTGCTCAACGCAGCCAAGTACATGGACGCCGGCGGGCGCATCGAGCTCACGGTCGATACCTCGGCCGGCGAGGCCCGGGTCACGCTGACCGACCAGGGCATCGGCATCGCGCCGGGCCGGCTGGAGAAGGTGTTCGAGATGTTCTCGCAGGAGGAGGCGGCCCTGTCGCGCTCGCGCGGCGGCCTGGGGATCGGCCTGGCCCTCACGCGGCGCCTGATCGAGCTGCACGGCGGCACCATCGCGGCCCTGAGCGAAGGCGTGGGGCACGGCAGCTCCTTCGTGGTGCGCCTGCCCCTGGCCGGCCCGGCCGCGCCTGCCGGCATGGCCCTGCCGGAGGGCGGCGGGCAGGCCGCCAGGCCGGTGCGGCCGCTGCGCATCCTGGTGGCCGACGACAACCAGGACGCGGCCGATGCCCTGGCCGAGCTGCTGGGTGCCCTGGGCCACAGCGTGCACCGCGTCTATGACGGCGAGGCGGCCGTGGAGGCGGCGCGGCTTGTCGATCCCGAGCTGGTGCTGCTGGACATCGGCATGCCCCGGCTCAACGGCTACGAGGCCTGCGAGGCCATCCGCGCGCTCGGCACGCGAAGCCTGGCGCAGATGTGGGCCATCACGGGCTGGGGCCAGGCGCAGGACATGCGCCGGGCCAGGGAGGCAGGTTTCGACCACCACCTGGTCAAGCCCGTGAGCCCGGACACGCTGATCGGCATGCTGGCCGATGTGGGGCCGGCCCGGGGGGCGCCGCCGGGGTGAGTGCGCCTGGGCGACAATCGCCCGCAGACCACCACACCCCAGGGAACCATTGGACCCAACTATCCTCGCGCGCCTGTTGGCGCCGGCCTTTCTGGCCGAACAGATGGCGCCGCACCTGGCGCTGCAAGGCGCCACGCTGCGCGCTGCAACCCCCGGGGAGATCGATGCACCCGGCTACCTCTCCGACCTGACGGGTGTGGTGCTGGACTGGAGCAGCGCGCCCGCGGGCGCCCCGGTACGCGCCGTGCTCAAGGTATCGCACCCCGGCTTCGGCCAGCCCGAGCTGCCGTTCTACGAGACCATGGCGGCACGCCTCGCCAGCCCGGTGATCCCCCACTTCTACGCGGGCGGCGTGGACGAGCCCACGGGTCGCACCTGGCTGCTGATGGAGGACCTGTCGGAGTCGCACCAGCGCCCCAGCGAGGCGCCGCTGCCGCCGACCCTGGCACGCAATCTGCAGATCGTCGAGGCGCTGGCGCAGTTCCACGCCGCCGGCCGGAGTGTCAGCCAGACGCCGGGCACGGGCGGTACCACGCTCTGGGACCGCTTGCGCGCATCGGACTGGCAGGACGGCGCCTGGCAGCGCCTGCAGGCCCAGGCCGGCGACGCGCTGGACGAACGCACGCGGAGCACGTACGCGCAGTTCCTGCGCGGCTTCCCGGCGCTGGTCGAGCGCGCCGACCAACTGGCGTACCGCACGTTGGTCCACGGCGACGCCCATGTCTGGAACTGGATGGTGCCGCGCGACGGAACGGCCGATGTGGCCAGGCTCATCGACTGGGACGGCTGGCACCTGGGCGTGGGTGTTTGGGATCTTGCCTACATGATGGCCGTGCAATGGGACCGGCGCGTGCGCGCCCGCTTCGAGGGGCGGTTGCTCGACCGCTACCACGCGGCGTTCGTGGCCGCAGGGGTGTCCGACTACCCGCGCGAGTCACTGCAGCAGGACTACCGGCTGGCCGTGCTGCTGCACCTGCGCACGCCCCTGGCGCGCTTTGCACGGGGCATGTCGGCCTATGTCTGGTGGCCGCAGATCGGCCGCATCACCGATGCCGTGGAAGACCTGGGCTGCATGGATCTGCTGGGCTGATGCCGATCGCTGGAGCGGCCTGCCCGCGCGGTTGCACATGTTGGTCACTGCTGGACCGCCGGATCGAATGGGGTTGAATGTCAGGAACCGGGTGAATTGGAGGTAGCTTATGGTCGATTTTTCAGCGCTGGAGACCTCCCGGCTCACACTGCGCGAGATCGTGGAATCGGATGCAGAGAATATTCTTCGCATTCATGGCGACGCCGAGCACATGAGGTGGTTCGGATCGGATCCGATTCGCGATCTTGATGGCGCCGCGAAGCTGGTTGTTACGTTTGCCAGCTGGCGCAAAGAGCCGGTTTCCGGTGCACGCTGGGCCGTGGAGTTGAGAGACCAGCCAGGATTGATCGGTACCTGCGGCCTGTTTCGCTGGAATCGAAACTGGAGATCCTGCACCATCGGTTACGAAATCGCTCCGGCGCACCAGGGCCGCGGCTACGTGAAAGAAGCCCTGAAAGCCATCATCACCTGGGGTTTCCGGGAGGTGCAGTTGAATCGGATCGAGGCGCAGGTACACCCTGACAACACGGCATCGCTGGCCTTGCTCGGGGCGCTCGGGTTTGCGCAAGAATCTCTTGCTGCAGCGGATGGCTTCGCCCACCGCCGAGCTTGCACCTTGAGCGTCAGCAAGCATGTGCTGCGCGCCGCTCTCGGAAGCCGAGAAGATGGCAGCCAAGCTCCCTCCAAATCTCTACCACTTGGTGATGAAGCCCGATGAATGAAGCCGAACGCAATGCAGGACTCGCAGCGACGCCGCAGTACCGCTACGCGGATCGCGTCGGTGATCGCCTGTTTGTGGCCGGCCAGGTGCCCCTCGACTCCCATGGCCACCTGGTAGGCCCCGAAGACCCGAGCGCACAGGCCGTGCAGTGCTTGCGCAACCTGGAGCGGCTGCTCGCAGTGCACGAATTCCAAGCCACGGACATTCGGCAATTGGTCGTGTATGTGGTCGGCAATCGAGCAAGCCTCTCTGCGGCTTGGTCCGCGGTCGCAGATGGGTTTGGTGGCCAGGTTCCGCCTGCCACCCTGCTCGGTGTTGCCGGCCTGGGCCACGTGGGGCAACTCGTGGAGATTGACGCCACCATACTCAAGGCGTGAGGTCATCGCGCGACATTGCCGTCTCGCACCCACGCCCCAAGCCGAACCAATCCGCCAAAGGAGTTCGACGCGGGAAGGTCGGTCGCCGTCAATGAGATGACGACCGTGTCACCCCTTTGGCGTGCACGAACCAGGTAGGAGCCCGGTTCGGCATCGAAGAACAGGTTTCCATACCCGGCCTCCGGTTCCAGGCCTTCGGAGGTCATGAATTCACCCGCACCCAGGAAGAACCGCCCGCTGGTGTTCCGAAGCACCAGTTCCACGTCCGCATCCGGTAGCTCCGCCGGTGCTACGACTTCCAGTTCATAGCGTCCGTCGGCGCCGACGTTCATGAACGCAGCATTCCCCCGGTTGACCTCCAGCAGTTCTTCCTGGGGCAAGGACCACCAATCGGCATCGTCGTCGAGGCGATGCCGCATGCACGCGGGGTCGAAAAGGACCAGGGTGGCGGTGTCGGTTGCTACAGTTGTGCGCATTGCCCAATGTCTGGTTTTGGCCGATTGTCGCAACACGCCCTCAGTGCACGGCCACGAAGTCCGCACCCAGCACCAGGCCCACCATGAAGTCCACATGGATCTCGCGGCGCGCGCTGTCGCCGTTTTGCTCTTCGACAATCTCGGTGCAGATCAGCAACTGTTCCTCGCCGCCGCCCGCCACGCTGCGGCGGTAGGGCATGAACACCACGTCCTGGCGCAAGCCGTTGCGGCCCTGGCGGTCGTCGATGCGGTTCTCGGTGCCGCGAAATGGCGCAATGTGCTCCTGCGCGGGGCTGCCGGCGCTGCGCGTGTACTCCAGGGTATCGCTCTCGCCGAAGGCCCGGTCCACCAGCGCCTGCGGCAGGCCCAGGCCGTCGAACTGCTCGCGGTGCAGGCGGAAGCTGGCTTCGCCCAGGCCCGTGCCGCCTTCGCCGAGAAAGGCCGCCTGCTCCTCGGGGCTCGCAGGGAACAGCCGCAGCAGGCGGTGGTAGTAGACCAGCTCCCGGGCCTCGCCCTCGGGGGCCGTGTAGATCTGCAGAAAGCATTCGGGGCCGTCGCCCGCGTCGCCGCGCGCGGTGTAGAGGCGGTGCACGGCGCCCTGCAGGTCGGCCGAGCGCAGGCGCGAGATGGCTTCGATCTCCACCAGATCGGCAGGGGCAGGGACCAGGGAGTCGTCGGCCAGCCGGAAGGGCGCGGCATCGAAGCTGATCGAGCCGCCGATGCGCCCGCCCAGGGGCACGCCGGCATCGGCCGCGGGTGCCGCTGTACCACCGCGCCCGCCCCACAGGCTCCGGGCCAATGTCTGTGTCCAGCTCACAGCACGTACCTCTGGGTCTGCTCTGCGGCCTGGGCCTTGAGCCGCTTGGATCGGATGTACAGGCCGATCACCAGGGCCCCGAGCGTGATGAAGACCCACGCACCGCCCAGCCCAGAATCCGGCGAAGGAGGCGGCACGCGCGCTGAGGCATCCTTGAAGGGGGTGCTGCCATCGCCTACGGTGGCCAGGCCTCCGATAGCCGATCCTCCGCTGTCGGGGCCCGTTGCAGAGGGCGGGGCCGTTCCCGCAGTGGCCGCCGTGGCCAGGGCTGCGCCAGCCACGGCGCCAGCGGCAATGCCCACGCCCGTGCCTATTCCCATGCCATTGCGCGGGGCTGAGGGGCGCGAGGGCCGGTCGTCCACGGGCCACTGGGCTTGTTGCTGCTGCTGTCTTTGCGCCTGGTAGGCGCGCGCGTTCGCCGCGTCCAGCTCGCGCTGGCGCTGGTCGGCCAGCCGCTCGGCCTCCAGGCGGCGGCCGCGCTCGTACGCGGCCGTGCCGCCCAGCCCGGCGGCGGGGACGCCGAAGTTCGTGCCCATGGGGGCGGGCTGGCCTGGCACCAGCGCTGCGGACGGGGCGGCCGACGAGCGCTGTGCGTTGGCAATGGCCGCAGTGGCCTGCGCTTGCGGGGAGGGCGGCTGCGGTGGTTGCTGCCTGCTGTCGTACGAACGCAGCGCCTGGTTCTTCGCCGTGGTGGTCGACAGGTCGTTGGCCATCGAGCTGTTGGGCCGGGCCGCCTGCAGGGGCGGGGCCGCGGGGGCGGGTTTGGTGGCATCCGTCTTCTGGTTGTTGCCGCTGCCAAAGCTGCCGAAACTGCTGGCAGGCGGCTTGCGCTCCGCCCGCTCGGAGGCCTGGGTGGACGGCCCGGTGCCGCTGGCCGAATCGCGCTGGGCGGGCGCGCTGCCGAACGAGCCGAAGCGGGTCGGGCCGGGCTTGCGCTCGTCGGAGCGCGCAGGTGCCGCTGCCGGTGGTGCCGATCGCGACGGCGCCGCGGCAGCGCTTTCGCGCTTGGCCGAGGAAGAAGAGGAGGAGCCGAATGAGCCAAAGCTCTGCCTTGGGGCGGACGACGGTGCCGATTTCGAACTGCTGCTGCCGCCGCTGGAACTGCTGCCCGAACCCTTGGCCAAGGCCGGGCCGCCCGCCAGTGCCAACACCAGGCCGGCCATGGCCAGGGCGCCGGCCCAGCGGGGCGGCATCTTGGTGTGGTTTGAGGGGCATCCGCTGGCCATGGGGCCGCAGGGCAGGGGGGCATCAACGCGGGGGCGTCGGTCGGCAGATCTCATGGGGTGGCGAAGGATCCATGCCCGGGGCACGGCCCGGGCGCTTCGGGGAAGAACAGGATCGGTCATTATGCGGCCGATGCCTGTGGCGTGCAGGGCCATGGGTGTGCTGGTGCGCGGCGACAATGCCCTCGTGCCGCCCGTCCGCCAGAGCGGCCCTGAGAGGAGCGAAAAGACCCCATGCACTTGCTTGTTCCCGGCGATTTTTCCCAACCCGCAGGCGCGCACCAGAAGGTCGTGCAGGGCTTCTTTACCTTGCTGGCCGAGGACGAGAAGGGCGCGCTGGTGCGGCTGGACAGGGACCTGCCGGGCCATGCCCATGCCCATGCCCTGGCGCGTGCCGGTTCCGTGCTGTATGCGGCCCGCGCGCGCGATGGCAGCCAGTGGCGCGCCATCCGGCCGGCCAGCGATGCGGACCGGCTGCAGCGCTTTCGCCGGCCAGCCCACCTGGACGGGCTGGCCGTGGACTGCTGCGGGGCACCGGCGCGCTACCTGTCGATCTACGACGAGCCATCGGGCCGGTTCTTCGATCTCGGGGTGCCGCCCGAGGCCGCACGGGCCAGCGCCCAGGGGCCGCTGGTGCACTTGTTCATGTGCCCACGCTGTGGCCAGTCCTGCACCAGGCCGCTGTGACGCCGGGCAGGCACCCCTTGCACCCAACGCGCCGACAATGCAGTCCACAGGGATCGACGTCGATCCAGGAGGAGACCCCATGGGAATGGAAACGCTGGAAATCAAGGCCTATGTCCCGGCGCGCGACTTCGCGCTGTCGCGCCGCTTCTACACCGACCTCGGCTTTCGCGAAGAGCTGCTCTCGCCCGACATGGCCTATTTCAACGCCGGCCACTGCAGCTTTCTGCTGCAGAACTTCTACGTGAAGGAACACGCCGAGAACTTCATGATGCACCTGATGGTGGCCGACGTCGAAGCCTGGTGGGAACGGGTCGTCGCCCAGGACCTGGCCGGCCGCTACGGGGTGCGCACCATTGCGCCGCAAGACCAGCCCTGGGGCATCCGCGACTTCTGCCTGGTCGATCCGACCAGCGTGCTGTGGCGCATCGGGCAGAGCCTCGAGTAGCTCAGGTGGCGCCCCGGGTCTTGGGTGCCGCAGCAATCCTGCACACCACCCAGGCCCCCGCCGCAAACGATGCAGAAAGCACCACCGTGGCCAGCATCCCACCCCCCATTGCCGGAAACACCGCGCAGGGCCAGGCGGCGGACACCCCCATGGCCACCGGCCAGCGCAACTGGCCCAGCCGCGCCAGCAGCCCGAACAGCCCCGCGTGGAACACGGCGACCACCAGATACAGCACCGGCCAGGCCATCAGGGTCGAGGTGATCGTGTGCGCGTAGCCGTCGTCGGGTGTGCCGTCGGGCAGCAACAGGGGCAGCGAGGCGAACTCGACCAGCACCAACAGCAGGGGCGCCAGCAGCGCCACGGCCGACCCGGTCAGCACCGCCTGGGTGAAGCGGGCGAGAAAGCGGTGTTGTAGTGCTGGCATGGGTGCGGGGCGGCGAGAGTCCGGTGGATGGTGCCTGATCTTGTCGCCATCCCTATGAGGTGGGTGTGAAGTATTGGCCCAAGGCCTGTTCGATGCAAGCCTGGGGCCGCCACTGTCCCTTCATGCGCGGCGGCAAGGGCCGCCATGCCGTGCTTGCATGGCCTTGTTGCTTTTTGCGCCGCCTGGCCCCGATGTTACGAAGGCTTGCATTTGTGCGGGCTGCGGGCGCCTATTCTTGCCCGCGATTCGCGTGAACAACCAGGCATCCGAGGGAGAACAACACCATGGCCCAGAACGACCAGCACACCACGACCACCATCGCCAAGGCCGCCGCAGCGGTCATCGCCACCACCGCCGCCATGGCCGGCCTGGTGCTGCTGCCGGCGCAGGCGCATGCACAGCAGCAACCAGGCCCCGTGCGCGACGTCGCCGTGGTGGCCGAGGTCGACGGCCCGCAGGCCGAGCGCCTGGGCGCGCTGGTGACCGAGGGCATCCGCAAGAGCAGCTCCATGCGCTACCAGGACGCCGCGGCCAAGGCCCAGCTCACGGTGCGCATCGCCACCATGTCGGCGCAGGACGCGGGCTCCATCGTCTACTCCGCAACCTGGGTGGCGTCGCGCAAGGACACGCTCATCGACCGGCAACTGGCGACCTGCGATGTGGAGCGCATCGCCGCATGCGCCGAAGCCGTGGTGGCCAGGACGGATGCGGTGCGGGTGGCGTTGGCGGGCAAGAAGTAGGGGCGGATTCTTGAGCCGACCGGTAATGGAAAAAGCACGCGATGCCTCTGTCCCCGCATCGGGCGATGGCATGTTGCGCGCAACCATCGTGGATCAGCTCCAGGGCAAGTGTTGTTGGCAGGCGGGCAAGTATCTTGGCTCAATGCTGTACTTTGACTTTGGTCAAAGGATCCAAGTCTTCGGGCGAAACCAGCGGGTGGTAGAGCGTGGTGAGGCCTCGCTGGGTATCCGCGATTGCCATTGGAGCCTTGGCGATGGTGTGCATGTCCTGGCCGACAGCGATACGGTCACCGATGCCAGTGCAGCCGGGATGTTGGCGCAGATCCATGGAGCATCACTGATCCAAATTGCCCCCGGCACCGCGGACGGGATGTGCTTCGTGTTCTCCAATGGCTGGGTGTTGGCCTTGGACATCTCCAATCGCTATGGGACAACGGATGACATCGCAGAAATTGCTCTGCCGGACGGCAGCGTCTGCGGTGTCACGCCGCAGGGGGACTTGCACAGGCTCTGAGGGGCGTTGGCACCCGCTCAGTCGACGCCTTCGCCAGCGGGCATCGACTCACCGAACTCCAGCTCCATGGCAATCCTGACCAGCGCAGGAAACGCAAACCAGTATTGCCGTCGAAGTGCATCCTTGACAAACGCCTCTCCGAACTTTTCGCAGAAGAAGCGTACCTCCCAGCAGGAGAGCCTGCTCCGGTCAATATCCACCAAAGACCTTCGGTGCTTCTTCATCAAGCGGGAGAAACGTGCCCGCGAGGTGATCCCATGCCCTGCGAGTTCCTTGGCCAGTTCGTCGATGCCAGGTCGCCATAGTCGTGTCGCTTGGGGAATAGCGACCGCATGGTCCTGCGCAGCGCACCTTGCGTCAGGGGATGGTGCATCTTGGTGCGGCGGGCCGAACGGGGCGTGTTCATGGATGGCGTGGTCCGATTTTTGAAGCCCTATCTTCACGCATCCGATCCCGCACGGCATGCACTGCTGAGCGCCATACGGCCGGACAAGCGATATCCCTGATCGGGACCCAGGCTTGGATGCCCGCAAGCCTTTCGTGGTCCGACTGCCGTCAAAGAGAACTCACAATCACACACACTTTTGATATTTTGCATTTTATAAAATCCACAATGTAGAAATTACACTTGCAACCCTGAAGCGTGCCGGCGGAAACGGTGGCGGGGGCCGGGAAGCACAAGCAGCGGCCTGGCGAGAAAGGTGTCGACAGCAGTCCGGCACCGCCTTGTCCATCCGCTGGCCCGCAAGGCGCGAGCCCGAGCTTTTGCAGCGGTGCGGCTGCCTGCGGGGCCTTGGTTGTTGGGTGCGGTACTTACAAAAAGGAAACCATGAAAACGAGATGTCTCATCGCCCGGCTCATCGGGGCGATCGCCATGGGCTGCATGGCGGGGTCGGCCAGCGCGGCCTCCGCTGCCCTGGTGCAGGGCGCCCGGATCTGCTTTGACCGGGCTTCAGGCCTGAATCTGGACTACCAGATCGACTTTTCGGCCCAGGCCAAGGACAAGAAATTCGATCTCTATGTGGCGGCCCACCACTCCGGCGTGTGGGCTTTCCTGGGCGAAGACGGAAGGTGGAGCCTCTACCCGGCCGATGCGAAGGCCCCGCCACCCATGGCGCACCGCAATGCGGTGCATCCTGCCAGGGAGTCTGCGGCCGCGTCCGGGCGCATTCTCCATGTGGGCAATACCGGCTTGATGGGCCCGGAGGTGCTGCCTGGCTTGCAATTGGTCGCCGGGTTTGGTGAGTCCGGTAGCAACAGCTTTGCTGAGCTGTTGGCCCGCGGCCAGTTCGGCCTGATTGGCACGGTCTCCGGCAACGAGCCGTTCTCTGGCAGTTGCCGATTGACCCTGGCGGAAGTCAGCCAGCAGATCGGGGGCGGCACGCTCCATTCCGTGGAGGGCGTGGCCCCTCTGGGCGTGCCCGCCGCTCCGGTCCCGGGTGGTGCAGGAGGGGCAGGTGGGGCGCCCACCAGTCCAAGCACCGGTACGGGCTCGGGCGCGGTCCCTGCGGCACCGCCACCGCCGGTGGTGTCCCCCGCGAAGGGCATTCTGGAGATGGGGCATTTCCCGCAAGACCTGAATCTGTCGTCGGTGGAGCGTCTGTCCAAATCGGCAAGGTACCGGTTGGAGGTGCGCAAGAGCGGGGCCTCGGCTTTTTCGCAAAACTATGTTTTCGAGACCAAGAATGACTGGGTGGTCTACGATTTCTTCAATGCCGATCCGCAACGCCGCATGGATGTGAGGCGATCCGCCAGCCAGTTCGGTGATGGGAAGAGCGATCAGAAGTCTTTTGCCTTCACGCGGTTTTCGTTTTCGGATACATCTGTCGATGTGAAGGTGTCTTTGCCACCCGATGCCGACAAAATCACCAGCGTCACGGTCCGGCCCCTGCGCCATGGCATCAAGCCGGTGATCAGCGAAGACCGCAGGTCGCTCACGTTCACGCTGGACAAGCCCATGAAGGTCTCGGTCGAAATCAACGACCGCAACGACCCGCTTTTCGTTCTGGCCGACTTGCCGGACACCCCGGGCCGGCCCAGCAGCTATACCTACCATTTCGGCCCGGGCGTCCACCGCCTTCCCGGCAACGGCACGCTGGTGCTGCGCTCCAACGAGACCGTGTACATCGCCGCGGGCGCCATCGTGGAAGGCCGCTTTGTGCTGGCCACCGGCAGCGATGGCATCCAGATCACCGGCAGGGGCATTCTTTCGCGAGGGGAGTGGAACCACACGTCCACCTCGGTGGAGTTCCTGACCAGCAATGCCACCTTCTACAGCGAGGGCACCAGCAACTTCCTGCTGGAGGGGCTGACGGTGGTCAACAGCAATGCCTGGCAGGTTGCGTTGAACGACTACAGCCGCGGTGGCAATGCCAATGTGAACAACCGCTACCTGAATCTCAATCTGCTTTCGTGGAATGGCAACACCGATGCATTCTGGGTGACGGGGCTGAACACGCGCGTCGAGAATGCGTTTGTCTTCAACAATGACGATCTGATCGTGTCCAAGGGTGGTGTCGGCGCGCGGGTGGACAACGTCGTGCACTGGAGCGGGGTATGGGGCCGAAGCCTGCTGCTGCATCCCATCCTGAACAACATGCCCAACATCTCCGACCTGCAGATGGGCAATATCGACGTCATCGGAAAAGAGGGCGGCACGACGATGCTGCATTTCGAGCAGGATGACAAAAGCTTGAAGCGGGTGCCGTCCAACATCCGCATCTTCAATTTTCGGGCCGAAGAGCGCCGCCGTCCGGGCAACTCGAACAACAACCCCTACAACGTGCAGCGCTTCATTTCCTTCAAGGACGACAGGGGCAAGGGATCTTTCGTGAAGGACCTGTCTTTCGACAACATCACGCTGGACCAGGCGCTCAATGACGAAGGGTATCTCCAGGGTACCGCGCAAGAGCAGGCATCGGGCATCAGCTTCAAGAACTTCCGCCGGGGCGGTGTCCAGGTGCTCAGCCCGCAGGCCAGCGGGATCGGATTTTCGAACACGGCCGCACCGCAGTTCAAACCTTGATCGGGCCTGCGGCTTTCAGGCCTGCAGCTCCCGCCCCATCAACACCCGCACCTGCGGTGCCCCCTCGCGCGGCCCGGCCTGCACGGCGCGCACCAGGGCGCGCGCCACATCGGCACCCGGGCGGGCGCGGTAGCTGGCGGGGATCAGTGGGTCCAGGAGCTTGAACGCGCGGATGGACAGCGATTCGGCCGCGCGTGGCGCCTGGCCCAGGGCCTGGCGTTCGCCCAGCAGCAGGGAAGGGCGGGCGATCACCAGCGTAGCGAAGCCCAGGCCCTTGAGGGTCTGCTCGACCTCGCCCTTGACGCGGTTGTAAAAGATTCGGGAGTGGGCGTCGGCGCCCATGGCCGTGACCACGCCGCAGCGCGTGGCGCCGGCCGCCAGGGCCGTGCGGGCCGTGGCGATCACGGCATCCAGGTCCACGGCGCGAAAGGCCTCTTGGCTGCCTGCGGCCTTGATGGTGGTTCCGAGCGTGATGTACACGTCGTCCACCTGCTCGGGCAGGCCCGGTACGACCGGGCGTGCACACAGGGATGCGAAGTCCACGGCGTGCAGGTGCAGCCGTGGATGGGCTGGCAGGGCCGGCGTGCGCCGGCCCTGGGCATGCAGAACATGCACCTCGGGCGGCGCGCCACTGGGCGCCGCCGGGGAATTACCTGCCAAAAGATCCGCGAGAACCGCCCGGCCCACGAGACCCGTTGCCCCGGCCACCACCGCCACCACCATAGCCGCCACCTCCACCGTTGCCGCCGCGATAACCGCCACCGCCGCCACCACGGCGGCCGCCCATGCTGTCCACGCTGGTGCGCATCGGGTCGGGCTGGCCGCCGCCGCCATTGCCGGAATGGCGATGGCCGGGGTTGCTGTGGCCCGAATGCGTGCCCAGGTGGGCGTTGGCGCGTGGCGGTTGGTCGTCGTAACGGCTGTTGCCGCCATCGTAACCGCCGCCGCCATTGCCGCCATGGCCGCCGCCGCCCGAGCGGCTGCGTGCCGGCGCCTGTCCACCGCCGCCACCACCAGCGCGGCCGCCACGGGGGCCATTGCCGCCACCGCCGCCGCCACCTGCAGCAGAGCGGCCGCCACGGCCACCGCCGCCACCATTGCCGCCGCCGCCAGCGCGGGGGCCACGGTCACCGCCGCCACCACCACCGCCGCCGCCCTGGGCGGCCTTGTTGGTGCGGATGCGTTCCATCATCTCGCTGCGGGCGGCCTTGGCGGCGGCCTGCATCACGTCACGGCTCGGGGGCTTGCCGGCGCCGCCCCAGATGGTCTGGCGGCCCATGGCGATGGGCTCGGCCTTTTCGCCGGGTTCGGGGCCAAAGCCTTCGATGACCTGCACGGGAATCTGCTGCTTGGTGAAGCGCTCGATCTCCATCATGAAGCCTTCTTCGTCCATGCACACCAGGCTCACGGCTTCGCCGCTGTTGCCGGCGCGGCCCGTGCGGCCGATGCGGTGCACGTAGTCTTCCGAGACGTTGGGGATTTCGTAGTTCACGACGTGCGGCAGCTCGTCGATGTCGATGCCGCGCGCGGCGATGTCGGTGGCCACCAGGGCGCGGATGTCACCGCTCTTGAAGCCGGCCAGGGCCTGGGTGCGGGCGCTCTGGCTCTTGTTGCCGTGCAGGGCCATGGCCGAGACGCCGTTCTTGGTCAGGAACTCGGCCACGTTGTTGGCACCGAACTTGGTGCGCGTGAACACCAGCACCTGGCTCCAGTTGTGCTGCTGGATGATGTGCAGCAGCACCTGCTTCTTCTTGCCGCGGCCCACGGGGTGGATCACCTGGGTGATGCGCTGCACCGTGGTGTTGCGCGGCGTGACCTGGATGCTCTGCGGGTTCTTGAGCAGACCGTTGGCCAGCTCTCGGATTTCGTCGCTGAAGGTGGCCGAGAACAGCAGGCTCTGCTTGTCGCGCGGCACCAGGGCCAGCACCTTCTTCACGTCGTGGATGAAGCCCATGTCCAGCATGCGGTCGGCTTCGTCCAGCACCAGCACTTCCACGGTGGAAAGGTCCATGAAGCCCTGCTGCTGCAGGTCCAGCAGGCGGCCGGGGGTGGCCACCAGGATGTCCACGCCGCGCTTGATGCGGTCGATCTGCGGGTTCATGCCCACGCCGCCGAAGACGACGGTGGAGTTGATGTCGAGGTATTTGCCGTACTCGCGTACGGATTCTTCCACCTGGGCGGCCAGCTCGCGGGTGGGGGTCAGCACCAGGGCGCGGATGCCCTTGCCGCCGAACTTGTTCTTGGGGGGCGTGCCCTGTGCCAGGCGGTGCAGCATGGGCAGGGTGAACGCGGCGGTCTTGCCGGTGCCGGTCTGTGCGCCGGCGAGAAGGTCATGGCCTTCCAGGACGGCGGGAATGGCCTGGGCCTGGATGGGGGTGGGCGTCTCGTAGCCCGTTTCGTGCACGGCCTTCAGGATGGCAGGAGCCAGGTTCAGTTCGTCAAATGTCATGTCATTGAATGCGCCCGTCCGGGGCGCCGGGTATCGGCCTGTCGTGCAACCGGGGAGGTTGCCGAGCCAGTCTCAAGCCAATGTGGTTCAAGGGTGGGAGCCCAGAAATTGCTTCTTTCGTCCCCAGCAGTGTGCTGATGCAGTGGGCAACTGGAGCCCGCCGCGGAACGTATTGTCGCATGGCCTGATAATCTCCCCTTGAACGCAATCATTTTTTGCAAACTTCCCTCTCTTGCAGGTTAGAACCCAATGGCCCAATACGTTTATTCGATGAACCGCGTCTCCAAGACCGTGCCGCCCAAGCGGCAGATCTTGAAGGACATCTCCCTGAGCTTCTTCCCCGGCGCCAAGATCGGCGTGCTGGGCCTGAACGGCTCGGGCAAATCTACCCTGCTCAAGATCATGGCCGGCGTGGACAAGGAAATCGAAGGCGAAGCCATCCCCATGCCCGGGATCAAGATCGGCTACCTGCCCCAGGAACCCCAGCTCAACCCTGAGCACACCGTGCGCGAAAGCGTGGAAGAGGCCATGGGCGAGGTCTTCGCCGCCAAGGCCAAGCTCGAAGAGGTGTACGCCGCCTATGCCGAGCCCGATGCCGACTTCGACGCCCTGGCTGCCGAGCAGGCCCGCCTGGAGGCCGTCATCGCCACGGCCGGCACCGACTCCGAGCACCAGCTCGAGATCGCCGCCGACGCGCTGCGCCTGTCCCCCTGGGATGCCAAGATCGGCCTGCTGTCCGGCGGTGAAAAGCGCCGCATCGCGCTGTGCCGCCTGCTGCTCTCCAAGCCTGACATGCTGCTGCTGGACGAACCCACCAACCACTTGGACGCCGAGTCCGTGGACTGGCTCGAGCAGTTCCTGCACCGCTTCCCCGGCACCGTGGTGGCCATCACCCACGATCGCTACTTCCTCGACAACGCGGCCGAGTGGATCCTGGAACTCGACCGCGGCTACGGCCACCCCTACAAGGGCAACTACAGCACCTGGCTGGACCAGAAGCAGGCCCGCCTGGAGTCCGAAAACAAGGGCGAGGAAGCCCGCGCCAAGGCCCTGAAGAAGGAACTGGAGTGGGTGCGCCAAAACGCCAAGGGCCGTCAGGCCAAGAGCAAGGCGCGTATTGCCCGCTTCGAGGAACTGAGCGACTACGAATACCAAAAGCGCAACGAAACGCAGGAAATCTTCATTCCTGTGGCCGACCGCCTGGGCACCCAGGTGATCGAGTTCCACAACGTCACCAAGTCCTTTGGCGACCGCGTGCTCATCGACAACCTGTCCATGACCGTCCCGGCCGGCGCCATCGTCGGCATCATCGGCCCCAACGGGGCTGGTAAATCCACCCTGTTCAAGCTGATCGCCGGCCGCGAGCAGCCCGACAGCGGCGAGGTGGTGATCGGCTCCACGGTCAAGATGGCCTTCGTGGACCAGCACCGCGATGCCCTGTCGGACGACAAGACCGTCTGGGAAGACATCTCCGGCGGCCTGGACATGATCAACATCGGCAAGTTCACCATGGCCAGCCGCGCCTATGCCGGGCGCTTCAACTTCAACGGCGGTGACCAGCAAAAGAAGGTGGGCATGCTCTCGGGCGGTGAACGCGGCCGCCTGCACCTGGCCAAGACCCTGATCGCCGGCGGCAACGTGCTGCTGCTGGACGAACCCTCGAACGACCTGGACGTGGAAACCCTGCGTGCCCTGGAAGACGCGCTGCTGGAATACGCGGGCACAGTGTTGGTAATCAGCCACGATCGCTGGTTCCTGGACCGCATCGCCACCCACATCCTGGCCGCCGAAGGCGACAGCCAGTGGACCTTCTTCGACGGCAACTACCAGGAGTACGAAGCCGACAAGAAGAAGCGCCTTGGCGAAGAGGGCGCCAAGCCCAAGCGCATGCGTTACAAGGCCTTGAAGTAAGCTCCCCCCTGAGGCGCTGCGCGCCACGGTGCCTCCGCCAGAGGCGGCGGCCCTTCGGGCACGTCCAAGCCTGCGCAGGCAGGCTTGGAGCCGCGGCCCTCAGCCCCTTCTCCCGCATTGCTGCGCAATGCGGGAAGGGGGACGCCCCCGGTGCGGCGGGGCGGCCCTTGCACGGGGGCACTGGCCTCGGCAGCGCCAGTTTTGGCCCTCGCCCCGGGGCCGGATGCTGGGTTCCGTTGCCCCGGCGCTGCACCAATTCCCCAGGTTTTTTCGGGGGCACGGGTAAGGATATGTAAAGAAGCCACGTGCCGTCGGGGACTCTGTTGCCACCGGCCGGCGGGGAATTGTGCACAGGGTCTTCAGGTCAAGTAGGATTGCAGCTGGAAACGATTTTTTCGACTTTTCCTCTCCTGCCTTTTCCCGCCCACCATGTCCCAGCCAGTGTCCAGTTCGAGAAACGTTTTCCGTGCCTGCGTGGTCAACGCGGTGCGTGGGGGCGAGGCGCTCATGGAAAAGCTGGTGGCGGTCACCCGCAACGCGCTGACGGCCGAGGAGGCCTCGGTGCGCAACATCCAGCAGCGCAACCTGGCCAGTGACAGCCTGCGCCTCCTGGGCCAGCACGAGGCGGCCCTGGTCAAGGGCTACTCCATGGCCCTGCTGGAGATCTTTGCCGAAGGCCCGGCAGCCACCCCGGGCACCAAGCCCCGGGCGGGCGACGATTCGGCCCTGGATTTTGGCGAACTCACGCTCATGGACGAGAGCGAGGTGCAAAACCAGGTCGAGCTGGCGCGCGCCCAGCAGCTGGCGTCCCACGCCACCGAAGCCATACTGGCCGAACTCAACACCCTGGTCAGCTCTGCCCAGGGCCTGCGCAGTGTGCAGCCCGAGCGCAACCCGCTGCGGCCCGAAAGCTATATCCGCGCCTTGCAGCAGGTGGTGGGCGAGACCGGTGTGAACGCCGATGTGCGCGGCCTGTGGATGCAGCACATGCGCGACCTGCTGGGCAAGTTGCTGGTCGACGAATACAAGACCATGGTCAAGACCCTGCGCGACAACGGCGTGGAGCCCGTGGGCTACGCCGTGGTGGGGGCGCCCGGCGGCAACACGCGCTCAGGTGGCGGCTACGGCGGTGGCAATGGCAACACCGGCTATGGCGGTGGCTACATGGCCAACAACTATGGCGGCCCCATGGCCGGCCCCAGCGGCTACGGCAGCCCGGGGTACGGCAATACCGGCTATGGCAACACCGGCTACGGCCGCGGCGGCTATGGCGGCAACAACAACTGGAGTGGCGACCCGGGCAACAACTGGAGCGGCGAGCCCCAGATGCCCATGATGTCGCCACAGGCCGCAGCGGCCGAGGAGGCGCTGCTCACTGTGGGCATCCTGCGCCAGATGCTGGCCGGGGGCGACCCGTTCGATCCGCGCTCCTATGGTGGTGCGGGCGGCGGTGGCGGCATGCCGGTGATGGGCGGCGGCGTACCCTCGCAGCCTGCCAGCATGCATTCGGGCCTGGGTGGCAGCAGCGGCTACAACCCGGCCGCTGCAGCAGCGGCCGAGGCCATCGAGGACATGGCCCAGCTCGAACGCCTGGTCGGCCGCCTGGCCGGCGGGCAGCAGGCGGCCGCCGTGGCGGCCATGCCGCAGGCCGTCGTGCCCCAGGCCGGTTGGGCTGCCACCATGCCTGGCACCGCACCGCAGCAGCTGTACACCGTACCAGGCCGGCCCTACCAGCAGATATACACCGTGCCCGTGGTGGCCCCGCACGACCCGCCGGCCATGGCCGCCGAGGTGGTGGGCCGCATGATGGAGAACATCGCCCGCGATTCGCGGCTCCTGCCCTCCGTGCAGCGCGCCGTGCAGAACCTGGAGCCCGCGCTCAAGCACCTGGTGCGCCGCGACCAGAGTTTCTTCACCGAGCCCGGCCACCCCGCGCGCGTGCTGCTCGACGAGATGACCCAGCGCAGCCTTGCCTTCCCCGACGAGAAGGCACCGGGTTTTGCGCGCTTCATCCGCCTGCTCAACGAATCCGTGGGCTACCTGGCGGGCATCGAGATCAAGGACGCCACCCCCTTTGAGACCGTGCTCAAGGCCTTGCAGGCCGCCTGGAACTCGCAGGTGCAAAAGGCCAAGGCCCGCCAGGCCGAGAAAGACAAGGCCCAGCTCATCGCCGAGCAGCGCGAGATGCTGGCCGGCAAGATCGCCGCCGACATCCGCAAGCTGCCCGACCTGGAGCGCGTGCCCGCCGATGTGCTCGACTTCGCTGCCGGCCCCTGGGCCGAGGTGGTGGCCCTGGCCCAGGTCTCGCAAAGCGACAGTGGCGAGGACGACCCGGGCGGCTACCTGGCCCTGGTGCCCGTGCTGCTGTGGAGCGCCCAGCCCGAACTCACCCGGGCCGAGCCCGACCGCCTGTCCGAAGCCATCCCCAGCCTGCTGGTCAAGCTGCGCGAAGGCCTGCAGACCATCGACCACCCGGCCGCCAAGACCAGCGCCTTCCTGGAGCGCCTGGTGGGCCTGCACCAGGACGCCTTCGAGCGCGCCAACTTCGCCAAGATCACCCTCGACCCCGAAGAGCCGGCGCCGGACTCGCGCGACCCCATGGACTCGGTGGCAGCGGTCGCTGGCTACGACGACAGCGCCCAGGCCCCCGTGGACAGCGCTGCCCCGGCCGCACCCGCCACGCCTGCGGCCCCCGCCGAGCCGTATGCCGAATTCGTCGTGGGTGCCTGGGTCGAGCTCATCACCAACGGCCGCGCCGTACGTACCCAGCTCACCTGGACCAGCCCGCACGGCACGCTGTTCCTCTTCACCGCGCCGGACAAGAGCACCCAGTCCATGACGCGGCGCATGCGCGACAAGCTGGCCGACGAAGGCTCGCTGCGCGTGGTGCCCGCCCCCAAGGTGCGCCCGCCTGCACCCACGCCCACGCGCGCAGGCGGCATCGCCACCACGCGCGGCAGCCTGCCCGCGCCGCTGGAAACCGCGCGCGGCAAGCTCGCCGGTGCGCCTAGCAGCAAGCAGGCACCACTGTCGGGCAAACCCTCGTCTCCGACCAAGGGGCGCTGACGCGCGCCCAGGCCCTGGCAGCGCGTACCGCTGACCCAGGGCACCATCGCCTCAGGGCTCGTCATGCCTGCTTCGGCCCCTGGAGCCTTTGCGCCCATTCCCTGCGCCACGGAGTTCGCGGCGCCAGGGGCGTAGTTGCAAAGGGCGCACAGCCAATGACAAGAAACCCGAGCACCCATGACCGAGATCTACATCAGCACGGACGTCGAAACCGACGGTCCCATCCCTGGCCCGCATTCGATGCTCAGCTTCGGCTGCGCCGCGTACACGGCGGACAAGACCCTGGTGTCTACCTTCAGCGCCAACCTGCACACCCTGCCGGGCGCTGCGGCTGACCCCAAGACCGCCGAGTGGTGGACCACCCAGCCTGAAGCCTGGGTCGCCTGCCGCACCGACCTGCAGGCGCCCGAGGCCGCCATGCGCAACTGCGTGCAGTGGATCAACGGCTTGCCGGGCAAGCCAGTTTTCGTCGCCTACCCGGCAGGCTTCGACTTTCTGTTCATGTACTGGTACTTGATCCGCTTCGTGGGAGAGAGCCCGTTCAGCCACTCGGCCCTGGACATCAAGTCCTTTGCCATGGCCCAGCTCCAAACCGACTTCCGAGCCACGACCAAGCGCAACATGCCCGCGCACTGGTTCGACAAGCTGCCGCACAACCATGTGGCGCTGGATGACGCTGTCGAACAGGGCGCTTTGTTCTGCAACATGCTGGCGGAGAACCGCGGGCGCTGAGAGCATCCCGGGCGGCTACAGCCCGACCGCCATCAGTGCGTCGGCGTGGGGATCAGTACCCGGTCGCAGCGCTTGTGGCCCTGCACCGGCAGCAGCAGAAACTGGTGCTCCTGGCCCGGCAGGTGGCCGGTGACCAGGGCGCACAGCGTTTGGCTGGCCGCCTGGGCGCTCGCTTCGTCGGCAAATCCCAGCGTGGCGCGAAAGCCCGACTGCAGCATGTCGGGCCGCTGGTAGGCCTGCACGATGTCGGGGCGCTCGATGCTGACCAGTTCTTCCAGGCGGGCCTGGGCCTCGGGCGCAACGCCCGTGAACACGATCTTGCGGCCCGGCCCGATGGTTGGCGTCCAGCCCGTCACCTGCAGTTGCTTGCCGGTGACAGCCACCGCGTCGATGGACCCCGCGTAGCCATGGGCCACGCGCGGCAGGGTCTTGCCCAGCGGCATGACGGCGCCGACATTGGCCAACTGCGAGCGGATGGCGTCGCCCTGCTGTCCAGGCGGCAGGCTGTCGAGCGGCACCAGGCACAGGCACGCCTCGTTCCATACCCGAATGCGCGAGCGCTCGGCGTCGTCGGTAGGCGCCTGGCGCAGCAGGACTGGCCGGGCGTGGGGCTTGCCCGGCTCAAGGATCTCCTGCGCCGCATGCGCGTTCATGATCATCGAGGTCATGGAGATGGGCGAGAAGAACTCGAACGGCGCCAGGATCTGGCCCTCGGGCGGTTGCATTGCAAACGCGTAGTGGGCCTCGAACATGGCGTCTATGGGGCGGTCGTGCGCGCGCTGGGCCAGCGACTGCTGGGCCGCCGCCGCCACGAAGACGGCCAGCGCCGCCAGCTTCCAGCGCGCCAGGCGCGCGGGCCAGGGCAGGCACCACAGCACGCACGCTGCGACCCAGGGTACCCAGAGAAAGCGCCCGTAGGCCATCCAGTCCGCATAGTCCTGCACCACGAACAGCAGCGGGAACACCGCGGCCAGGGCTGCCGCGCCCAGCCCCCCCAGCATGCGCAGACGATCCCCCGCCGTGGGCCTGGCCAGCAGCGCCAGCACGGCGCAGGCCAGGCACAGCACGGCGGCGGCCACGCCCAGCAGGCCGGGGCCCAGCAGCCCCTCGGTCAGCACGCGCGCCAAGCGGGCGGCAAAGTCCAGTGCCGAATGCCAGCCGTCCAGTGCGGACGGGTGGTAGCCGCCCACGCCTGCAAACACGGCGATGCGCAGCACCGCATAGCCCAGCGCTACGGCCAGGGCAGGGGCCGCCAGGAGCATGCGCGCCAGCAGGCTGCGCGGCGTGCCCGCCGGCAGCGGCAGCAGCAGGTACAGCGCGATCCAGGGGACGTAGACCTCCTTGCACAGGGTGGACAGCAGGTAGAACGCCGCGGCCAGCAGCGCCCAGCGCCACTGCGCCTTTTGCACCGCGTGCACATAGGCCCACAGGCCCAGGCAGGCGAACAGCATGCCATCCACGTAGTGGCCCGACATCAGCTGCTGTGCCATGTGCACGGCGGGGGCGCCCACCAACAGCAGCGCTGCGGGCACCAGAGCCTGCCAGCGCGCCAGCCAGTGGCGCAGCAGCAGGTACAGCGCGCCCGCGGCGCCCGCGAGCGACAACAGGTGGTGTAGGTAGTAGCCCTGGGGCGCGAGGCCGAAAAGCGCGTGGTTGACCTGGTAGACGAACAGGTTCCAGGGTGCGAACTGGTTGCCCGATACCGCGCGCGTCACCTGGGGGTCCAGGAACACCGACCAGGGGCTGTACAGACCCAGGTAGAAAAGGTGCTGGCCATCGTCCCAGCGCCAGGAGCCTTGCAGTGCGCTGCCGTGCAGCGCAAACGCCAGCAGGCACAGCGCGCCCAGTGCGGCGAGGTCTGCCGCCCAGGCCGTGCGTGCAAGGGTTTGCATGCGCTCCATCACAAAGGCCGTGTCCTGCCCGGCATCAGCACGCTCTTGCAGCGCGTGCCTCCTTCGATGGGCAGCAGCAGGAACTGGTGCTCCTTCCCGGGCATTTGGCCGGCCACCACCGCGCAGAGGCTGGCGGCCGCGGCCTGGGCGGCAGCCGGGCTGGCAAAGCGCAGCGTGGCGTGGAACCCCGAGTCCAGCAGGTCCGGG
Organism: Acidovorax sp. FW305-C-20-28; assembly: GCF_058783375.1. Lineage (NCBI taxonomy): Bacteria > Pseudomonadati > Pseudomonadota > Betaproteobacteria > Burkholderiales > Comamonadaceae > Acidovorax > Acidovorax sp. FW305-C-20-28. The sequence goes on along the minus strand of NZ_JBYSYM010000027.1, from coordinate 49,591 downwards.
TTGCCATGCGCGCTGGCCACATCGGGCCGCTGCACGCCTTCCAGGGTCACCGGCGGTACGCCGACAAAGCCCGTCAGGAACAGTTTTCTGCCGGCGCCCAGGGTCGGCGTCCAGCCCCGCACGTGCACCACACCGCCTTCGGTGGTGATGGCGTCGATGGCGCCGCCCCAGTCGTTAGCGATGTAGGGCAGGGGCTGGCGCAGCGGTGCCGCGATGGCCTGGTCGTCCAGCTGCGCGTGCAATGCGGCCTGCTGCTGTGCAAGGGGCAGCGTGTCCAGGGGCGCAAGGCACTGGCAGCCCTCCTGCCAGACGCGGATGCGCGCGCGCTCGCCGGCATTGGCGGGCCACCGGTGCAGCAGGGCAGGCTGGGCGTGCGCCCGCCCGGGCTCCATGCGCTCGCGCGCCGCATGGGCGCTCATGGCGACCGCGGCCATGTAGCCGGGGGTGTTGAACTGCACGGGCAGCAGCACCTGGCCGGCCGGTGGCTGCAGGGCAAAGCCGTAGTGCGCGTCGAACATGGCCTCGATGGGGCGGTCATGCTGGCGCTGCACCCAGGCCTGCTGGCCCGCCGCGGCCACAAAGACCAGCAGCGCCAGCGCATGCCAGCGCGCCAGGCGCTGCGGCCAGGGCAGGCACCACAGCACGCACAGCGCAGCCCAGGGCACCCACAGCAGGCGGGCGTGGAGCTGCCAGTCCAGGCCCGGCCGCGCCACGAACAAGAGCGGAAAGGCGACCACCGTAATGGCCGCTGCAAAGGCCGCCAGCGCCTTGAGGCGCGCCTGGGGCGGCTGCGTGGCCAGGTGGGCGGCCGCGCAGGCTGCACACAGCGCCGTGGCCAGCAGCCCTGGCAGGCCCGGGCCCACCAGCCCCTGGCTCAGCATGCGGGCCATGGCGCCGAGCACGCCGGGCACATCGTGCCAGCCGGTCAGCGTGCTGGGCTGGTAGCCGCCCGCGCCCGAGAACACCAGCACGCGCACCGCCGCATAGCCCAGGGCCACAGCCAGCGCGGGCAGGGCATAGCGCCAGCGCTGCAGCCATGGCAGGGGGGCTGTTGCGGTGCCCAGCGGCATGAACAGCGCCAGTGCGATCCAAGGCACATAAACCTCCTTGCACAGCGTGGACACCAGGTACAGCGCGGCCGCCAGCCAGGCCCAGCGCCATTGCCTGCGATCCAGGGTGCGCAGCTGCGCCCACAGCGCCAGGCAGGCAAAGGTCAGCCCGTCCAGGTAGTGCCCCACCATCAGCTGCTGGGCCATGTGGAAGGCGGGCACACCCGCCACGAGCAAGGCCGGGGCCAGCAACGCACGCCAGGGCTGCAGCCACTGGCGCAGCAGCAGGTACAGGGCCCAGGCGGCCATGGCCAGCGACAGAAGGTGGTGCAGGTAGAAGGCCTGTGGCGCCATGCCGAACAGGGCACTGTTGAGCTGGTAGATGAACAGGTTCCAGGGCGCGAACTGGTTGCCCGATGCGGCGCGCGTCACCTCGGGGTTGAGGAACACCGACCACGGCGTGTACTGCGTGGTGTTGAACAGGTGCGTGCCGTCGTCCCAGCGCCAGTTGGCGTGCAGAGCGCTGCCATGCAGCACGAAGACCAGCAGGGCCAGCAGCAACAGGGCGATGAGGTTCTGGTGCCAGCCAGGTGCTTGCGATGAAGGGCTCACGGGATTAGGGCGTGTCATCATTCATTTCGCCCCCGCGCTGGCCCCGGCATGCGGATGGATGCGCGAAGCGCGGCGCAGCCCATAGTGGACTATGGGCAAGCCGTGCGACAAAGCAGACGCCGCATGCCGGGGCCAGCCCGAAGGGAAAGCCTGCAGCGCGGCACATTGCGGCGTTGCCCTTCGCTTGCGTAGCGGTGCTACGCGGCACTCAGGGCGCCTTGCACTGCACCGCGCTGCAGGCTTTCGCGGGGGCGAAATGAACGATGACACGCCCTAGCCCACGCGGTAGGTGAAAAAACGGTGGCCCAGGTAGCTGAAGGCCGGGATCACCGTCACCACCAGCGCGATGCCTATTGCATAGTGGCCGCCGGCTTGCTCCACCATCCAGGTGATGCAGGTGCTGACCACCCCGCCGGCACCCGCCACCAGGCCAAAGCGCCAGGCGGTGGCCGCGCTCAGCCGCTGGCCAAAGCTGAGCAGCGTGTTGGCGGTGTACGAAAACATGGTGGCCACGGCAAAGGCCACCACATTGGCCACGGGCGGCCGTGCACCCAGCAGCTCGATGCAGAAGGTGGCAACGCACACATGCGTGAGGGTGGACAGCACACCGATCAGCGCGAATCCGATCAATGACCGAGAAGTGTTCATGAAAGAAGGCAAAAGGAAAAATGCGCGCGCGCCCTGGTCAGGGGGCGTCGCGGTGGTACGGGGGCTGCGCGGCGCCGTCTTCGGCCTCTTCACGCACGATGTAGACGGGGCGGCCCTTGGACTCCATGTAGACCCGGCCCAGGTATTCGCCGATCACGCCCAGGCCGATGAGCTGCAGCCCGCCCAGGAACAGCACCACCGTGATCAGCGAGGCATAGCCCGGCGCATCGCGTCCGAACAGCAGCACCTGGCCCACGATCACCAGGCCATAGGCAAAGGCCAGCAGCGCGACCGCCAGGCCCAGGTAGGTCCAGATGCGCAGCGGCACGGTGGAAAACGAGGTCACCCCCTCCACCGCCAGGTTCCACAGGCTCCAGCCCGAAAATTTGCTGTCCCCGGCCGCGCGGGCCGGCCGGGTGTAGGGGATCGTCGCCTGGCGAAAGCCCACCCAGGCGAACAGGCCCTTCATGAAACGGCGCCGCTCGGGCAGGCGCTTGAGCGCATCTACCACCTGGCGGTCCATGAGCCGGAAGTCACCCACATTGGGCGGAATGCGCGAGTCGGAAATGCGGTTGTGCAGGCGGTAGAACCACTCTGCGGTCTTGCGTTTGAGCACATGGTCGGCGCTGCGGTCTGTGCGCTGGGCCAGCACCACGTCAAAGCCCTGTTGCCACAGGCGCACCATTTCCACAATGAGCTCGGGCGGGTCTTGCAGGTCGGCATCGATGGGCACCACCGCCGCACCCCGCGCATGGTCGATGCCCGCGGTCAGCGCCGCCTCCTTGCCGAAGTTGCGCGACAGGTCGACCACCCGCAGGCCTGGCACCGTGGCGCGCAGCGCCTGCAGCCGCGCCAGCGTGCCATCGCGGCTGCCATCGTTGACGCAGACGATTTCGAACGCCAGACCGGTCTGCGCCAGCACCGGCACCAGCTGCGCAAAAAAGAGGTCCAGCGTGGGCTCTTCGTTGAACATGGGGCACACCACCGAAAGCAGGGCGGTTGTGCCGCTGCGATCAACAGCGGGCCGGCTTGGCGAAGGGGGAGAAAAAGTGGTGTCGTTCAATGGGGCTTCGGGTGGGCATGCCCAGAATGTCACAAAGTGTCGCGGGCGGCGCAGTGCGCTAACCGTTGAAGATACACCATGCGGCATACTGGCCAGGGCAAGCGGCACCCGCCGCGCGTGACGGCGATCACCCCGGCCCCCGCGGCGGCACCCCGGCAACGCCGCTGCGCCGCCGCGCACGGCACCATGATCGTCATGCAACCCCCTTCATCCTCAGCAGCCACCGGCGCATTGCCATCACGTCCCAGGGCTGGTTCGACGGCATCGGCCGGCTCGATGCAGAGCGCGGAGAACTCCACATCGGCATCAACGCCCTGGGCGAGGGCGGGCTGGCCTTTTTCATCGATGCCCAGGGCCTGTTCCATGCCCTCACTTGGCAAGGTCGGGTGGGTAAATCGCTGGGCCAGTGGGTCGGCCTGTCGCGCCAGCGCGAGCGCTATGCCATCGCGCCGGCCGGCCCATCACGGTGGGCGAGTTGCTGCAGCTGACCGAGGGCTACAGCGAACTGTCAGAGGACGCGCCGCACACGGCAGACCTGCGCAGCGGCCTGGACGCCATGCCGCCAGACACCGTGTTGGGTGCTGCCTTCATGGCCGGGTACTTCGGCACCGGGACGCCGGGCCAGGCTTGACAGTTGCCGCCAGTCAGCCCTTCTCCACCGTTCCGCTGCTGCGTACCCCGCTGGGTGCCGACAGGTACAGCAACTCGAACACCCGCCCCGCGACGCCCGCCGGCGGCGCTCCCCACCACAGCACCGTGCGGTTCACCTGCCAGCCTTGGGCGTCCAGGCCCGCGAACACGCTGTGCACCCCCGGTGCGCCGGCCAGGTCGGCGGCCGCGGCGCGTTCCCCGGCCGCGCGCTGCACCAGGTCCGTGCTGTCGGGCAGGTCTTCAAAATGCTGCGTTGCAAAACTTGGCACCTCGCCGGTCGCAGGGCCCTGCAGATGGGCGATAGGGTCCCAGTGGTGCACCACCGGGCGCCCGTACTTGGCCTGCACGGCCGCGAAGTCGGGCGAGGTGACGAAGCCGGCCGCGCCGGCCGGGTCGTCCCACAGGTAGAAGGGCGCGTAGCGCTTGGGTGCCGTGGCCGTGCGGTCGGCCAGCAGAAAGGCCTTCAGATGCAGGCCGGGCAGCGCGTCGAAACGGCCGCCGATCTCCGGGATGCGGTGGCGCAGGGCGTTCAGGTCGAAATCATCGGGCAGGTCGAAACCGTATTGCATCGCAAGCATCTCAGGTGTCCTTCTAGAGTGGGGCAGGGTGGAGGTGCATGCACTGTAGAAGCCGCCGTCACTTTAAACAATAGAATTGTTTTGATCTGAATGTTTAAACTGGCTAATCTATTGGTCATGCTGCTCGACCTGTCCTCCCTGCAAACTCTGGTCACCGCCGTCGAACTCGGTGGCTTCGGCAAGGCCGCTGCGCGGCTGCACCGTACGCCCGGCGCCGTGAGCCTGCAGATCAAGGCGCTGGAGGAGCGCGTGGGCACGCCTCTGTTCCGCAAGCAGGGCCGCCAGCAGGCGCTGACCGAGGCGGGCGAACTGCTGCTGGGCCATGCGCGGCGCATCATTGCGCTCAATGACGAGGCCGTGCTCTCGCTGCAGGGCGCGCGCATGCAGGGCAGCGTGCGCTTTGGCATGCCGCAGGACTTTGCCGACGGCTGGCTGCCTGCCACGCTGGCCCGCTTTGCGCGGGCGCACCCTGCAGTGCGCATCGACATCCGCGTGGACCGCAGCAGCGCGCTGCTGGCGCACCTGCAGACCGGCGAGGTGGACCTGGTGCTGGCGTTTGGCGAGTCCTCGGGTGCGCAGTCCAGCGCTCAGACCGGTGCCCAAACCATTGCCCGCCTGCCCACGCAGTGGATCGCGCAGCCAGACCTGCCGCTGCCGCCGGACGCATCCGTACCCTTGCTGCTGCTGGAGCAGCCCTGCAGCTTTCGCCAAGCCGCCATCGCTGCGCTGGAGCGTATAAGCCGGCCCTGGCATGTCGTGCTCACCAGCGCCAGCGTCTCGGCTATCTGGGCCGCCGCCCAAGCCGGCCTGGGCGTGGCACCCCGGGCCACGGCCCAGGTGCCTGCGGGCCTGGCCGCAGTGGGCAAGCCGCTGGGGCTGCCCGCGCTGCCGTCCGTGGGCGTGTCATTGCACCGCGATAGCGTGGGCGCAGCCAACCCCGCGGTGGAGCATTTGCGGGCGGTGGTGCAGGAAGTAGCGGCGGGGCAACTGGGGTCCGCTGCCTTACATTCAACGGCCTGACGCCGATTCAAAACCCTGGGCGTACCGGGGCAGCCGGCGCAGACCATTCCACAAGCAACCACCGGGAGGATAGAGAAACATGAAGTTCTTTGGATTCTTGAGCCTGTTCGGCGCCATCGTGGCCGCGCTGGTGCTGCTGACGGGCATGTTCACCGCCCAGAGCGCCCCGCAGGAGGCGGCCATTGCGGCGCTGGCCATCGCGATTGCGGTGATCCCGTACGTGTTCTTCCGCGTGCTCCAGGCCCTGCGGCAGGCCGATGATCTGGCCGCCATCCGCCGCCTGCTCGAAGCCCGGCCCTGCGGGCCGATGGACACCACCGCGCCCGCACCCCAGGTCGCCGCGCCGGTGCTCGTGGCCCCCGAGCCCGCACCGCCATCACCGACAGCCGAGGTGCTGCAAAGCGGCTCCATGGGTGTGGAGGGCTGGACCTGGCACCAGCTCAGCGATGGCAGCGTGCGCATCACCGATGCACACGGCTCCGACTATGCCTACCCCTCGGTGGCCGCCGCGCGCAAGGCCTTCACCTGGTGGCAGGGGCCGGGGGCGGCGGCATGACGAAGAACAACCACGGCCCCTCAAGGCCCGCCATGCAGCAATGCGCGTTGTAGTCGTCGGCACCAGCGGTGCCGGCAAGTCCACCTTTGCGACTGCACTCGCGCAGGCCACCGCCAGCCCGCACATCGAACTCGACAACCTGTACTGGGGCCCCGGGTGGGCGGCCGTGCCGCCCGAGCAGTTCGAGGCCAGTGTGCGCACAGCGACCGAGGGCGAGCACTTGGGTGGCCGACGGCAACTACACCGCCGTGCGCGAGCTGCTGTGGGGGCGCGCCACGCACATCGTCTGGCTCAACTATGGGCGCGCCACGGTCTTCCCGCGCGTGCTGTGGCGCACGCTGAGCCGCGGGTTGCTGCGCACCCGTCTGGCCCACGGCAACCGCGAATCGCTGCGCATGGCGTTTTTGTCGCGCGAATCGGTGCTGTGGTGGTCGTACACCACCTTTGCGCGCAACCGGGTCAAGTTCTCAGGGCTGCGCCAGGACCCGGCGTATGGGCATCTGCAATGGAGTGAACTCACCCAGCCGGCGCAGGCGCGAGATTTCATCCAGCGGCACGCCTCCCACGCGGCATAGGGCCCACCCGGCGCTGCCCCAGATCGAATCACCATTGCATGCCAGGGCCGCCCGAAGGGAAAAGAGCCTGCAGCGCGGCGCATTGCGGCTTGGCCATCAGCACTTCAAGGAGTCCAACGGCCAGCCATGGTCCTTGCACCCTGCCAAGCCAGGGAAGCCGCCGAAACGCAGTGCGCGGTCAATGTGCTCCAGGAACGTTTCCGCCTCCGACGAATTGTTGAGAGGTGGGTCCATCGCTTCCGAAGGAACCGATACCGAGTACGGCGGGCCGCCGCTGGTATTTGCCTTGTGCAGTTCGTCTGGCGCAACAACGATCTGGAATGGAAGGCCGTACTCAAGGCGACCTCCCTCATCGTCCTCAAGGTGGTAGAGCGCGAGAGACGCCGGAAACACGATCAGTTGATCGGGGCACTGGGCCGGCTCTTTCCAATCGGGATGTGAGCCTGAGAGATCAACGCTCCCCACGCGAAGCCAGAACAATGCAAGCGCTTCAGGAACAGGCCCAACCTCCCGCGAAATCTTGTCGATCACCTCCGCAGCGCGCGGGTCGGGGCCTGGGAACACAGCTTCTGGCCGGTCAAAGACGTAGCCACATTCCTGAAGGCTGCGGATCAGACCCGAGAGCCTTGCACCGAGCTCGTCAACTTGGGACTGTAGTGACATGTCTTCTGCCCACTGATGGCTTGCGAATGAATGGGGCTTGCCCGTGCCGGGTGATCCATGCCGTTGCGGGGTACGGCATCGAAGTGCCACGATGGGAGGTGCGATCTCTCATCCGCTCACCCACTTACTTTCTCACTCACTCGGTTGTTGGAAGGGGACGCTCATGTCTGCCATTGTCGCCTTCGGCATCGATCTGACAACCAGACGGTGGTGGGGCCAGGTCTTGGCATTCTTGCGCCTCCCAGCCCACAGAACAGCAGCTTTCCTCCACCATCAAACTGGGTCGTGTGTTGGCGGGGCTTCTCTCGGGAGGCAGTGTACCGCCTCATTCATCATCAGATCGAATCATCATTGTGCTGCGCCCACACCGGCGCCGCCGCCTCGTGCGACTCGACCCCGCGAAAGAACGCATCGCCCAGCACCTTGTAGTCCGCCGTGCCCGGCCCCTGCCAGCCCATGAACTTGGGCCGGTGCACGGCAAAGCCGTCGGGTGACTGCGCGTTGCGGTAGGGCACGGCCATGGTGAGCGTGGTGGCCGAGGGCTTGGCATACGAGCGCACCACGATGATCAGCGCATCCGTGCGGCCCGAGGGCAGGGTGATGAAGCCGTCGTACACCATGGCCGCACGCTCCGCCTGGCCCGGGTTCTGGTCCAGGTAGTCCTGCGCCTGGGCCACGCCTTCTTCGAGCTGGTCGGCCGCAAAGCGCAGCATGTTGCGCCCATAGGCCGCCGACTCCTGGGCCAGCATGGGCGTCAGGGGCTCCCCCTCGGCCACGCACCAGATGCCGTGCGCGGCAAAGAAACCTGCGAGTTCGATGGCACGTTCCATGGGGGCTCCTTCCTGCGCTTGGGGGCAGATCGCGGCATTCTGCATGAAGGAAGGCAGTCAGGCGAATTGCGGTGGCAGCCTATGAACTCGGGGGGGCAGGTGGCCTGGCAGTGGGCCTGCAGCGCCTCCGGCCACGAACAGCCCACCTGGGATCGAAACGCTTCACCAACCCCACCAAGGGCAGCAGCACGATTCCCGAAGTGACCTTCAACCTGCGCTACCCGGGGCAGTACTACGGCAAAGAGAGCGCCCCTGGATGCGGCAGTTGAATGCACCCGAGGGTGCCGTGATCGGCGTGCCAGGCAAGGCGTGAGGACGCGGTGCACCCTTGTGCGCAAGGACGAGCAACGCGGCATGGCGCGGCGAGCGCGGTGCCGTCGGGGGCATGGCGCCTTGTCAATCGCCCAACCGGGGTGCACAAAGGCGCCATACCTTGCTTGCGCCAATGCGGTCACTGGAGGACACTGGCGCGGTCAACTGCCGGATCCAGGGTTTGGCACTACAACTACTTCCGCAGCTACGGTTTTGGGCATGCAACCGGCCGAGCAAATTCTGGAAATCCAAAAAAATCCAACGATTTATTATTATCCTTGGCGAAATACAATTAGGCCAATTAAAAATAATTAATTGCATGAAGCACAAGTTGGCTATTCAATTGCTGGGGTTTTTCGCCTTTTTTTCAGGGTGTGGGATATTTTTGATTTCCATTTCAACTCTAAACAAAGTCAATATTTTTTATGTAATATCATCGATTGTTATTTATGTTGTGGGAGTTGGGTTGTTAACCTATCCCGTTGAAGGGGGCAAGAGGGGCGCGTATTTTTTGGCGACACTTGTAGCACCGCTGACATTCTTTGGTGCTTTTTTTCTATGGGATATTTTAAGAGAATTGGGGGTATGGCTGCCATTTGTGGTTGAGCTGGGTGTATCGTTTGGGGTTGCTTTGTTGCTATCGTTTTTGATAATAAAATATATGTTCAAAAATAAATGATAGAGACTGGGTTGAATTTAAAGCCAGGAAGGATCGGGTCTCAATACTGCTCGTTAAAATATGCTGAAGCAAGACCTAGGGTCAGGTCTTGTCTTTTGCCTCCAAACCATAGAAATCCACCTCCATCCACCACCAAAATGAGCCTTCAGTTTGCGGAGGGCCTGAAAATGGCAAGACCACTGCGAATCGATTTTCCCGGTGCCATCTAACACGTGACCTCGTAGGGATGTAGGATCAAGGGGGCAGGTCTTGCTTTTTTGCCCAGTAAAAATAATTGGGTGCTTCGGGGCTCATGCGATATGGATAGCGCGATGCAGCGTGGATCACCCGAGAGAATTTCGGCAGAGCCGACATCCACCACACCTTTAGCACCAAAACCATGACCATCCCATTCGTAGCCGTTGCGGAACGTGATCTGATATTCGTCGGGCCTGATGGTCATCAGACCCCTATTCATGTGGCCGTTGGGGCTCCATACGCGAATGCCAGAACAGCAGGTATGGAAAAGTACGCGGCCTGTCTTGTCCTTACGTGCGACGACCCAGAGCTTACTACCGAGATGTTTGGGGAGGATGAGATGGAGGCGCTGGCCGCGGCGTTGGAGTTCATTGAATCGTTTCTACAGAACCTGGTAAGGGTCTATGGAGGCAAACTGACTACGCCCGATGGCGCACCCTTTGATCCGGCCGGGTCAATGTTGTTGAAGGAGTCTCGAAAGCGAGCTTCTCGCAACGCATAGGGTGTTGCCGTCGACCGAAAAATTGCCTATGGCCATAGTGTCGATTAGAAATAGATACAACCCGTGGTGATAGTCGGTTTGGATCTGATCCTTGTTGCTATTTTTTGAAAGAAATCATGGATGCCAGTTCGCTTGAGATAGGTGCAACCTACTATCGCATTACATACGCGGACGCGGCTCAAACGATGCCGGGCATTGAGCCGTTGGTATATGCAGGCATGAACCTATTCGACCCACCTTCTGACGGCTCGGCGAGGTACTACTTCCAGGATACGGTCTCTGTTGTGCGGTTTGGATTGGGCACCGAGTTTGGGGAAGAAATGCAACCCGTTGACGAGACATCAGAGCTGAGCCCGGGCAATGACGAGGATCGCTTGTACTATGGCCATGAGGCACAGGAGATAGGCGTGTCGATCGTTGATCTACTGGCTTTGCCCACCGTGATTGACGGGGCTATTCAACGCGCCAAAGCGTTGGGCTTTCCGAAGCTGTCGAAGGCAAAAGGAAAGTGGGTTTAGCGAGAAAAAGAGTACGAGCAATGGCCTGCAGCTGCCCATCGCTTCAGGCCCCGTGCCGATCGATCACGGAAGTGTTCAAGCATGCGTGAATGCAACGTCAAAGAGGTGACTTGAGGAGGCTATGGCCAAACCAGGAAAAATCAAATACAAGCCCGGGGACATCGTCACCATCCCCCTGCGCCAAGCCCGCTTCGCCTACGCCAGAATCTTCGAAGACCACACCTTCGGCATATTCGCGCACTGGTCGGCAAATCCCGGGCCTTTGGCGCAAATCGCATCCCACCCGATCGCGTTCTTTGTCTCCGGCACCGACTCGGCGATCAAGGACGGCACCTGGCCCGTGGTCGGGCATGTGCCTTTCCAGGATGCCGAAGCCTCGTTCCCGCCTCCTGTGGCGATCTGCTATGACTACGACGACAACACCTGGACCATGGGGCGGCCCATGGTCACCCACAAGGGAACCGAAAAGTTTGTGACCTCCAAGGAGGTCGCGGGGCTGGACCGGCTGCTGTTCTGCCACAAGCCAGAACTGGTCGCCGCCACGATTGTGGACCGCCTGATCGATGGCAACCACGCGTACTACAAGGTGCGCCCCAGTGGCAGTAGTAGCAGTGGCGCTGCTGCCGCCCCCGCACTGGCACCGCAGGTGATGCGGGTGGCCCCCAACCCCTCTACCACCGGCCCCTGGGGTGCCAGAGCGCAAGAAAACGACGACGCGAGCGACTGGCTGGCCGGGCTGGAAGAAGAGCCAAATCTTGGCCGTATCGACGAGGCTTTCGACCAGGTTCTCTCGGTCGAGCCATCCGCCTACCTGGAGGTCACCGAATGCGCAGAGGTGGTCGCAGCGGCCACCGTGCTTGCCAAGATGCATGGCCTGGCTTTCGCTGCCGACATCGCCAGCGATGAATGCATGGCTGCATTGGCCAAGCGGGCCAAGAGGCGGTCACCCAAGAGCACGGCGGCCCTGGTGCAGCGCGCCTTGCTGGCGCTGGCTGCGGTGCAAGACCCTGAGCGCTCGGAGTTGCGTGGGCTGATGGTGACGCAAGAGCATGCCGAACTGGGCGCCGCCTGGAGCAAGCGCATGGGCCAACTGGTGCGGGGGCTCAAGGCAGTTCACCGGCGCTTGGCGTTGCCATGAGAGCTGTTGCAGCTCGCTGTCACTGCCCTGGGCCGATGGGCTTTGAAACCCCATACCATGCAAAAATGATTGCCAACAATAAGCACAAAGTTATATGAAATCACTCTCTGCATTGCTCAAGCTTCAGTTCGTTGTAGGATTGGTTGGGGCATTGGTTTGGACCCCATTGTTGTATGTTGTGGAGCTATTTCGGGGGGATCTCAGTAGCTTTGCATCCTCTGTTTGGATGGATCTGGTGATGGCTGTTGTGGGGGCATTTATTTTGGGCGGAGTGTTTTTGTTGATGGGACTGGCCGCCTATCCAGTGCTGAGGTTCTTGCAGCGCCGAGGCCTGGTTCAGGACCTGTTTCAGGAAGACCGCGCATAGGTCGGCCATGCACCACAACCCAAACAATATTGCCGCGGCTCTTTTCATGTTCAGCGGTGCATTGATCGGCGCTGCTGCCATGGCTTGGCTCATGCCCGCAAGGGAACGCGGCTTGTTGGATCTGAGGGTGGGGCTGGCAATGGGGGCACTTCTGGGATACGTGGGGTTTCGCGTCGTTGCTTATTTCGTTGATGTGCGCAGCAAGCCAAGGGATGCTGCCGTTGATCGCAAACAGGTATGAGAAATCTACTGCCCAGCATGCTCTTCATTGCGTCTTGTGCGCTGAGCGGCTGTGACCAATCCAGCACTGCGCCGCCGAGCAGCGGCGCACCCGCGGCACCCACCCAGAGCGCATCGGCGCCAGCGCAGAGCCGTGCGCCAGCGGAGTCCAACGTCAGCGAAGCGCGCCTGCTGGACGACCTTCGCTCCCAGGATTTCGATCGCGTTGTGCGGACCATGAACGATGTCAAAGGCGCGCGGTACGCAGGCCATTTGACGCCCATCCTTGTCGGCTTCTGGAATGGGACGGACCTGCATGGAATCGACCCCGATTTCCTGAACCATCCGCGGATCAGGATCGAAATCGCCGATGTGCTCGCACAGCAGGAAAAGAACGGCTACCAGGGCTTGGACAAAACCGCTTTCGCTCAGTACGCGCGGGGCCTGATTGCTGCCAACGATACGCAGGTCGCCAACCAGGCCATGCTGGTGCTCGGCATTGCAGGCAGCGCTGCCGACATGTCGCTGCTGGAAGGCATGGCCGAGGACATTGCCGAGAGCCGGTTTCGCGCTGCTGTCATCGCCTTGGCCCGCAACTGCAACACCACCGACCAGCTGCTTGAAAAATTGAAGGCCAGCTTGAAGGAGGCATGGCGCAAGGATTTCCTGGCAAAGATCCGTGAGAATTCCGGCCCCTTCCGGGTATGCCCGTCTCGCTAGGCTGTGACCCCGAGGGCCAATAGGGTCAGCGAAGAAATCGATTCAAGGTCTTTGCGGTAACCGAGGGGGCAATAGCAGCCTCGGCCATGAGGAAATGCAAGACTGTACTGTCTCACCCGCAGGATTCAACCCGCTTGCCCCGTGGGCTGCACCGCAGGCGCCGCTTCCTCCGCCACACCCCCCGCCTGCACCCGCAGCAACTTCCTGCGCACCATCTGGATATGGTTGCGCAGGGCATACAGCTCATCCGCATACGACAGCGGCACGCTGATCTTCTCGACCTGGGCCTCCAGCCCGTCCAGCGCCTTGAGCATGTCGGGGTGCCCGGCGGGGTTGCTCTCCAGCGTGTCTTCGATCTCGCGCAGGCGGCCGTACCAGCGGAACACGCGCGAGCGCACGCGAAACTGGTAGAGTGGCGGCACGATGCGCGACAGGGGCAGCAGCACGGCGATCAACAGGCCCATCACCAGCCACATGCGGTCGATGAGGTTGGCGATCCAGAACGGCAGATAGCGCTGCATCATCGGCACGGGCTCGTTGATGGCGCGCTCGCCCTCCTTGGCGATGGGCAGCTCGCTGTGGCGGGTGCTGGGGAACTCGCGTGCGCGGTTGAACCAACTGGCGCCGCCGTGCAGCTTCTGCGCGTTTTGCGCAAACAGCGTGAGCAGGGCAGGGTGGGTGCCGTCGCGTGCCAGCAGCGAGGTGGTGGTGGCCACCAGGCGCGCGTCCAGCGGCGGTATGTTGCTGGCCAGGTCGACCACGCCGCGCGGCAGGGTCACGGGCGTGAGGTAGGGAAAGCGCCGCGCATAGGCCTCGTGCTGGGCAAAGTCCATCAGGTGCACGCCAGGGGTCTGCAGCAGCATCTGCACCATCAGCGATTCGGGGGCCGAGGCGAACACCAGGGCATCGAGCTTGCCGTCGAGAAAAGCCACCGTGGCGGGCGTCTGCTCCAGTTGCGACAGGCGCACCTGCTTGAGCTCCACGCGGTTGGCCTCCAGCAGTTGCTCCATCAGGCGCGGCACGCCGCTGCCTTCTGACCCCACGTTCACGCGCAGGCCGCGCAACTGGCGCAGGTTGTCAAGCCGGCCCGCGGCATTCACGCGCAGGGCCGAGTCGGCGCGGTAGAACAGCCAGATGGGCTCCACGAACAGGCTGCCCAGCGAGGCCAGGTTGTCCGGGTCATCGGGCAGCAGCTCGGCCGTGCCGCCCTGCACAAAGGCCAAGTCGGCCTCGCCGTCGCGCAGCAACTGCAAATTGTGCGACGAGCCCGCGCTGGGCTTGAGCACCACCTCGATGCCATCGGCCGCCAGCGCCTTCTGGTAGCGCTTGCCGAACTCTTCGTACGCGCTCTGCGCCGGGCCGGTGGCCAGCGTCACCGACTTGGGCGGGTTGGGGTTGAGCCACCAATAGGCCGCGATCAGCAGGCCCACGGCCAGAAAGGCCAGCGGGCCGGCCGAGACGATCAGGTCGCGCAGCGTGAGGAAGGTGTTGCGTAGGGCCTGGGGCATGGGGGAGGTGGGGTGTTGGTATGGGGCGGTTGCTTCGGTCGGGGCGCGAGCCGTCTGCATGGCTTGCCGCCAGCGAACCCACGATTATCTGTGCATGCGCGAGCGGCAAGAGCACGCCACCATGGCGAAAGGTATCTGTTGGTATGCCAGCTCCCTGGCTCCACGCAGTAACATGGCCGCATGACCCCATGCGCAACCCCCTGATGTTTCGCCACCCGGCCCCCGCCGCATCGGCTGCGCTGTCGGCCATCGGCGTCTACCAGCGCTACGTCTCTCCGCACAAGGGCTTTTGCTGTGCCCATCGCGCGCGCACCGGGCATGCATCGTGCTCGGAGTTTGCGCGGCGTGCCATCGAGCGCTGCGGGCTGCTCGCGGGGTTGCGCCTGCTGCGGCGCCGGTTTCTGGCCTGCGCCGCGTCCTACCGGGCCTTGATGGCAGGCGGGCCGAAAGCGCCGGACACCGAGCCGCTCAACGAACCATGCCCCCTGTTCACCCTGCGCAATGCCAAGTGCTGCGGTGGCACCTCGCTGGCCTCGTGCGGGCCGTTCATGTAGGCATTGCTGCACGAAACCGGTTACAGATTGGCGGGCGGGCCTGAGCCGCAGGGGCGTGCACCATGGCAAACTTGCACCATCACCTGGGGCATTGTCGACACAAGATGAGCATTTTGACCCGCGAGAACCTCCGCAACGGTACGTTGCGCAGCCGCATGGCCATGCCCGAAGGCACGGCCTGGTCCAACGAGCGCATCGACGCCTCGTTTGCCGAGACCTGGGGCCAGCGGCCCGCGGGGCCGGTCTGGGTGTTTGGCTATGGCTCGCTGATCTGGAACCCGCTGATGCCCTTCGAGGCGCAGCACACGGCCACGCTGCAGGGCTGGCACCGCAGCTTTTGCCTGCGCTCCGTCTCCGGCCGGGGCAGCCCCGAGCGGCCGGGCAGGGTGCTCTCGCTCATGCCGGGCGGCTTTGTGCAGGGCGTGGCGCTGCAGCTGCCCGAGGCCGAGGCGCAGGACGAGGTGCGCATGCTCTGGACGCGCGAGATGACCGGCGGCGGCTACTGGCCGCGCTGGCAGGCCGTGCAGCTCGAAGACGGCCGCAGCGTCACCGCCATCACCTTCGTGGCCAACCCCGAGCACCCGCAGCACGAGCACGATGCCTGCGCCCAGACCGTGGCCCGCCTGGTGGCGGTGGCCAAGGGCGTGTTCGGGCCCAACATCGACTACGTGCTCTCGCTGCACCGCGCGCTGCGCGAGCGCGGCCTGCACGACCCGTATGTGGACGCCATCGTGCAGAACATCGAGGCTGCCGCCGCCGCGGGGGGCTGAGGGCGGGCCGGCGCGGCGCGGCGCTGGACAAGCAAACACGGCCCTCCTTGCTTTTCTTGTTCTCTTTTCTTTTTTCCTGCCATGCCCCTTCGCCCCCTCACTGCCGGCAAGCTGCTGGCTGCCGTTCTGGTGCTCGATGGCCTGCTCGCCCTGGGCTTTGGCCTGGCCTCGTGGTGGGCGCCCATGGCGACCTTTGGCACCATCGTCGATATCCGGGGCGCGGGTGCGCCGGGGCTGGTGCTGGCGGCGCTGTCCAGCCTGTCCATCCTCTACGTGGTGGTCGGCCTGGTGTGTTTGGTGGCGGCCACTCTTCCGCCGGTGTACCGGCGCCGGCTGGCGCTGGTGATGGCCGTGAACCACGCCTGGGCCGGTGCCAAGGGGCTGCACGAGGTGGGCCAGGCTTGGCTCATCGGCAACCCCTGGCCGGACATCGCCATCCACTCCACCCTGGTCGTCGCCTATGCCCTGCTGGTGACGCTGGGCCGCATGCGCGACGAAAGCGCCGCCGCCTCCGCCCCTGTGCCTGGGGCCGCCGGCAAACCTTGACGCCCGCCGGGCCTGGAGCCGGCGGGCCTGACCGGGCCTGGCGCTCACGGTAGACTTCGGCACCTCCCATCCAATCTGCTTCGGCCCCATCGCCTGCTCCATGCCCATTCGTGCCGCCATTCCCCGCCGCAGCCTGCTGGTCTCCGTCAACCCCGATGGCAGCTGGTCTGGCGCCGACGAAGGTACGCCCGGCGCCGAAGACGTGGATCTGCGCTTTCAGATCACGGGCGAGGAGAGCCGGGGCGTGTTGCTGGAATACGCCTCGCTCGACGGCCGCCTGGCCCCGGCAGACCACTGGTTTCCCACCTTGGACGAAGCCCAGGCCTTCGCAGCCGATGCCTTTGGCATCGAAGCCCACGAATGGGCCGCCTGAGCCCTGGCTGAGGGCTGACAATATGCCGTCGCTCACCTGATTTTTGGCCTCCCCCGCAAGAAGACCTGCCGATGACCCAGCCCACCGACCCCTACGACCCGGCGAAAACCACCCAGCCCGCGGCCCTGGCCGCCGACTATGCGGACACCACGCAACCCGCGGAGCTGGACGGATCAGGGGACGCCTCCGGCGCGGAGCCCGACCAGGACGCCCCGCCCGAGGTCGTGCGCCTGATCGCCGCGATCACGGCCATCCCCGGCGTGACCCAGGCGCAGCTGGACAACACCTACCTGCCCGATGTGGCGCTGGCCGACCTGTCGCTGCCCAATGGCCCGCACGCCGACCTGCCCATCGCCGCGCTGCGCCGCTCGGGCGGTGCGCTGGGCAATGAGCTGCTGCTGTCGCTGGAATTCCGCAT
Organism: Acidovorax sp. FW305-C-20-28; assembly: GCF_058783375.1. Classification (NCBI taxonomy): domain Bacteria; kingdom Pseudomonadati; phylum Pseudomonadota; class Betaproteobacteria; order Burkholderiales; family Comamonadaceae; genus Acidovorax; species Acidovorax sp. FW305-C-20-28. Next base: position 32,485 of record NZ_JBYSYM010000027.1, on the reverse strand, counting down.
CCAGCGCAACGAGGGCGGGCTGCGCGCCGCGGAATTCCTCTCGTGGTGGGTGCGCGAGCAGTCGCGCCTGGGCGAGAACATGCAGTTGCGCACCCTGGGCCAGCCCCCCATGGTGGCGGGCGAGCAGCAACTGGGCCGCACGCTGCGCTTCACCATCGACTGGTTCTACACCGACACCTCCGAGGACATGGCCAACGTGCTCAGCGCCATCGGCGGCAAGGCGCTGGCGCTGGAGCTGGCGACCGAGATGTACAAGGATGCGTTCTAGCCGGCGCACCGCCCACCGCCCGTGGGCAGACCCCGCATGAGCAGGGTGCCGCTGCGCAGACAGGCCGCGCGCCTGGCCTTGCTGCTGCTGGTCGTGGTGCCCGTGGCGGCATGGGCGCTGGTGAAACCCGTGCGCGTGATCGCCCCGGGCCTGGTCGGCCTGGACTGTGCCCAGGACGTCTCGGTATGTGTCGAAGACCCGGCGCGAAACGCCGAGGCCCGCCAACTGGTGGCCGACGGCATGGCCTTTGTGGCCAGCCACATCGCCCCGGTGGAGGGTGCCCCGCGCTTTGTGTTCTGCTCCACCCAGGCCTGCGCCGACAGCTTCGGCCTGGGGGCACGCTCAGCCGTCACCGCTGGCACCTGGGGCACCGTCATCGGCCCACGCGCCTGGGCGCCGCACTATGTGCGCCACGAACTCATTCACCACCTGCAAGGCCAGCGCCTGGGCCTGCTGCCGCGCCTGCTCAAACCCACCTGGTGGGTGGAAGGCATGGCCTACGCGCTGAGCGAAGACCCGCGCACCCCGCTGGCCGAGCCGTGGGAGGGGCACCGGCGCGAATTCAAGGCCTGGCATGCCCGTGTGGGGGCCGAGCGGCTGTGGACCGCGGCAGGGCAACTGTGAGCCGCGTGATCCGATGACCATCCACCCCACCGAACTGATCCTGCTCGGCCTGTGGCTGGTGGCACCCGCCGTGGTGCTGGGCCTGATGGTGCTGTATGCCCTGCATGCGCGCTTTGGCGCGCGCCTGGGGTTGCGGCCCTGGCGGGCTGCCAGCCTGCTGGTGGTGGTGGGCATCGCCTTCACCGCGCTGCTGATGGCCTACGGGCCCGCTGGATTGGTGCGCGCACTGGGCGTGCGCGACCTCCGCATCCTCGGCTGGTACACCCTGTGGGCGCCGCTGGGCTTTGTGGCCGAGGCGCTGGCGCTGCCGGTGGCCCTGTGGCTGGGCCGGGGCGGTAGCCGGTGACCCCGGCCCTTGCCTGGGTCAGGAATGCCCTGCTGCACCACAGCGTGCCGTGGCCAGCATGCGCGCCGCGCGCAAGAATTCGCGGGGCCCGACCCAGCTGACCTTCCAGTTGCCGGCCACGGGCACCTCGCGCTTGTGCGCTATCACCATGGAGCGCGCGGGCAGCACCAGGATGTACTGGCCATGCACGCCCCAGGCCATGTAGGCGCCGTGCAGGGGTGAGCCCGGCGGCTCGTGCTCCAGCAGCCACCACAGGTAGCCATAGCCAAAGCCGCGCCGGGCCACATGGGCGGGGTGCATCTCGGCCGCAGGGGTGATGGGCTGCACCATGCGCGCCACCCAGCCGCGCGGCAGCAGTTGCCGGCCCTGCCAGGCGCCCTGGTTCAGCGCCAGCAGGCCCAGCCGCGCCATGTCGCGTGTGGACAGGTAGAACGGGTAGGCCAGGTGCTCGGAGCGGCGGGCATCGCCGCTGCGCCCATGGCGCGCGGGGTTGAAGTCTTCGAGCTGCAGCGGCGCGGCCAGGTCGTCCGCAAAGGCCTGGTAGATGCCGCGCCCGGTCAGCCGCTCGAAAGCCGTGCCGGCGGCATTGAAGTCCCAGTTGTTGTACAGAAAGTAGCGGCCCGGCGCCTGCGAGCCGCGTGCGGGCGCGGCGCCTGCATCGTCGCCGCCATTGGCCGCCGGGTGGTACACGCCCGAGCGCGCGGCCAGCAGGTCGCGCAGCCGCGCCTGGCGCTCGGTGGGCAGCAGCCCGCCCACGGCGTCGTCGATGCCCGCGTCGGCCAGGGTGCGGTCCAGGTCGATAGCGCCGCTGGCGACGTGCTTGCCGTACATCATTGCGAGGATGCTCTTGCGCACCGAGAACACGATGCTCACGCGCTCCACCGGGCCCTCGCTGAACAGCACGCGGCCATCCTTTACCGCCATCAGGGCCGTGGTGTCGAGCGTGCGCACCTAATCGCGTGCGGCCTGCAGGTCCTGCGCGCAGGTGCTGCCGGCCAGGGGCTCAGGCCAGGCCTGCCAGGCCGCACCAGGAGCGGTGGGTTCCGCGGTGCTGGGCGGTGAGGCCGGTGGGGCGGTCGTGCAGCCGCCGGCAAGCAGCAGCACCACCACCAGGCCCGCCACCCGCGGCGCGGCCCTGCGGGGCCAGCGAGGGCGCGCCATCAGCCGCCCCTGCCTGGCGCGCCCGGTGCGCCTGGATGGCGGCCGTCACCTGGGCGCCGAACTCGCGGTCCACATTGCGGTCCCTGTAGGGCGATTGGCTGCCCGCCACTCCGGGCGCGGAGTAGTGCACCGCATAGGCCAGCTCATCCAGGTAAGCGTGGCCTTTTTGCTGGTACAGGGCTGTCTCTTGCGCATTCAGCGCAATCAGCACGGTGTACGACACGAAGCTGTGGCTGCAGTTGACGTCGAGCAGCATCGCATCCCCGTGCTCCAGGAGGAACCAACTGGCGGGTTCATGGTCGATGACGTTCATGGGGGCGTCGGGCCAGGCCATGGCGCAAATTCGCGCGCCAGCATCTCGCGCCCGGGCAGCACCTGTTGCACGCGGTGCATCACGCGCAGGAGCAGCGGGTCGCTGGCGTCGATGGACCGTTCCACGCCCCACCAGCCAGCCGGCAAGGCACTGGCCGCATGCAGCGGCGGCGCGGGCCAGTCGGGTGGCGGCGCATGGCCCAGCCAGCTGCGTATGCGCAACCAGCCCAGCAGCTCCATGGCCACCACCATGTCGTGGAAGGCATCGAAGTCGAAGGTCTCCTCATCGGTCGTGACGCGGGTCTCGCGCTGGTGCGCCTCGGCTGCAGCGCTCAGTGCAGCGGCCAACACGGGCGAGCCACCGTCGGTGTGCAGATGGTCCACCAGCCCCTGGTACGCCGCGCACGCCCCCGAGGTATCCACCATGTACGGCACGCAGAACGCGCCCACAGGCTGGGCCTGCGCGGGCGTGAGCCAGTGTGTGAGCAGCGACAGCGCAAACGGCCCCGACTTGGAGCCCGCATCCTGCAGATGGCCGGCGCTGCGCAGCGCCAGCATGCGCCGGCCCCACTGTTCGCAGCGCAGCCTGTCGCCCACGGCGGCCAGCAGGTAGAGCACCTCGGCCGCCTTGTCGCTTTGGATGTGCGGGTCGGTGATCTCGCCGCCCTCCAGCCGCGCGCACTGCACGGCCATGCCCCACAGGCGCCAGGCCGCGGCGCGGCACCAGGCGGGGCCGGGGTCCGTGCCCTGGGCGGCCCAGGCGTGGATGGCCTCGGCCTGCAGCCAGTAGCCCAAGCTGTCCATGCGCGCCGTGGAGGGCGAGCGTATGTAGCCCGCGGCTTTTTCGGTGTGGGCGTTGGAAAAGCGCCGCACGGGCAAGGCGGCATACTCGGTCAGCGCGCTTTCCGGGCGCTCCAGCAGGGTGGCGCGGTTGCCCGGGTGGGCCAGCCACTGCTGCAGCTTGGCAAGGGCCTTGTCGGGGCTGGTGCCGGTGCCCATGTCACCAGTCCCGGGCCTGCCCGTGGTCGAACTCCCTGCGCTCCGTCTCGCGCGCGCCCGTGCCGTCCAGGTGGCTCGCCATGCGCACCACCGTACCATGCAGGTAGCCCTCCACCAGCGTGCCCTCGCGCCACTGGCGCATGCCGTCGTCCAGGCTCAGCAACTCCACCAGCCGGCCGGTACCGCCGGGGGCCAGGTCGTGGCCTTCGGCGTCCAGGCAGCGGGTGTAGCGCGTGCGGCCATCGGCGGCCTGCAGCACGCTGTCGGTATGGGGCTGGCCGCCGGGCCAGTGGCGCTGGTGGCGCTCGTCGCCTTCGCTGGTGCGCTCGGTCAGCAGCTGCAGGCTGCCATCGGGGTAGAAGAACTCCTGGCGCAGCTCCTGCCCATGCCAGTACACGGCCGAGTTCTGCACCCGCCCGTCGGCGCCCAGAAACTCCTGCACGCCGTGCTGCGTGAGCCCGAGCGAGCGCGAGTCCTGCCGCACCGATTCGCCTTCGCCATTGAAGTTGAAGCTCCAGCTGCCGCTGGCCTGGCTGGGGTAGTGGATCCAGCGCCGGTCGCGGTTGCCGGCCCAGCCCGAGGTTTCGGCCTCCAGAAGCATGCGGTCGCGCGAGAACCAGACCACGTCGCAGCTGCCGTCCTCGTTCTCCAGCACATTCGGCCCCACGGGGAAGCCAGCGTCAAAGCGCAGCCGGTGCGCGCCGCCATCGAGCACCACATGCTCGATGCCCTGGCCGCGCAGGCCAGGCACGGCCTCGATGGAGAAATAGCGTTCGGGTGCGCGCACGATGTCGGCCTCCAGCGCCTGGCGGATCGCATGGTGGGCAGCAAAGAAGCGCTGCTGCAGCGCCTCGATGTGCTTGGCATGCGGGGCCAGCACGGCGTCGCAGCCGGGGCCGTCCTCGCCATCGTCATCGTCCTCTCTGTCGGCCGCAGTGGCATAGGCCGTCGCGATCTCACGCCACAGGGCATGCACTTCCTCGACAAAGGGCAGGGCGCCTGCCAGCGCCGGGTTTTGGGCGATGGAGGCGGGCACCCGGTCGGGGTCGCCGTCCATGGCCAGCAGCACGTTGCGAAAGTACTGGTCCACCCCGCCATTGGAGACCTGGGCATCGAAGACATCGAAGTCGACCACCGCGCGCAGGTGCGGCGCCGTGTCGGGCGGCATGTCCCCTTCGCACAGCGCATCGATGAGCGCGGCGCTGAAAAACGGCGCGCGGCGCAGCAGCGTGGGCCAGTCCAGGGCGGGCAGGGGGTGATCGGCAATGCGCATCGGCAGCGTCTCCAACACAGGCTGAGAAAGGAGGAAGGGCGGGCCCTGAAATTCTAGGCGCCCCGCCGGCCCTGAAGGCGTTGCATTCGGTTACCGGCACTGTGCGTAGACTCGCCCTCCCGCACCGCAGCCAGCGCCCTGGCGCACGCCCCACGCGTGCACTGCGCCCAGCCACATTCCTTGCCGCCTTCTTGCCCTCCAGGATGTTGATGAGCGCCACCCTGCCCAGCCACCACCACCCCGATCTCCGTCCCCTGGCCATCGCCGATGTGCTGGGCCTGCACAGCTTCCATGAGTCGCATGGCAGCGGGTTCGCCTTCGCACCCGACGGCGCCACGCTGGCGTTTTGCATGCAGCGCCCGCTGGCGCAGGCCACGCGGCATGCCGACCTCTTTCTCTCCGGCATTGCCCGGGGCGAGCTGCGCACGGTAGACCTTGCCACGCGACAGGTCCGGCGGCTCGATGTTCCGCACGACTGCTTCGCACCCGCCTGGTCGCCCTGCGGGCAGTACCTGGCCTTGGGCCTGGCGTCTGCCGACGGCGCCTCCATCCGCGTGGGCTGGCTGCCGGCCGGTGCGGCCATGGCCGGCGGCGTGCAGCACCCCACGATCCCCGATCTGGGCACGCTGCAACTGCTGGGCATGCGCCCGTTCGACTGGATCGGCGACGGCCTGCTGGCCTGCGCCTGTGTGCCCGATGGCGGCAGCCCCTGGATGGCGGGGCTCGACTCGCGCGGCGCACGCAAGGCCGCCGCCTTCTTGCAGGCGCTCGATGTGCCGGGCCAGGCGGCGGTCAGCGTGCTGGCTTCGGGCGCAGGGGAGCTGGCGGCAACGCGTATGCCCGCATCGGCCGATATGGCGCATCTGCCGCGCGAACTGGTGGTGTACGACGTGCGCCGGGGCCAGCGCGTGCCCCTGGCGGAGCATGCGGACAACCCGGCGCTCATCGCCTTGCACGAGCGCCTGGCTACGGGCCGGTCCGATGTGCTGGAGCGCCGGCAATGCGCCTGGGCCGGCGAGGTGCCCGCCAGCGGCACCAGCGAGTTGGTGGCCCTGCACGCGGCATCGGGCCAGGCCCTGTTCCTGGTGGAAGACGGCCTGGGCAGCCGGCTGGTGTTGGCCGGGCAGGGCGGTGGGGGCTTGCGCGAGCTGTTTCGCACCAACACCCACCTGGCGCAGGTGCAGGCCGGCGAGGTGCGCGATGTCGAATTCACCGGCAGCGATGGCGGCCCGCCGCGCAAGGCCCGCGTGCTGCTGCCGCCGGCCTGCCTGGGCGGCAGCGCCCCCTGGCCGGCCGTGGCCTGGGTGTACCCGGGCGCGGTGCCGCACGCCCGGCCGCGCCGCATCTTCGGCCTGCACGATGCCAGCCAGTTCAATATGCAACTGCTGGCGGCCCGGGGCTACGCGGTGATCGACGTGCCCCTGCCCCTGCCCGCAACGCCCGGCCCGCTGGACCTGGCCGCCGTGGTGGCCCAGGCCACGCAAGAGGCCATGGATGCCTGCGTGGCCACCGGCCTGGTCGACCCGGCCCGGCTGCACGTCTACGGCCACAGCCATGGCGGCTGGGCCGCCATGGCCCTGCTGGCGACCACAGAGCTCTTCCGCTCGGGTATCGCGGCGGCGGGCATCTCCAACCTGATCAGTTTCCACGGCGCTGCCGACCCGCGCATGCGCTACGACGACGGTACTGACCAAGGCACCTTCGCTCTGGCCGAGATGTGCGAGCGCATCTTTGGCCTGGACGGCCCGCCGTGGAAGGACCTGGACCGCTACGTGCGCAACAGCCCCGTGATGCAGGCCGAGCGCATCACCGCGCCGCTCCTGATCGTGCAGGGCGACCAGGACTATGTGCCCATCACCCAGGGGGAGGAGATGTTTTCGGCCCTGCTGCACCTGCGCAAGGAGGTGCAGTTCGCGCGCTACTGGGGCGAGGGGCATGTGCTGGCCAAGGCCGCCCACCTCGAAGACCTGTGGACACGGATGGCCGACTGGCTCGATGCGCATGGCGCAGGGGGCTGAGGGCAGGGGCTATATTGCCGGTCCAGCACACTCGCCATGGGATGAAGTACCTTTTCCAACAACTTGCCGTCCTTGCCATCGCCGCCCTGGCCTTGCTCCTGGTCGCCGCGGCAGGCATCTATGGGCTGTCACTTCTGTTCCCGGATCTGTGCGGAAACAAGGTGCTTGCCGAAGCCATATCGCCCGACCAGCGACTCAAGGCCGTGGTGTTCCAGCGCGACTGCGGCGCGACCACCAGCTTTTCCACCCAGGTGTCGGTCATCGGCGCGCAGGAGGCGCTGCCCAATGCATCCGGCAACGTCTTCACGGCCGACGACAACCGGGGCTCCGTGCCCACCAGCGCCGCGGGCGGGCCGGAGGTGCAGGTGCGGTGGGCGTCGGGCCGTGCGTTGGTCATCACGCACCATGCAGGCGCCCGTGTCTTTGGGCAGAAGGACGCGGTGTCTGGCGTTGCGGTGGCGTACGAGCAGGTGCCCGCCAGGTAGCCTGTGGTGCGCCCGCTGGTAGCGGCGCAGGCCTCTCCTGCAGTCCATGGCGTGCAGTACCAATCCGGGCCGCTACGCTGGATGCATCCACAACACGATGAAGGTCCTCCGTATGCCATTGGCACTTGCCGCCCGCTGCCTGCTGTTGATGGCCTTGGGCATTGCCAGTGCCGCATGTTCGGCATACTGGTACGCATCACCATGGCCCAAACCTGTAGGCTTGCCCGCCATGGGCTTTGCACTGGAGTGGCTGGGCTTTGTCTTTCTCTGGTTTGCGTTTCGCAGATACAACCCCCTTGCGTGGATGACCGGGGCATTGGTCCTGTTTCCGCTGGCGCAGGCCCTCGTGCATTGGGTGGCGAGCGAGATGAACCCCAGCGTGGATTTCAAGGGGTGGGGCGGCTTTCAGGCCGTTTTCGTGCTGCGTTTCGTGGCCACCTGCTGGCTGTGCATGGCGGCCTACGCGGTTTTCTTCATCTGGCGAAAGATGCAAGGGCTCAGCGCGGATGTCACCGGCCCGTGAACCTGCCGCTTCGAGCTGTAGGTAGACTGCGCCCATGCCCGCCCAGCCTGCCGACCACCCCGCCTTCGACCTGCCGCGCGCCGCCAGCGCCGGCATGCGCCCGCTGCAGCCGCTCGATGGGGCGCTGCTGCTCATGCACTTTGCCTTTCGCGGGCTGGTGGTCAAGGCCGATGCGTTCCTGGCGGAGCAGGGCCTGTCGCGCGTGCACCACCGGCTGCTCTACGCGGTGGCGCGGGCCGAGGGTATCTCGGTCGGGCAGCTCATCGAACTGCTGGGCGTGAGCAAGCAGGCACTGCACCGGCCGCTCAAGTTTCTGCAGGACGAGGGCTATGTCGTGGCCCGGCGTGACCCCGTGCAGCACCGCACCAAGCGCCTGTCGCTCACCGAGCGTGGCCGTGAGGTGGAGGCCACAGCATCCCGCCATGAGCGCGAGGCCATGGAAGAGGCCATGCGCACCGTCTCCCCCGACGGGCAGGGCGCGTGGCGTGAGGTCATGACCGCGCTGGCCCGCATGGCCTGACGGGCGGGCTGCTCAGCGCGCCGGCGCCACCATGGCCGTCGCGATCGCCATGTGCGGGCCTGCTGCCGCACCCAGCGGGGCGAGAAAGCCCTCGGCAAACGAGAAGTTCTTCGCCGAACGAACCACATGCGCCTGAAAGGCCAGCGGCTTGTCCGCCAGCGCGAGCGACAGAAACTTGACCGACAGCTCCAGCGTGACGACGACCGGCGTGTCGTACTGCCCGAGCCCGGCCAGCACAAAGGCGGCGTCAAAGCCCGCGGCAATCACCCCGCCGTTGATGGCTGCCGTGCCGCCGCCGCCCTGTAGGCCCTCATTGCTTCGCGTGAAGGTGATGAGCGCCGAGCCCGGTGCCTGGAAGGCGCCCGCAAAGCCGAACCACTGCACCTCCGCGCGTGCGTTGAATTGCGCGAGCTGCCCCGCCAGGCGATCGGCGGGCAGGCGAAACGGAACCGTGGGGCTTTGCATGGAAAGAAAGAGGGCGGCGGTGGTGTATCCGCCTCCATGCTAGCAGCCAGCCGCCGCGCTACGCCTTGACCATCAGCGTGGCCGAGGCCATCGCATGCAGCTTGCCATCCGCCCCGCGGATCTCGGCGCTGCAGATGCCCAGGCTGCGTGTCTGCTCCACCAGACGGCCGGTGGCCGTGTAGGCCACGCCCTCGGTCAGTGGGCGCACGTACTTCACGTTGAGGTCCACGGTCGAATACTGCGCGCCCGGCCCCAGGGCCGAGAGCAGGGCCAGCGCGGCTGCGCCATCGAGGCAGGTGGCGGCAAAGCCGCCGTGCACGGCACCCGCGGGGTTCAGGTGGCGGGCATCGGGACTCACTTCCATGACCACCAGGCCGCGCTCCACGGTGGTGAGCCGCATGGGCATGGTGGTGGCAATGCCCGAGGGCGGGATGCGGCCGGCCTGCATGGCCTGCAGGATCTGCAGTCCGGTGGGGCCCGGGGAGGCGCTGCTTGGGGGAAGGCTGTCTTCAGGGTTTTTCATGTCAACATTATTGACTTGAAAATGAACCCAGGGCAAGGCATGCCGCGCAAGCCCCCGTGCTGCGGGAGGGGCGACCGCTCAGCCATATTTCGCTGGCGCAAAGCAAAAGCGGTTTTGATAATCGCCAAGCGGCACCTGAAACCACGATCCTGCCGCCATCAAATCAAACCAACAGGGGTGTCTTCCATGCGTCTTCCACGATCCACCATCCGCAGGCCTGCGCGCCTGGCCCTCGTCACCGCCGTGCTGGCCGCCACCTGCGGGCTGTCGGGTGCGGCCACCACCTGGTCCCCCGACCGCCCCACCGAGGTGCGCATCGGCAGCTTGGTGGTAGGGGACAACAGGTACGAGAACGTCGTCGTCACCGTGGGCAGTGTGCTGGGCTTCAGCGCCACGGGCCCTAACCGCAGCTATGACAGCTTCAACCCGTCCAACGGGCAGCTCACCATTGCGACGCTCACGGTGGGCAGCCAGTCCTTCTATGACGTGGTGATCACGCTGGGCGGGCTGGTCAGCGTGGGCGGCGGCGCGCCGCTGGCCGCGCTGGTGCCCAACGATCCGCTGTTCAGCCGCCAGTGGCACCTCAAGAACACCGGCCAGAGCGGCGCGGGCGGCCCGGCGGCGCTCGCGGGCGAAGACCTCAACGTGGGCAAGGCCTGGCAGCTGGCCACGGGCACGGGCATCCAGATCGCGGTGATCGACGACGGCCTCGATGTCTCCCACGAGGACCTGCGCGTGGTGGCCGGCAAGAGCTGGGACTACCGCACCAACAGCTATGGCGACCCCTCGTCCTCCACCAGCTCGCACGGCACCAGCTGCGGCGGGCTGGCCGCGGCCATTGGCGACAACAACCTGGGCGTGACGGGCGTGGCCTTCAATGCGCGCCTGGTGGGCTACAACCTGCTGGCGGCCACCACCGGCGCCTTCGGGGCCGACGCCGTGACCAAGGACCTGGCCAGCAACCACATCTACACCAACAGCTACGGCGCGGCCGACAGCAACGGCCTGCTGGCCCCGGCCGACGAGCTGTGGCGCGACGCCATCCGCACCGGCATCACCAGCGGGCGCGGCGGCAAGGGCGCCATCTACACCTGGGCGGCCGGCAACGGTGCTCCTGAAGACCGGTCGGACTACGATGGCCAGGCCAACTTCCAGGGCGTGCTGGCCATCGGCGCGATGAACGACCAGGGCCAGCGCTCCTCGTATTCCGAACCCGGCTCCAACGTGCTGGTCGCCGCCTATGGCGGCGAGTTCTGCAGCACGCAGACGACCACCACCACCGACGTGTCGGGCGCGGGCGGCTACAACGACGGCAACAAGCCCCAGGACATCACCGGCAGCCCCAACTACACGCGCTGCATGAATGGCACCTCGGCCGCCACGCCCCAGGCCGCTGGTGTGGCCGCGCTGCTGCTGGAGACCAACCCCGCGCTCACCTGGCGCGATGTGCGCGCCATCTTCGCCCGCACCGCGCGCAAGACCGATCCCAACAACGCCGGCTGGGTGACCAATGGCGGCGGCCTGCATGTGAACCATGAGTACGGCTACGGCGCCATCGACGCCCTGGCCGCCGTGCGCGCCGCCGCCGGCTGGTCGCTGCTGCCCGCGCAGAAGACCGCCGCCCAGGCGGCCACGCTGGGCAGTGCCCTGGCCATTGCCGACGACGGCCCGGCCGCCACCAGCAGCCTCACGCTGCAGGGCAGCGGCATTGGCAAGCTCGAGTTCGTGGAGCTGGCCATCACCTCCAACCACACCAACGTGGGCAACCTGGAGATCACGCTCACCAGCCCCGCGGGCACGCGCAGCACGGTGTCGGCAGTGCGCGACTGCAAGGACACGGCAGGCAATGCCGTGAGCTGTGGCGCCGCGCTCGAAGGCGGCTTCACCTTCGGCATCGTGCGCCTGATGGGCGAGGCGGCCGACGGCAACTGGACCCTGTCCGTGCGCGACGGCAAGACGGGCGAGACCGGCAGCGTCTCGGCCTGGAGCATCAAGGCCTATGGCTATTGAGCCCGGCATGCCCTCCACGCCACACCCTTTCACCGAACACCTGCCGAGGCCTCACACCATGAAGCTCACCACCACTCCCTCCTTCTCCCTGCTGCGCCACGCCGCCCTGGCCCTGGCCGCCGGTGCCCTCACCACGGGCGCCCTGGCCGCCGGCGCGGCCCATTACTTCGACGGTGATACCCAGCGCACCATCACGCTCGATACCAACCTGGTCGCCATCATCAACCCCACGCCCGAGGCCGGCAGCAGCAACACCCAGGCGCGCAGCGTGGGCGATGCCGCCAGCCCCGCACCCCTGGTGCAGCTGCAGCCCGCCAGCCAGCCCGTGGCCAAAGGCGCGGGCACGCACACCTCGCCCGTGTACCGCGAGGGCAACTCGCCCGCGGGCCGGCTCATGGCGCTGCCCGGTGGCGTGCTCGTGAAGTTCGCCCCCGACTGGAGTGATGCCCAGGTGCGCGCCTGGGCGCAGGCCAAGGGCCTGGCCATCACCCAGCGCATGGGCGCTACCGGAGCCATGGGCAACTGGTACCTGATCGCCACGGCCCCTGGCAGCGCTGCGCTGGAGCTGGCCAACAGCCTCAAGTCCGGCGGCGAGGTGCTGGCCGCCATGCCCAACTGGTGGAAGCAGACGGCCACGCGGTAAGGCCGTGGCGGCAGGCCTGGCCAGCGCTGCTGCAGCCCGCCCCTTGCGGGGGGCGCGGCTGTGCCATGATGCGCCCGCGGCATGCCTGCCGCGCAGGCCATTGACGACCATGCCCCCCGTTCTCGAACGCCCGTTCTTCAACCTGTCGGTGGTGCGCACGCCCTTGCACGGGCTGATCGGGCAGTTCGCCGGCCTGCCCCCGCTGGTGGCGTCGCGCGCCGAGAGCACCGCGCTGGACTTTCCGGCGCAGGGCTACCAGCGCGGCGCACTGCCGCTGCTGCTGTGGTCGCCAGCGTGCGACCCGGGGCTCACGGCGGTCATGCCGGGTGTGGGCTCGGGCGACTATTTCGTGGTGTCGTATGCATGTGAGCGCTTCGGCCACGACGGCGTGGCCGTGCGCAGCAGCGCAGCGTCGGACGCCGAGCCCATCAACGAATTCATCACCTACACGGGCAACCGCATGCAGCGTGCGGTGCGCGCCATGAAGGATGCGCCGCGCTGGGAGTTCTTCCAGCAGGGCGAGCCCTTGCCCTACGAGGCCACGCACGCCTACACCGCCCGCCGCGTGCGCGACCGCCTGCAGCGCGAGACCGTGCTCGACTGCCTGCACGCCTGGGGCGCGCCCGTGCGCGAGGCTGCGTTCTGGCAGAGCGCGCAGCCGGCCGTCACCCTGGTACGGGGTGCGCCCGCCGCGCACGCCAACCCCCGCTGAGGTCAGGACCGATCGCACCATGGACGCCACACCACCGGCCGGATTCATCGCCACCCTGGCCGACCGGTGCTATGGGCGCCTGCTGCTGCCCCTGCTGCTGGGCCTGCTGGCTGCCGTGGCGCTGGCCCAGTGGGTGGATTGGTTCACGGGCGGCATGGGCATCTGGTTGGTGCTGGGGGCTGCCGGCATCGGCATCCTTTGGCACGCCGATGCCCAGGCCGCCGCCGCAGGCAAGCCCGCGACCGTGCACACCCCCGCCGGCACGCCGGCGGACTTCGCCTGGCAGGGCGAGCCCTGGAACATCTCCCGCCCTATCGCCGCGCTCGGCCTGTGCCTGCTCGGCCTGGTCTGGGGCGGGCTCATCGGCTGGTGGACCGGCGCACTCTGGGTGGGCGCCGCCGTGGTCGCCGTGGCGCCGCTGCCCATCGCCTTCCTGTGGGCCCTGGGCAGTCGCCGGCCCATGCCCTGGGGCGACACGGCCTTGGCGGCCTGTGCGCTGCTGTCAGGGGTGGGGGTGCTCTGGGGGCTGGTGCATGCGATGGGGTAAAGCGCGGGCCTGAACTGCGGGGATGCTTGCAGCCTGAGGTCTGGCGCCGCTTGCGCACCGGAGCCGACCGTGCGGCAGTGCCATTCTTTGCTTGCCAGGTCCGAGAAGAGCGTCCTAATATATGTAACTGAAAAGAAACATATGAGAGGGATGGGATGCTTGCAAAACGATTTCTCCAGCCATTGCTGGCGGGTGTGGCAGCGCTTGCGTTGGCGGGATGCTCCGGCATCTACCATCAGCAGCAGCTGATTCGTATCGGGGCCGAGTCCCCACCGGGAGTCACTGCACGCACGGCGACCAGTGCAGGTCCCAGGACACATGCGATCTTTTTCGATGGCACGGCCAACGATGCCGAGAGCAGCACCAATGTGAAACGCCTGCACTCGCTGGTGTCGCTGCAGGACAAGCCCCACCTGTCCACACTGTATGTCGAGGGGGTCGGTGTGGGCAATGATGCGTTTGGCGCAGGCCTGGGCCTGGGGGCACAAAACAGGGTGGTGCTGGCGTACAACTTTTTGCTCAGCAACTACCAGGCCGGCGACAAGGTCTACATCTTTGGCTTTAGCCGCGGTGCCTACCAGGCACGGGTGCTGGCTTCCATGCTGCAGTATGTAGGCTTGCCCGACAAGCCCCCGCAGCTCACTGTGGCCAAAGGCGTGACGCCCCGGACCTTCTCTGAGCAGGTGCAGTACGTTTCTGCGATGTATGACGAGATGCGCGAGGCCTTCCTCCATCGCCGCTACCCCTGCAAGATAGCCCGCGTGCGCGGTGGCTTGAACTCCGATGGATCCACTGCCTACCAGTCCCGCCCCGTGGCGGTGCTCGGCCTCTGGGACACGGTGGGCGCCCTGGGAGGCGGTGTGTCCGGCTGGCCTGCACGGCTTCTGCACAAGGGTGACATACGGGCCCTGCATGTCGATATCGACGAACCCAACCAAAGGTATGGTGACCAACTGCACAACGTTGAGAACGTGCTGCATGCCGTGTCGCTGGACGACAACCGGGAATGGATCTTCACGCCCCTGCTGGTCACGCGCCAACATCTTTTGAGCAACAAGCGCCTACCCAAGCGCTCGGATCCGTTGGCCAAGATCCACGACAACTGCCCTGATGGCACGCCTGACGCCGTGGCTCCGAGCGACCTGCAAGGGCAGCCCAAGCTCATTGAGGAGGTCTGGTTCCCGGGGGCCCACTCCGATGTGGGGGGGGGATACGTGGGGTCGGACATGTCGGGTTTGAGCCTGAACTGGATGGTCACCATGCTGAACCATGTAGAAGCGGGAATAGAGGCCAAGCAGCGCTTGTTGCCGGCAGATACCAGAGTCAGGCAAGACACCTACGGCAGCAGCCACGACCCGGAGTCTGCGATGTCGGCCATCTACCACCGCATGAACCGCAACCTGGCCGCCTACGCACTGGGCCAGGCCAAGGCATGCAGTCTGGCAGGGGATCCGTTGGCCTGTGGCGACGCGGGTGTGCATGAGCCCATGGCCCAGTTTGCTGGGCAACTGTGCATGCACCCCAGTGTGGCCGAGCGCCGCGTGGCGATGCCGCCTCGGCCCAATGAAAACCGGTATCTCGATCTGCGCCGCACAGGCACCTTTTGCGTGGCGCCAGACACGGAGCTGGCCAACCCTCCAATTCTGCGCGAGGTGGCGTTCTCTGCCGGTAGCGGTGGGACAGGTGACTTCCGCTGCCCCGTCGGGTCTGCCGCCATCCAGGTAAGAGAGTGGGACGCAAGCAGCAAGACCTGCAAAGACCCATCTACCAAGTGAACGCCATGTCGAACACCTTCTCCTCGTTCAGCCTGAAAGCCGTCTTCACCACGCTGGCCATTGGCGGCTGCGCATTGCTGGCCGGGTGCGCGTCCAATGAGATCACGGAGCATCGCATCGACCAGCCCTTGCCGTTTGCATCGGTCGCTGTGACCAATCCCCCTATGCCGCCTTGTTTGGGTATGTCGAGCGATGTGCGGCGCCCGCATAGGCTCCAGCCAGGTTCAAGTTGCTGGTTTGTCGTGCAATCAGCCGTCCATTTTGAAGAGTCAGGCATGGGAACAGGCCTGATGTTGGAGTCCAAGGACGTATATACGATTTCTATTCCTGAGGCTGCATCACGCACCTGGTACGACAAGGATCGCAAGACGCCCGCGCCGCGGGGGGACACGGGCGGTTTCATTACCCAATGGTTGGGGCACATGAAAAAGCACGAGGGGGAAAACTGGTTTGCCTTGATGGCTACTGCCAGCGAAAGCAAGAATCCACGACACGTGCCTGATGGCTCACGACTTTCGTGTATGGCTGGAGAGCTGTCCTTTTATGTGAATGATGCGCATCGCTTCTACGGCAACAACTTCGGCAACCTGCTCTTGGTGATCAAACGCGAGGGCGACGCTGCCAGTGAGGTGCCGTGCAAATAGTGCGCTTTGCCTTGCGCTTCAGTTTTTGATGTCCGTACCCTGAAGGGAGGGGGGACGCCCTGGGTCACACGCGGGTGTCGCCCAGGGGCAGCAACAGAAAGGATGCCTACTTTCCGCTGCTCCGGCGCTTCTTTTCGAAGGCCACGCACTCCTGCACCGACAGCAGGTCGTTGTTGTCCGCATCGGCGGCATCGAAGTAGGCCATGCGCGCCTCCACCACCTCCTTGAAGGAGAGCTTGCCGTCGCCGTCCTTGTCGGTGGCGGCCAGGCGGCGCACGCGGCCCTTGCCCATGCCGGGCACCTGGGCCAGTTCGAGCAGCACGACGTGGCCGCTGGCGTCGGGCCCCAGGCTGTGCCAGCCCTGCACGATGTCCTGGTGGAACTCGTCGAGCGAGACATTGCCGTCGTGGTCCATGTCAGCGGCGGCGCAGCGCGCCTGCAGCCGCTCGTCGAGCGAGTGCTTGCCGGCCGGGCGGTGCGGCTGGGCGCCGGCGGTGGGTTTGGCGGGCGCGGCAGCGGGTGTGCTGGTGCCTGTCTG
Source organism: Acidovorax sp. FW305-C-20-28 (assembly GCF_058783375.1). Lineage (NCBI taxonomy): Bacteria > Pseudomonadati > Pseudomonadota > Betaproteobacteria > Burkholderiales > Comamonadaceae > Acidovorax > Acidovorax sp. FW305-C-20-28. The sequence continues at coordinate 16,099 of NZ_JBYSYM010000027.1, read as the reverse complement.
TGCCATGGCGGGCAGCGCCAGCGCCAGGCTGCAGGCAACTGCGCAGAGCAGGGGGAGGGCTCGGATTGTCATCAGTGTCATGAGGTTGTCCTCTTGGCTGTTGTCCAGGATCAAGAATGCGCTTCAGAGCGGTTGAAAAAGCCCAGCGAAGCGGTTCTGGCTAGGCGCTGCGTCGCAGGCAGTACGGCCAGTACGACAAGACGCAGCAACGACGCCAGAAGGGCTTTTTCAGACGCTCCTACCACCACCAGCGTTGGCTGGGGCTGCGGTTGCACTGGTACACCATGGTCGGGTTGCCGGGGCGGATGCGGCCGTCCACCACGTCCAGGCACTTGCCGTTGAGCTGGCTCACGATCTGGCCGCCGCGCGTGCCCCACTGCTGGCTGCGCGAGCCCGAGCAGGACCACAGCACCACGCGGGCGCCGTCGCGCGGGTCGCCGCGCTCCACGTCCAGGCACAGGTCGCGCACGCGGATCTCGCCACCGCGGCCCACGCGAAAGCGCTGCGAATCCGTGCCATTGCATTCGAACACCTGCAATGCATTGCCGGGGCGGAAGTTGCCCTTGGTCACATCCAGGCACAGGCGGCCGTCCACGCGGATCTCGCCGCCGCGCCCGCCACCGCCGCCGTAGTCCGGGTAGTCGGGGCGGCGGTCGTCGTCGCGGTTGTGCTGGTTGGCCAGGAGGGCAATGCCGGCGATCGCGGCCACGGCCGCCACGGCGGCGCCTGCGTTGTTGGAGCTGCCGCCACCATTGTTCTGTGCGTAAGTGCGTGTGATGCGAAAGCGCCCGCCGCAGCCATCGTTGGTCCAGAGTTCGCGGTTGGTCAGGTCATAGCCCCAGCTGCGGTTGAAGCGGCAGGCGCCCTGCACCTGCTCGGCCAGGTCCACCTGGGTCACATCGTCGGCCAGGCGGGCCGAGGTGTAGCCGCCGTTGGAGCGCAGCTCGACGATCTGGTCCTGGGTCTGCTGTGCCTGCACGCCCGGGTGGGCCTGGGCCAGCATCAGTGGCACGCACAGCAGCCAGGCCTTGCGCCGCATGCGGTTCGGGTGTCGGGTCATGGTGTGATTCCTCCTTGTTGCAATGGGTTACGTCCACCGTGCCGGGGCCGTGCGCCGGCAGCATCCATCTCTTGGGTGCATTATGTGGGCTCGGTGTGTCGCCTTGAGAGAAGAAGGCAGGCCGGGCCCTATCATCACGGTCTACCATGCTGATAACTGCTGCCGTGCTGATCTGGTTGACCGGGCTTGCCCATTCCGTCCTGGGCGAGCGCTACCTGCTCATGCGCCTGTTCCAGCGCGCCGATGCGCTGCCCAAGGTGCTGGGCAGCACGGCCTTCACTGCCGGCACGCTGCGCTTCGTGTGGCACCTGCTCACCGTGGTGTGGTGGGCTCTGGCCTATGTGGTGCTTTCGTTGGGCCATGGCCCGCTGGGGCGCAATGAGCTGTTGCTGGTGATCGGCACCACCGCGCTGGTGTCGGCCGCCTTTCCGCTCTATTTCACGCGTGGCAAGCACCTGTCGTGGGTGGCGCTGGTCGCCGTAGGGGCCTTGCTGTTGGCTAGCCGAACCTCAACGCCATGACACCCGCGACAATGGTGCACACCCCCATGGCCTTGCCCGCGCCAAACGGCTCGCGCAGCCACAGCGTGCCCAGCAGCGCGGCGAACAGCACCGAGGTTTCGCGCAGCGCCGCCACCACGGCCACGGGCGCACGCGTCATGGCCCACAGGGCGATGGCGTAGCTGCCCAGGGAGGCCACGGTGCCCAGGCTGGCAATGCGCCAGCGCCCCGCCATGTAGGCCAGCGCGGCGCGCCGCTCCTGCGGCCCGCGCTGGTACAGCACCACCAGCAGGTAGGGAATGCCGTCGAAAAGGAACAGCGCCGCCACATAGGCGCCCGCATCGCCCGCGGCGCGCACGCCCAGGCCGTCGATCACGGTGTAGGCGGCGATGATGAGCGCGTTCACCAGCGCAAAGCGCAGCGCCCGGCGGCGTTGTTCGGGCGGCGACGCGCTGGCGCGCGACAGCCCCAGCAGCAGCACGCCGGCGCACACGGCGGCCACGCCGCCCCAGGCCAGCAGCGACAGCGATTCGCCCAGCAACTGGTGGCTGCCCAGCGCCACCAGCAGCGGTGCACAGCCGCGCATCACGGGGTAGGTCAGACCCAGGTCACCATGCCGGTAGGCGCCCGCCAGTGCCAGGTAGTAGCCGATGTGGATCGCGCTGGAGGCCGCCAGGTACGGCCAGGCCGCCGCCACTGGCAGCCCCGTGGCCAGCAGGAGCGGCGCGGCGATGAAAAAGCCCAGGCTGTGGATCAGCGCGGTGTCGAGTTCCTTGTCGGCGGCCGACTTGATGAGCGCGTTCCAGCTGGCGTGCAGCAATGCGCCAAACAGCACGGCCAGAACCACAGGTGCAGCCAGCGTCACGCGGGGGCGCCCTCCTGCATGCAGCGGCGTGCGCGGGCCAGGTAGTGGACCATGGGCGGGGTGGCAAAGTCGGCCTGCTTGGCCAGGTCGTCCCACAGCCGCACGCGCACCGCATCGTGCGCATGCGGGCGCGCGAGGAACTCCTGCGCCTCTTCGGCGCTGAACACGCCACCCTGCAGCTGCAGGCTGCGCCGCGAGTCTTCGGACAGGTTCTCGTAGTAGTGCGGCTGCACTGCGCACAGGTAGCGCTTGGCATCCACATGCCAGCGTATGGCGTCGAGCACGCGCTCGGAAAACAGCCCGCGCAGAAATGGCAGGGCGTAGAACTGGTGCAGGTCGTCGATGCCGCGCAAGGTGGGCGATTCGCCCTGGTCGTTGAGCAGATGGCCCAGGTCGTGCAGCAGGGCGGCGGTGATCAGCTCATCGTCGGCACCCGACTGCTCGGCCAGCCAGGCGCACTGCAGCGCATGCTCGCGCTGCGTGACCGGCTCGCCGCTGTACTGCGCGCCGCCCTTGCGGGCGAACAGTTGGCCGATGTCGTCCAGTGTCAGTGCCATGGCGTGCTCCCTGTGTCCGCTCAGGCGGTGACCGTGCGGCGTGCGCCCGGGGTGGTGGGGGCCGCAGCAGGCTGGGCCGGGTCGGCATGCCGGGCCTCGTAGTTCAGGCGCGTGCGCTCGCGGCTGTTCATCACGTGGTCGTGCATGGCCTGGCCGGCGGCCTCGGCATCGCCCGCGGCAATCGCCTTGACGATGGCCTTGTGCTCGCGCGAGTACACGGCCATGGACTCTTCGGTCAGGTTCTGGCGGCGGAACAGCGACAGCTCGTTGACCAGCTTGCGGTAGGTGGCCACCAGCTTGGCATTGCCCGCCAGCTCCAGCAACCGGTCGTGGAACTGCAGGTTGAAGCGGTGGTAGTCCTGCGCGTTGCCGCCCTTGACGGCCTGGTCCATGGCATCGACCAGCTGGCGCAGCTCGCGCACTTCGGTGGCCGTGGCCGTCTGCGCGAGTTTGCGGCCCACATACAGGTCCATCACCGCGCGCACCTCGAAGATCTCCAGCGCCTCCTCGATCGGCACGGCGCGCACGAACACGCCGCGGTTCTTCTCGGTACGCACCAGGCCGGCTTCTTCGAGCAGGCGAAAGGCCTCGCGCACCGGCCCGCGCGACACGCCCAACTGGTCGGCCAGCGTGGCCTCGGTGAGCTTGGCGCCAGGCAGCAGGGCGCCGTCCAGAATCATGCGTTCGATCTCGTTTTGCACCAGCTTGGGCAGCGAATTGCCCTGAAGCTGTGCAATGGTGGTGCGGGTGCTGGAAGAGGGTGTCGCCATGGGGTGCAATGGTACGTTGCAGAGCACAGATTGTCTACAATCTACGATAGGCAATAGACAATCAACCGGGTTGGCCTGCATTTTGCATCAGCAATGTGTCATGAAGATGACTTGTCGCATCGGCATATTCGCCGCTTCTCTGACCCGGAGTTCTTCCATGCAAATTGCCAAACACCTCATTGCCGCAGCCCTCGGGCTGGTTGTTGCCACTGCTGCCCACGCGCAAAAGACCGAGCTCGTGGTCTACACCGCGCTCGAGACGGACCAGCTCAAGGCCTACCAGGAGGCCTTCAACAAGGTGCACCCGGACATCGCCATCAAGTGGGTGCGCGACTCCACCGGCGTCATCACCGCCAAGCTGCTCGCCGAAAAGGCCAACCCCCAGGCCGACGCGATCTGGGGCGTGGCCGCCTCCAGCCTGGCCCTGTTCGACAAGAGCGGCATGCTCGAGCCCTACGCGCCGCTCAACCTCGACGCGCTGATGCCCCAGTACCGCGACAAGAAGAAGGTCCCCGCCTGGTGGGGCATGGACGTGTTCGGTGCCGTGGTGTGTTTCAATACCGTCGAGGCCAAGAAGAAGAACATCGCCCTGCCCACGACGTGGAAGGACCTGCTCAAGCCCGAGTTCAAGGGCCAGGTGGTCATGCCCAACCCCGCTTCCTCGGGCACCGGCTACTTCGACGTGGCGGCCTGGCTGCAGCTGTGGGGCGACGACAGCGGCAAGGGTGGTGGCTGGAAGTACATGGACGCGCTGCACGAGAACATCGCCCAGTACACGCATTCGGGCTCCAAGCCCTGCAACATGGCAGCGGCTGGCGAGTTCGTGGCCGGCATCTCTTTCGAGTACCGGGGCTACACCAACAAGGCCAAGGGCGCCCCCATCGACCTGGTGTTCCCCAAGGAGGGCCTGGGCTGGGACCTGGAGGGCTTTGCCGTCTACAAGAGCACGAAGAAGCTCGACGCCGCCAAGAAGCTGGCAGACTGGGCTTCGTCCAAGGACGCGATGATCCTGTACGGCAAGAACTTCGCCATCACCGCGCAGCCCGGCGTGGCGCCCAAGCTGGCCCACATTCCGGCCGACTACGAGGCGCGCCTGATCAAGATGGACTTCGACCAGTCGGCCACCAGCCGCGAGCGCGTGCTGGCCGAGTGGACGCGCCGCTACGACACCAAGAGCGAAGCGAAGAAGTGATGTTCGCCCCCCGAGAGGCCATGGACGGGCGCAGCGGCGAGCCGCTGCCCGCAAAGGCGACCATGCACACCCCCACTACCGCCAGCGATGCCTACCTGGAACTGCATGGCGTGCACAAGCGCTACGGCGGCTTCACGGCGCTGCAGAGCATCGACCTGGCGATCGCGCGCGGCGAGTTCGTGTGCTTCCTGGGCCCCTCGGGCTGCGGCAAGACCACGCTGCTGCGCATCATCGCCGGGCTGGAGACGCAGACCGCCGGCCGCATCCACCAGGCCGGGCGCGACATCTCCGTGCTGCCGCCGGCGGGGCGCGACTACGGCATCGTGTTCCAGTCCTACGCGCTGTTTCCCAACCTCAGCATTGCCGACAACGTGGCCTACGGCCTGGTCAACCGGCGCCAGCCGCGTGCGCAGATCGCCGCGCGCGTGCAGGAGCTGTTGGCCCTGGTGGGCCTGCCCGGCAGCGGCGCCAAGTACCCGGCGCAGATGTCCGGCGGCCAGCAGCAGCGCGTGGCGCTGGCGCGCGCCCTGGCCACCTCGCCGGGGCTGCTGCTGCTCGATGAGCCATTGTCGGCGCTCGACGCCATCGTGCGCGTGCACCTGCGCAACGAGATCCGTGCGCTGCAGCGTGAACTGGGCGTGACCACGGTGATGGTCACGCACGACCAGGAGGAAGCCCTGTCCGTGGCCGACCGCATCGTGGTCATGAACCATGGCGTGATCGAGCAGGTGGGCACGCCGGCCCAGGTCTACCGTGAGCCGGCCTCGCCCTTCGTGGCCCGCTTCATCGGCAAGGTCAACCGCCTGCAGGCCGTGGCCGAAGGAGACCATTGGTTCCGCTGCGGCGACAAGCGCCTGCAGTGCGCGCCCGGCGCGGGCGCCGATTTCCGCGCCGGCCGGCCGGTGGAGCTGTACCTGCGGCCCGAGGACCGCGTGGTCGGCGCGCTGCCGGACGACGCGCCGGGCCTGTGCACGGGCCGGGTGCTGCGCATCGAGTTCCTGGGCGGCAACTGCTTGGTGGAGGTCGATGTGGACGGCCTGCCGGGCCAGCCGCTGCAGCTGCAGTACTCGCTCAACCAGATGGACGAGTTCCACGTGCGCGAAGGCGCGCAACTGCGCTTCGCGCTGCGCATGGACCGGCTGCGCGTGTTCGCGGCGCAATCCGAAGAATCCGAAGGGGAGGGCGCATGAACGCCATGGCACTGCCCGTGGCCGCCCCGCCACTGCGCCAACGCCTGCACTGGAGCGACCGCGTGGCCCACGCGGGCCTGCTGGCCGTGGTGCTGCTCTTGGTGCTGGGCCTGCTGGCGCCGCTGGTGGCCATTCTCTCGCAGTCGCTGCAGGGCAACGGGGCGACCGCAGGGCTGGCGGCCTTTACTGCCTACCTGGCCTCGCCCGCGCTGCTGGGCAGCCTGTGGAACAGCGTCTGGGTGTCGCTGCTGGTCACGGCCATCGTGGTGCCGCTGGCCTTCGCGTTCGCCTACGCGCTCACGCGCAGCTGCATGCCGGGCAAGGGCCTGCTGCGCAGCACCATGCTGCTGCCGCTGCTGGCACCCTCGCTGCTGTCGGCCATCTCCATGATCTACTGGTTCGGCAACCAGGGTATTGCCAAGGATTTCTGGCAGGGCCTGGGTTTCAGCGGCATCTATGGCGCCTCGGGCATCGTGCTGGCGCAGTGCTTCGCCACCTTTCCGCACGTGCTGATGATCCTGGTCACGGCGCTCTCGCTGGCCGACGCGCGCCTGTACGAGGCGGCCGACGCCATGGGCACGGGCATGGTGCGCAAGTTCTTCACCATCACGCTGCCGGGCGCCAAGTATGGGCTGATCTCGGCCGCGCTGGTCTGCTTCACCCTGGTCATCACCGACTTCGGCATCCCCAAGGTGGTGGGCGGCAACTTCAATGTGCTCGCCACCGATGTGTTCAAGCTCGTCATCGGCCAGCAGGACTTTCAGCGCGGTGCCGTGGTGGCCCTGTTGCTGCTGCTGCCCGCGGTGCTGACCTTCGGCGTCGATGCTCTGGTGCAGCGCAAGCAGACCGCCACGCTCACCGCGCGTGCCGTGGCCCTGGTGCCCCGGCCCCGGCGCGGGTTCGACACGCTGATGCTGCTGTACTGCCTGGCCATTGCGGCCCTGGTGCTGGCCATGTTCGGCATGGCGGTGTTCGCCTCGTTCGCCCAATTCTGGCCCTACAACCTCACCCCCAGCCTCAACCATTATGTGGCCGGCCTGGTGGATGCGGGCGTGTCCACCGCGCTGTTCAACAGCCTCCAGCTTGCCGCCGGCACCGCCGTGGTGGGCACGCTGGTGGTCTTCGTGGGCGCCTACCTGCTGGAGAAGACGCGCGGCATGGACGCCTTGCGCCCCGTGGTGCGCCTGCTGGCCACGCTGCCCATGGCCGTGCCCGGCCTGGTGCTGGGCCTGGGCTACATCTTCTTCTTCAACGCACCGGGCAACCCGCTCAATGGGCTCTACCAGACACTGCCGCTCATGGTGCTGTGCACCGTGGTGCACTTCTATACCACGGGCCACATCACCATGGTCACGGCGCTCAAGGCCATCGACGCGGAGTTCGAAGCCGTCTCGGCCTCGCTCAAGGTGCCGCAGTACATCACCTTCTGGCGCGTGACCCTGCCCATCTGCCTGCCCGTGCTGCTCGATGTGTCGCGCTACTTCTTCATCAACGCCATGACCACCATCTCGGCCGTGGTCTTTTTGTACTCGCCCGACACGCGGCTGGCTTCGCTGGCCATCCTCAACCTCGACGAAGCCGGCGACACCGGCCCCGCCGCCGCCATGGCCGTGCTCATCGCCGCCACGTCGGCGGTGGTCACGCTGCTGTACCTGGGACTGGGCAAGCTGGTGGACAAGCGAACCCAGGCCTGGCGTTCGCCGACGCGATGAAGATGACGATGACACAGCGCCTTGCCATCTTCGACCTGGACAACACCCTGCTCACCGGCGACAGCGAGGTGCTGTGGCTGGCGTATTTGGGCGATCAGGGCCTGCTCGATGCCGCCATGGCCGAGCGCAATGCCGACATGGACCGCCGCTACCACGCCGGCACCGTGGCGCCCCAAGAGTTCTGCAGCTTCTACGCCGCGCTCTTCACCGGCCGCACGCCGCAGCAATGGCAGCCGCTGCTGGATGGCTGGTTCGCCAGCGTGATCGCCCCGCGCATCCCCGAGGCCGCGCACGCCCTGGTGCAGCGCCATCGCGGTGCGGGCGATGTGCTGGTGCTGAGCACGGCGTCGAGCCGCATCCTGGCCGAGCCCAGCGCCCAGGCGCTGGGCTTCGAGCACCTGATCGCCACCGAGCTGGAGTTGCTTCCCGATGGCTGCCTGGCCGGCCGCACCGAAGGCACGCTGAACATGCGCGAGGGCAAGGTGCAGCGGCTGCGCACCTGGCTCGCTGCGCGTGGCGCAGATGCCGATGCCGCGTTGGCCAGCGCCACCTTCTACAGCGATTCCATCAACGACCTGCCCCTGCTGCAGGCCGTGGGCCACCCCGTGGTGGTCGACCCCGACCCGCGCCTGCTGGCCGAGGCCCAGGCACGTGCCTGGCCCGTGCTGCGGCTGGCGCGCAATTCTCTTGCCTCCGAGACAACATGACGACCAACCATTCTTCTGAACACCATTTCGATCTCATCGTGGTCGGCGCCGGCATCGTCGGCCTGGCCCATGCCTACACCGCCGCGAAACGCGGCCTCAAGGTCTGCGTGGTCGAGCGCGATGCCGCCTGCGTGGGCGCATCCATCCGCAACTTCGGCTTCATCACCGTCACCGGCCAGGGCGCGGGCGACACCTGGCGCCGCGCCCGGCGTGCGCGCGAAGTCTGGGGCGATGTGGCGCCCCAGGCCGGCATAGCCGCCGTGCACCACGGCCTGTACCTCAGCGCCTTCCGCCCGCTGGCGCACACCGTGCTCGAAGCCTTCATGCGCACCGAAATGGCCGAGGGCTGCGAACTGCTGGGCATTGAAGAAGCCGCACGCCGCGCGCCCGCGCTGCAGTTGGAGGGCGCCCAGTCCGTGCTGTACAGCCCGCACGAGATGCGGGTGGAATCGCGCACCGCCATCGGCCTCCTGGCGCGCTGGCTGGCCGAGGCGCATGGCGTGGAGTTCCGCTTCGGCGAAGCCGTGCTCGAAGTGGCCACGCCGCGCGTGCGCACATCGCGCGCCGTGCTGCATGCCGAGCGCGTGGCCGTGTGCACCAATACCGAGCTGCATGGCCTGTTCGCCGAGCGCCTGGCGCCGCACGATCTGCGCCTGTGCCAGCTGCAGATGCTGCGCGTGGTGCCCGAGCCGGGCTTCCAGCTGCCCGGCTCCGTGATGGCCGACCTGAGCCTGGTGCGCTACCACGGCTACAGCCGCCTGCCCGAGGCCGCGCCCCTGCTGGAACAGATGCGCCGTGAAGAGGGCGAATCGCTGGACCACGGCATCCACCTCATCGTGGTGCAGAGCGCCGACGGCTCGCTCGTGGTGGGCGACTCGCACCACTACGGCGCGGCGCCCGAGCCCTTTGCCAGCGAGCGCGTGGACGCGCTCATCCTGCGCCACCTGCGCGAGACCCTGCGCCTGCGCGAAGCCACCGTCAGCGCGCGCTGGGTCGGCACCTACCCCTCGTCGGCCAGCACCGACTGCCTGATCGACGCCCCCGACGGCGCCACCCGCGTGGTGCTGGTCACCAGCGGCACCGGCGCCAGCACTGCCTTCGGCATTGCCGAGGACGTGTTCAACGCCTGGTAAGCCACCGCCTCCGATTTGCATTTATTCAGAACCATGAGCAACACCACCCCGTCCGTCCCCGCCGTATCGTCCGCGCACGACCAATTGAGCGCCGTCGTCTTCGACTGGGCCGGCACCATCCTCGACTTTGGCTCCTGCGCGCCCATGGGCGCCTTCGTGCGCCTGTTCGAGCAGTTCGGCATCAGCCTCAGCATCGCCCAGGCGCGCGGCCCCATGGGCATGGCCAAGTGGGACCACATCCATGCCCTGGGCCGCCTGCCCGAGGTGGCGGCGCAATGGCAAGCCAAGTATGGCCGCCCCCTGACCGATGCCGATGTGGACCAACTCTACGAAGTGTTCACCCCGCTCAACGCCGCCGTCGTGCCCGATTTCTGCGACTTCATCCCCGGCGCGCTCGATGCCATTGCCGCCGTGCGCGCACGCGGCCTCAAGGTCGGGTCCACCACGGGCTACAACCGCCCCATCATGGAAGTCGTGAGCGCCATCGCCGCAAAGGGCGGCTATGTGCCCGACAACCTGGTCTGCGCCGGCGACCAGGCCACCGGCCGGCCCACACCGCTGATGATGTGGCAGTGCTTTGCCGACCTGGGCATCTGCTGGCCCGCCACCGTGGTCAAGGTCGACGACACCGAAGTGGGCGTGCAGGAAGGCCTGGCCGCCGGCACCTGGGCCGTGGGCCTGGCCGTCAGCGGCAACGCCATGGGCCTGCCCCTGGCCGAATGGCAGGCCCTGGGCCCGGCCGAGCAGGCCGTGCGCCGTGCGGCGGCCGAGGCCAAGCTGCGCGCTGCCGGCGCGCACTATGTGATCGACTCGGTGGCCGATCTGCCGCCGGTGCTCGATGCGATTGCGGCGCGGCTGGCGCGCGGGGAGCAGCCGGGCGGCGTCAGCGCGGTTCCGGGTCTTCGATCAGCCTGAGCTGCAGGCCCGGGCTGCCGCTCCCTGAGTAGGCGAGGGTGTAGTACCCCGGTGCCAATGCCTTGCGCCCGGCGGGGAAGGCCCGGTCGATCACGTCCGTCACCTGGCGGTCCGGCAGCTGGATGCGGGTCTTGCGGTAGTGCGGCAGTTCGGTGGGAAAGCCATGCCAGCGGCTGGTCTGCCCGGGCTGCAGGGGGCCCAGGTCCACATCGGTGCCGCGCTGCGGCCAGCCTTGCCACACATGCCCGAAAGGGATGCCGCTGTCATTGCGCACGCGCAGCCAGACCTTGCCACCGTGGGCCTGCCCCTGGGCGTGGGCCCCGCCCGTGATCAGGCCCGCCATGCCGGCCAGCAAGGCTCCCAGGTGGTGCAGGGCATGGCGGCGCATCATGGGCTGTCCTTGAGCGCCTGCAAATCGCTGTCCAGGTCGCACACCCGCGCGCGCAGGCGCGCCAGGCCAGCGCCTGCCACGTTGAGGGCGGCCGAGCTGCCCTGGTCGGCATGCACGGCCATGTCCCATTGCGCCTGGGCCTTGTCGAAAGCGAGCCAGGCGCGCTGCGCGGCGCGCAGGCTGTCGCGGCGCGCAGTGCCTGCCGCCTTGAGCACCTGGGCGTACAGGCGGTTGAGCTCCTTGTCCCAGGCCGCGTAGGCGGTGGACTGGGCATCGCGCATGTCGGCGGTCACGCCGCCGCTGCGCTCCATGGCGGCTGCGTAGGCCGCATCGATGGGGTGGGCTGCCGTGCGCCCGCAGTGGTGTGCGGTGGCCTGCTGGGCGTGCGCCGTGGCCTGCGCCCCGGCCAGCAACAGCAGTGCGGCGCACAGCCTGGGGAGAATGGGGGCGGTGCGCGCCATCATTCGGCCAGGGCGTAGCTCAGCAGGTCCAGGGACTGGGTGTCCTTGGGGTTCCATGACAGGCCCGACTCCCGGGCCACCAGCGCATAGGTCTTGCCCTGCTGCAGCTTGCCACCGGGCATCAGGGCTTCGGTGTGCGCATCCACATAGAGCATGGTGGTCAAGCCCTCACCGCTGCGCAGCAGCACGGCCTTCTTGCGGCCGCCGTCGAGCTTGGGCTCGTTGACCCATGCGGCCTTGTTGCCTGGCGGCGGGGCCAGGTTTTCCACCGTGCCGGTCAGGCGAACGACCTTGCGCCACACCTTGCTCTGCTTGGGGTCGGCCGATGGCTTGCCGTTTTCCTCGGCCGCTGCCTTCTGGATGTCGCCCAGCGAGTTGTAGGCAATGCTCCAGTCCCAGTGGCGGGTGTCGCGGCGGATGTGGTCGGCCGCCAGCATCAGGTTTTCGGTCCAGTTGCCGCAGTTGCCCTTGGACTGGCACAGCTTCCAGGCCGAATCCATCCAGCGCTTGAGCTGGGCGGCCTTGTCGCTGCCGCCCATCTCCAGGGCCACGCCGGCCCCCAGCGCCACGCCCACCTGCTGCTGGTTGGGGGCCACCACCAGCACCGCGCCGTTGCCCACATCCAGCTTGCCCACGCGCAACTGGCGCATCATGGCCCAGGCGTACTGCTCGGCCGTGAGGCCGCCCAGGTCCTTGACCAGCATGGTGACGATCTCCACCCCCACGGCCTGGGCGTGTTCGTACATCTGCTTTTCGAATTTGGCGCGTTGGGCCGGCTCCAGAAAACCGAACTCGTCGTAGATGAACTGCGTGCCCTTGGAAGGCAGGGCTTGCGCATCGGGGCGTGGCAAGGTCTCGGCCGCTGCGGCCAGGGCGGTGGGCGCAGGCCTGGCCGTGGGAGTGGGGGCGGTGGCCGCGGCAGGCACTGGCGCAGGCGCCGCCTTGGGGGCGGAGGGGGCGGAAGGCGCGGCCGCCACGGCCACGGCGGGTGGTGTGCCGCCTGCGCAGTCCTTGCCGCCCTGCAGTTCGCAGGCCTGCTTCCACCCGGCCTCGATGGCGGCCAGGCGCTTGCGGCGGCCGGGGTGGGTCTGGCCGTCCTGCTCGGGGATCAGCGTGGCAATGGCGCGCTGTGCATCGGCCAGGGGCGCGCCCATCTTGTAGAGCACGAAGCCGCTGAACTTGTCCGATTCGAGCTCGATCGGGGGCTGGCTGCCGCCCGGCACGATGGTGTGGCCCGACAGGTGGTGCCCGATCTCGTGCGCCATGATGCTCACGGGCGCCCAGTTGTTGGCTTTGGTGGCACGGATCACATCGCCCATGAAGGCCGGGTTGTAGGCGATCACCCGGCGCGGGACCTTGTCGGGGCCCTGCATGATCACGGCTGCGGCGTTGGGCACCTGCCCCTCCACCACCACGAAGTTGGGCGGCAGGCCGGTGTACTTCATGATCTCGGCCACCACCTCCTTGCCGGTGCTGCCCCCCTTGGACAGATCGGGCGGCGAGAAGGCCACCGGGCTGCCGTCGTACGAGCAGGCCTGCAGCGTGGCCGCCAGTTCGGCCGTGAGCTGGGCGCGGCTGGGTTTGCCGGCGCTGCTGCTGGAGGTGGTGGACGAAGCCTTTTGCGCCAGTGCCGGGGCGGCGCAGGCCAGCCCCAGCAGCAGCGCCATGCTGGCCCGCGCCACGGAGTGCAGGCCGGGGTGCAGGTGGGGAGTGCGGCGTTGGGTGGTCATGCGGGTGCTTGCCTTTCATGCGGCCGAGGGCCGTGGGTGGGTGCCGGAGAGGGCGAGAAGGAACGGATAGACGGGGAAAGCCGGGGGACAGGTCACTAGGCCGCCACCAGTGCGGCCACGCGCAGCACGCGCTGGGCCAGGTCGGCCTGGCCGCGCGTCCCCGTCTTGGCATACAGGCTGGCCAACTGGGTGCGCACCGTGGGCATCTTCACGCCCTGGGTGTCGGCCATTTCGCGTGGCGTCATGCCCTGCAGCAGCAGGGGCAGCAGGGCGGCCTCGGCCGGTGTCAGCCCGTAGAGCGCGCTGCAGACGGAGGCCGCAGTCGAGGCATGGGGCGGCGTCTCGGGCACCAGGATGAACTGCACCAGCACCTCGCCCATGGCGCCCGGTGCGGTCCTGAGCGGCGCCGCCAGCGCCACCAGGGGCTGGTTGCCCGCCGTGCGCAGGCGCAGCGAGACCGGTGTGCGCGTGCCCAGGCTGGCGGCGATGAGCGGCACCAGAGCGGCATCCACCTGGGCTAGGCGCAGGGGCTGGCGGTTGTGCCAGCCCGTGGCATGGCGCAGCAGCAAGTGGCATTCGTCCTCCACGCCCAGCCAGGTGCGCGCATGGTCGTTGAGGTAGCGCACCTCGCCCTGCCGGTTGGCGTGCAGCACGCCCAGTGGCAGCTGGTTGAGCGTCTGCTCCAGCGCGCCGGCGTGGCGCTGCGCCTGCTGCATGCGCCGCTGTGCGCGCAGCAGGCTGCGCACCCAGGGCGTCACGGCCCGCAGCCAGGCAAACTGCTGCTGCGTGAATTCCGGCTGACCCAGCTCGTTGTACATGGCCAGCACATGCACGCCCACCTCGGGCGAGCTCTCCACCACGCTGTTGACCATGGCATCGATGCCCAGCGGGCGCAGGTATTCCGCGTAGAAGGCGCCACGGCGCAACTCGGCCGTGCCGATGAGCTGCTGGCTCAGTGAGCCGCCCCGCGCGGTGGCCTCGGCGTGCTGGCGCTCCAGCGCGTCGCTCCAGGCATCGCTCACCTGGATCAGCGAGGCATAGCGCGACAGGAAATCGTCGGGCATGCCCGACTGGAAGGCCGCCAGCGGGTCATCGGTGCCGGGCAGGGGGCAGAACAGCACCACCTTGCGGCTGCCCAGGCGCTCGCCCAGCTGCTGCAGCAGCCGCTCGACCATGCCGGGCTCGCCCAGGGCCTCCATGCTCTCGGCCATGAGGGTCTCGAACCCGCTCATCCCCAATTGCTCTCCCAGCCAGTTCCCGTGGGTCAAGGCCTTGCTCCCGCTTGTCGTCGTCGTTGGATTGTTGTGCCGGGCATGGTATGTCGGGCGTCTGGAGGCGGGCATCATCCAAATGGATGATGTTGTGGGTGTGCCACGCATGGCGCCGGCTTTGCCTTCACAGGCCCATCTGCCACAGCACCAGCTCCACCACGGCGCGCGCGTACAGCGCCGTGGTTTGCCACTTGAGCAGGGCAAACAGCGCGCCGGCCAGCAGCAGCCTCCAGCCCTCGCGCCGCAGGTCCACCAGGTAGAACTGGCACAGCGCCACCATGAAGACCAGCGCCTGCACCCCCGTCATGTACCACGGCGACCAGGCCTTGTGCCACTTGAGCAGGCCGGGTGAGGGGGCCAGCACCAGCGGCAGCTGGTTCAGGATCTGCAGCGCAATGAACACCGCCTGGCACACCAGCGCAAAGGCCAGCAGCTCGGCGGCGTTGTAGCCCAGCCGCCGCCAGAAGACCACCGCAGCGCTCACGAACGCGGCCAGCGCCCCCAGCGAGAACGACCATTTCGAGTAGCTGGCCACCAGCGCATACATGCGCGCGGCCGCCTCGCTGGGCAGCTCTGGCTTGAGGTAATCGGTATGCCCCAGCACCACGAGCAGGAAGCCGATGGCCAGGCACAGCAGGCTCAGCGGGTGCAGATGGTCCTTGCGCATGCCCAGCACATACTCGCGCGCCATGGTGCCCGGTTGCGGCAGCACGCGCAGCGCATTGCGCACCACGCCCCATTCAAACCAGCGAAATCGCGCCCAGGCCTCCTGGCGCACCGTGGCCCGGCCAATGCGCCCGGCCTTCTTCTGCCCGCACTGCGCGCAGAACGGCCCGGTGAGCGCGGCCCCGCAGTTCAGGCACAGGGCGGTGTCGAACAGCGCATCGTCCACCTTGCCCGCCTGATGGGCCGCCGGGGAGTTGGGCAGGTGTTCTGACGGGGCAGATGGCGGGGTGAAGGCTTCGCTCACGCACGGGCTGGGGTGGTTGCAGTGGAGGCGAATGTAGAAAACCAGCGGGTCCGGCGCATCATCCAGGTGAAGGATGCGAGACGGCCGGCGGCCCTTCCATTGTGACTTTTGTCACGCCATGTTCCATTCATCCGCCCGCGGGTGTCGGGTGCGTGAGGTACTCCACATCCACCCGGTCCGTCAGCCACACCCCGTTGTCCGAGCGGTAGAACGCATGCCCGTCGCGCTGCATGCGCAGGGCGTCCACCACCAGCACCACGGGCACGCCATGGCGTGTGCCCACGGACACCGCAACGTCCTGCTTCTCGGTCAGATGCACATGGTGGCGGCTGCCACGCAGCAGGCCTTGCGCAAAGATGGATGTCAGAAAGCGCGATGCCGTGCCGTGGTACAGCCTGTCCGGCGGCACCTGCGGCACCTGCGGCACCAGGCCCAGGTCCACATCGACCGAATGCCCCTGGTTGGCGCGGATGCGCAGGCCATCGTCGCTGAAGGCAAAGCGCTGCTTGTCATTGCTGGCCACCACCTCGTGCAGCAGGGCAGGGCTGATGCGCTTGCCCACGCGCTCGCAGCCGGCCTCAGGGCCTGTTCACCCTGATTTCGGGGATCGCGTTGCCCGGCCTGGGGGCTGGATGCAAGGCGCCCGTGCGCAGCAAGGTGTGCACCTTGCAAGCG
>NZ_JBYSYM010000026.1:0-110780 GCF_058783375.1 Acidovorax sp. FW305-C-20-28 | reverse complement strand
CGCTTGTTGATAGCCGGGCTATCAACTGCGCACCGCGCCTTGCATCCCACCCGCCAAGGCCGCTGCGCGACCCCTGGGAGATCGTAAACAGGTTCTAAGGGCCTGCCCTGTTCTGCTGAAACACGCCGCAGCGGCGAGGAAGATCTAATGTCCCTGTCCCCGCTGGCTAAGATCAGCGAAGAATTGGCCACTTTTGCCACCACCGCCCGAGGCTTTTGCGACTGGTGCGAGGGAGCACCTGATCCCGACGCCGAGCGCAGCGCCGCCTACTGGTTGGCCAGGCTCTATGCAGACGCATTGCACTTGCCACAGGTGGGGCCTGAAAACGACTGGGGCATTCCAGCCCCACCCGCCGACGCACTCGACAAGGCAAAAGCCAAGCTTTCCCCGTTCTGGGGCTGGTACTACCGCGAGGTACTCGACCCTGCGCCGGAATTGTCGGATGAACCGGGCATGGGCGACCTGGGTGATGACCTCATGGACATCTACCGTGACATCCGTGCCGGCCTCGTGTTGTTTGACGAGGGGCGGGTAAA
This sequence comes from Acidovorax sp. FW305-C-20-28, assembly GCF_058783375.1. Taxonomy (NCBI): domain Bacteria; kingdom Pseudomonadati; phylum Pseudomonadota; class Betaproteobacteria; order Burkholderiales; family Comamonadaceae; genus Acidovorax; species Acidovorax sp. FW305-C-20-28. The sequence goes on along the minus strand of NZ_JBYSYM010000026.1, from coordinate 110,244 downwards.
CGATGCGCTATGGCACTGGTCGTTCATGCACCGCAACCATTGGGGCCAGCATGCGACCGGAGCGCTGTGGGCGCTTCACCGCATGAGTATCTCCAAGGCAACGCCAGAATAAGGCAGCTTGTCCGCCCGAGACCGTCCAGAACCGGTGTACTGGCCGTCAGTCATCCCGGCTCATGTAGCCGCGCCGGCGCCGACGCCGTCCCATGCCGCGCCATGTCGTGGGCGCGGTCGATCACATGCCGCACCATGGCCTGGGCCAGGGCCTCGTCGGAGAGGAACACGGTGCCACCGTTCTCTTCTTCGAGCAGGCGCGCCTCCTGCTCGTTGTGGCTGCGGATCACGGTTTCGACGCTGGGGTTGAGCAGGCGCGCGGTGGCGATCATCTGGCGCACCTTGATGGTGTCGGGCGTGGCGATGACCAGCATGGCGGCACGCGCGATGTGGGCCTGGATCAGCACAGCGGGCTCTTCGGCGTCGCCGAACACGGCAGCGATGCCCTTGGCGCGCAGGTGCTCGACCAGCTCGCGGTTCTGCTCGGCCACGACAAAGGGCACGTCGTTGGCGGCCAGCGCTACGGCAATGCGCCGGCCCACCTTGCCGTAGCCCACAAGCACCACCTGGTGCGCGAGGAACTTGGCGTGCGTGCTCATGGGCAGCTCGGCCAGCGGGTCGTCGCGCTCTTCGAGCCGGCGCGCAAAGGCCGAGCGCTTGCGCAGCCAGGCCTGCAGCGGCGCGATGGCGTGGAACAGCATGGGGTTGAGCGCCATGGAGATCAGCGCGCCGGCCAGCACCAGGCTCGTGCCCTCGGCCGGCAGCAGGCCCAGCGATGCGCCCAGGCCCACCAGGATGAAGGAGAACTCGCCAATTTGGGCCAGGCTGGCCGAGACGGTGAGCGCGGTGTTCAGCGGGTAGCGGAACGACAGCACCAGGGCCGCGGCCGCGAGGGTCTTGCCCAGCATGATGATGGCCACCACGGCCAGCACCTGCAGGGGGCGGTCCCACAGCACGGCGGGGTTGAACAGCATGCCCACCGAGACGAAGAACAGCACGGCGAAGGCGTCGCGCAGGGGCAGCGACTCCTGCGCGGCACGGTGGCTGAACTCGGACTCGCGCATCACCATGCCGGCGAAGAAGGCCCCCAGCGCGAACGACACGCCGAACAGCGCGGCCGAGCCGAAGGCAATGCTCACGGCGGCCGCCACCACGCACAGCGTGAACAGCTCGCGCGAGCCGGTGCGCGCCACCTGCCACAGCACCCAGGGGAACACGCGGCGCCCCACCACCAGCATCAGCACCACGAAGCCGCCCACCTGCAGGAGCGTGAGCCCCAGGGTCTTGGCCAGATCCGAGGCATCGGCACCGGCCCCGTTGCCGCCCAACACCCCGGCCAGCGGCGGCAGCAGCACCAGCACCAGCACCATGACCAGGTCTTCGACCACCAGCCAGCCGACCGCGATGCGGCCGGTATAGGTTTCCAGAATGCCCAGGGTTTCGAGCGCGCGCAGCAGCACCACGGTGCTGGCCACCGACAGCGCCAGCCCGAACACCAGCGCCCCACCGAGCCCCCAGCCCCACCAGTACGCCAGGCCCATGCCCATGAGCGTGGCCACCATGATCTGCACGATGGCCCCGGGCACGGCGATCTTGCGCACCGCCAGCAGGTCACCGAGCGAGAAATGCAGACCCACGCCGAACATCAAGAGCATCACCCCGATCTCGGCCAGTTGGCTGGCCATGGCCGCATCGGCCACGAAGCCGGGCGTGAAGGGCCCGATCACCACCCCCGCCAGCAGGTAGCCCACCAGCGCCGGCAGGCGCAGCCGCGAGGCGACAAAACCCAGCGCCAGCGCCAGCCCCAGGGCGGCGGCGATGGTGTTGATGAGGTTGACGCTGTGGGGCATGGTGGCAAAAAGTCGGTAAAGGGGCAGGAGAGTGCGCGAAGAACCTGTGCAGAAAACACGCAAGCGCATTGCGTGCCAATGTTCACGGAAGCTGTTGAATATCTTATAACCTGAAGCGGCCAGCACGCAAAAATCCAGGGCAATACTTGGCCTTTGCACCCCATGACCAACCTGCCTCCATCCCCGCTGTCTTTGACGCCAACGCGCGCCGCCCTCCTCCGCCGAGCCTCCGCGGCCCCCGCAAGCCGGCACGGGTTCTTCACACGGGTCGGCCTCGTGCTGGCGCTGGCGCTGGCGTTGGCATCACCCGCACCGTCCAGGGCCCAGCAGGCGGCGGCTGCAGCAAGCACTGCCCCTGCAGCCCAAGCGGAGCCCGTGCTCCCCCAGAGCTACCACGATCGCGTGGAGGAGCTACAGGACCAGGTGAACGAAGGCAAGCTTGCCGAAATCCGCGCTCGCATCGTCCCCGGGACCCAGCGCAAGATCTTTGACGTGGACGATGTGAACGACTCGCAGACCTGGTGGCAGTACGAGGACGACACCACCTTCGTCCACATCGAGAACGGCACCGGCCGCACCATCACGGGTCTGGTACTGGATTTCTGGGTCGACAGCTGCTCCCAAAAGGCGAAGCCGCCCAACACCGTGCACGTGCAGCTCAGAAAGCCCCTGCGCAAGAACACCCAAGCGGTGGTGGTGGTACCGCCGAGCGAGTTGCTGCACACCAAGAACGAGGTGAGCTGCCTGAGTGTGCGGGGCGGATGGTAGCGCGGAGGACCGCTCAGGGCTTGCGTCCCCAACGGGCTTCGTAGTCGCGCTCCATCTTCTCGCAGGCGCCGGCGACAAACCGGGCCGTCGATGCGTCCAGGGATTTGCGGCCCTGCTCGCTCCAGCACAGCTTGATGGCGTCCTGCGCCCGCCAGCGCGCATCGCGGTCCGGGTTGTCGGGCATCAGGGCGCCGATCAGCATGAGGCCCCCGATGGCGATCACCGGCGTGAGCAGAACCCAGCCCCACCAGGGCAGCAACCGCTTCTTTCGGGGTTTGGCGGCGGGCGGATCTTCTGTCGTCGCGGCAGCAGCAACAGGCACGGCGGACGCCGGCGTGCTGCCCGCGACCTTGGCCCGCATGTAGGCCGCCTTGGCGCGCTGCTCGTCGCCATCGCTTTCGGCAAAGCACTTGGCCCACAGCGCCGGGTCTCGGTCCGCGGGAGATTCGGCCTCCCTCATGGCTGCTGCCCAGCTGTCTTCCGATCCCTGCATTCCAACTCCCTCATTCATTCAATCAATCAATGTTCCTGTGAACTGCACCGAGCGGCAGGGCCTGCGATTTGGCCAATCGTGCCTGCCCGAACAGGTATCATTCGCTACCTGCACATCCACAGTGTGCGGAGTGCTCCGCGCACTTCAACAAAATAATAGCGCCAAACCCTGTGTTGGCGCTGTCTGCCTGTAGCTCAACTGGATAGAGCAATAGCCTTCTAAGCTATAGGTCGGGGGTTCGAGTCCCTCCAGGCAGGCCATCTTCTTCCCCTCCTGCGCCCACGCGCACCGTTCGCACACGCACCGGCCGGTCAGCCCGGCAATGCCACCAGGTGCCATCGCCCCTCGCCCTGCCATGCGATGTCCGCATCGGGCTGGCGGAGCGCGCATGGCGGCATGGCCCCGGCAGCCTCCTGCAGCACGCACACAGAGAGCAGCACGGCATGGCCTTCGGCCGTAGCGCCGTGCCATGACCTGGCATGCGCCACCGGTACCTGCGCCGGATCAGCCGGGCCTGCTGGGCGGCACTCGATGCGCCGGATCGCCGCAAAATCCACGCCCGTGCCCGTGCACTTGAAATACGCCTCCTTGAGGCTCCAGATCTGCAGAAAGTGGCGCTGGCGTGCGGGGCCGTCGTCCAGCGCCTGCAGCTGTGCCTGCTCGCCCGGCGAGCAGGCCATGGCGGCCAGGGCGAGCACGTCGCGCCGGCCTGGGCTCTGGATGTCCTGGACCTCCAGGTCAATGCCCACGGGCTGCGAGGCCACGGCGCAGGCCAGCCAGGCGCCGCTGTGCGACAGCGACAGGTGGGTGGCGGCAGCCGCCGCGGCGCCGTGGCGCTGTGCGTTGAGATGGGGCGCCCTGCCCTCGGGCGCGTCCAGGCGCCAGTCGCCGGCCGGCGTGCGCTTGCCCTCAGCCAGCAACTGGCGCAGGGCCCAGCGGCAAGCCAGGAACTCCTGGCGCCGCGCCGCATGCTGCATGCCGGCCAGGCGGGTTTGTTCATCCGCCGTCAGCCACCCGGGCACCGCCTGCTGCGCCCGCGCCGCCAGGGGGGCCTGCGCGGCGAGCAGCAGTTGCAGCGGTGGTGCCGAGGGGGAAGGCGACCTCACTGCCCAAGGCGGACGTAGGTGCCCTTGAAGGTCACGCCGGTGAGCATGTTGCCCGCGTGGCATTCGTAGTTGACGGGGTCCTTGTAGACCTTGCCCTTGAAGACGCTGTGCAGGTCCACCACGGCGTTGGCGCCGCGCTTCTTGGCGAACTCTTCCAGCGAGATCAGTGTGGACAGGGCCACCCAGTGGCAGGCCTCTTCCTTGCTGCGGCCGCCCGATGCCGTGCGGCGGTTGGCGGTTTCCTCGCCGATGGCGGTGCCGCCTTCGGGTGTGGGCGCACCCGAGAGGTAGAACTTGACGCTGCCGTCGAGCTTCTTTTGCGCCAGGCCCAGCTGCACGGCCTCCTCCAGGGGCAGCATCAGCACTTTTTCGGCATGGGCGGCGGTGGTGCCTGCAGCGGCCAGAACGGCCAGCGCCAGGATGCTTGCGGTCTTCTTCATGCGCATGTCGGTGTTCCCTCTTTGGTCTGGTGCGGTCGTCTGGATCCGCATTGTTGGAAAGATGATCGAATGGATGGACGGTTCGCGTGCCCGGCTCAAGGCGCGGTGCGTGCGTAGGTGCCCTTGAAGGCCACGATGGTCTGGTAGCTGGTCTGGTTGCATTCGAAACGGGCCGGGTCCTTGACGGCCTTTTCGTTGTAGAAGCTGTGCAGGTCAACCACGGCGTTGGCGCCCCGCTTCTTGGCGCTCTCCTGCAGCGCCATCAGGCCGGCCAGCGCGGCCCAGTGGCAGGCGAACACCAGCTCCTTGCCGATGTTGCTGGTGCGCCGGTGCAGGTACTCCTCACCCAGGGGCTGGTCCGCCAGCTGCGGCACCGGGGCGCCCGAAAGGTAGAAGCGCACGCTGCCGTCGAGCTTGCCCTCGCGGATGCCCATCTGCACCGTGTCTTCGAGCGACAGCATCGAGGCCTTGACCTCGCGCGCCTGCGCCACGCTGGCAGCCGACAGCACGGCCAGCACCAGCAGCATTTGTTTCGTTTTATCCGTCATCGTTGTTACTCCCAAGGCAATTCACGCCACGCACCGGCCTGAAAAACCGGCGCGCCCGAGGCCAGCGCCCCCGTGCAAGGGCCGCCCCGCCGCACCGGGGGGTCCCCCCTCGGGGGGGAAGAGGCGAAGCGGCTCAGGGGGGCTTACACCCTTGCGAAAGTACCCTTGAGCGTCACCCCGATCACCACAGCGCCGGCATGGCACTCGTAGTTGGCGGGGTTCTTGTAGGTGGCACGCTTGTAGTAGCTGTGCAGGTCGACCACGGCGTTGGCACCCTTTTGCTTGGCCGACTCCTGGAAGGCGATCAGTGCCGACAGCGCCGCCCACCGGCAGCCATAGGCATCGTCCTTGCCGACGCCGTTGGTCTTCTTGTTGGCGATGTCTTCGCCCAGGCGGGCACTGACCTTGGGCGTCTTGGCGCCTGAGAGGTAGAACTTGACACTGCCGTCGAGCTTGCCCTGCTCCACGCCCATGCGCACCACCTCATCCAGAGGCAGCGTCAGAACCGTGTTGCGTGCATGCACTGCACCCATGGCCGACAGGGCGGCCAGCGCCAGGACCCACTTTTTCATGCGAATTCTCCTGCGATATGCCCCTCCGCATGAGGGGCGGTTTCAGATGCTCTGAGCGGACCGCATGCCCGCCCAGCTTATTCCGGCACTGCCCGCCGGGCTTCAGCCGCCGCTGATGCGCTGCATGAGGTTGCGGATCCAGCGGTTGTAGTTGGGGTGGATGCGGCGGCCCGCGCCCGCGTCGGCATAGTTGAGGTTGTAGCTGTTGACGTAGTCGATCTTGTAACCGGCATGGTCGTAGCGCACGGCGATGGCCGCCATGTGCTTGCCCTGCTTGTCGTACTGCAGCTCCACCACGCCCGGGCTTTCGCGGGTCACGGCCCAGCCCAGCGACAGGCCGGCCTGGATGATGCGGTCGCGCACCTGCGCCGCCGTGGGCGTGTAACCGCCCGAGAAGACGACCTGCGGCGCGTCGTAGAGCGCTTCGGCGCGCGCGTGGGCCGCACCGCTGTGCAGGGCCAAGGCCAGCACGGCCGCGGTGGCCAGCGCGCTGGCGCGGCCGATGGATGTGTGAAGAATTGCCATGTTTACTACTCCCTCCAACGTTTGAAAATCAAGGATGTGTTGACCCCGCCGAACGCGAAGTTGTTGCTCATCACGATGTCGGTGTCGAGCTGGCGCGCCTGGCCCATGATGTAGTCCAGCGCGCCGCAGCGCGGGTCGGGCTCGGTGAGGTTGGCGTTCTGGGCGAACCAGCCCTCGCGCATCATCTCCAGCGTCATCCAGGCTTCCAGCGCGCCGCAGGCGCCCAGGGTGTGGCCCATGTAGCTCTTGAGCGTGCTCACGGGCACGCTGCTGCCGAACACCGCATGCGTGGCATGGCTCTCGGCGATGTCGCCCTGCTCCGTGGCCGTGCCGTGGGCGTTGACGTAGCCGATGTCGCCCGGTGCCAGGCCGGCATCGTCGAGTGCCATGCGCATGGCCTGGGCCATGGTGGCGGAGTTGGGGTGGGTGACGTGGGTGCCATCGGAGTTGGTGGCAAAACCGATGATCTCGCCCAGGATCTGTGCGCCGCGCGCCTTTGCGTGGCCGAGTTCTTCGAGCACGAAGGTGCAGGCGCCCTCGCCCAGCACCAGGCCGTCGCGCGCCGCGTCGAAGGGCCGGGGCGTGAGCTCGGGCGTGTCGTTCCTGGTGCTGGTGGCAAACAGGGTGTCGAACACCGCCGCCTGGATGGCGTCGAGCTCTTCGGCGCCGCCGGCCAGCATGGCCAGCTGCTTGCCGCTCTGGATGGTCTCGTAGGCGTAGCCCAGGCCCTGGCTGCCCGAGGTGCAGGCGCTGGAGGTGGTGATCATGCGCCCCGTGGCGCCGAAGAACACGCCGATGTTGACCGCCGCCGTGTGCGACATCATCTTGATGTAGGTGTTGGCGTTGATGCCCTCGGTGTTCTTTTCGGCGATCATGCGGCCGAAGTCGCCGATGGCCGAGGGCGTGCCCGCCGACGAACCGTACGAGATGCCCATCTGCCCGCTCTTGACGAAGGGGTCGCCCAGCAGGCCTGCGCTCGCCAGCGCAATCTCGGTGGCGCGCGTGGCCATCACGGCCACGCGGCCCATGCTGCGCATGGTCTTGCGGTTGTAGTGCGCGGGCAGCTCGAAGGGCGCCACATTGCAGGCCAGTTGGGTGCTCAGGCCTTCGTAGATCTCCCATTCGTGCATGCGGCGGATCACATTGCGCCCGCTGAGCAGCTGGCTGCGCACCGTGGCCCAGTCGTTGCCCAGGGGGCTGAAGGCGCCGACGCCGGTGATGACCACGCGGCGCTTGCCGCCGTTGCTGTGGGCGGTGGTGGAAGCGCTCATCCGACCATCCCCCCGTTGACCGAGATCACCTGGCGCGTGATGTACGAGGCCTCGGCCCCCAGCAGGAAGGCGACCGCGCCGGCCACCTCGTCCACCGTGCCCATGCGGCGCATGGGAATCATCTCGAGCGCGTGCTCCAGCACCTCTTCGCTCACCATCTCGGTGTCGATCAGGCCCGGCGCCACGCAGTTGACGGTGATGTTGCGCTTGGCCAGCTCGATGGCCAGCGACTTGGTGGCGGCGATCACGCCGGCCTTGGCCGCGCTGTAGTTGGCCTGGCCGCGGTTGCCCATAAGGGCCGAGACCGAGGCCAGCGTGACGATGCGCCCGGGCTTGCGCCGGCGCACCATGGGCATCACCACGGGGTGCAACACGTTGTAGAAGGCGTCGAGGTTGGTGTGCACCACGCGGTCCCACTCCTCGCCGGTCATGGCAGGGAAGGCATTGTCCATGGCGATGCCGGCGTTGCAGACAACGCCGTAGTAGGCGCCATGGGCCTCCATGTCGGCCTCCAGCGCGGCGGCGCAGGCGGCACGGTCGGCCACGTCGAACTGCAGCACGCGCGCGCTGCGGCCCATTGCCTCTATTTCGGCCGCGGCGCTGTGCGCCTGCTCGATGCCGCTTCGGCAATGCACCACGATGTCGTGGCCGTCCCGCGCCAGGCGCATTGCGATGGCCCGGCCTATGCCCCGGCTGGAGCCGGTCACCAGCACGGTGGAGGCGGCAGCCGCTGGTGCTGCTGCGGGCGCGGCGCCGGTCGTCGTCTTCGTCGTCAGCTCATTCATTCTCGGTGTCGGTTGTAACCTGTTGTTGTGTCTATTTTTTTGCCCGCCATCACGGGCCCGATGCGGGCAATGGGGAAATATAGGCGCTACCGTCCTCGGGCTCAAAGACGGAAATGCGCGCACTTGCCAATTCCGTCGCATCTTCGGCATGGATGCGGCAGTCGAACATGCCCAGGCCGTTGTCGCCCATCATGTCGCAGTCCACGCTGACCTTGAGCAGCGCGCCCGGGGCAAAGTAGGCCTGGGCCGTCTCGTACTTGCGCGAACCGAGCAGAAAGCCGATCTTCACGGCCTGGCCCCTGCGCAGCGCGTTCCAGCCGGCCCAGGCGGCCACCGTCTGCGCCATGTACTCCATGCCCACCCAGGAGGGCATGCCGGCATCGTGCAGGAACAGGCCGCCGCGCGGCACCCGGACCTCGGCCACCGCGCTGTCCACGCCGGCGGCCACAAGCCGGTCCAGCAGCAGCATGGCGCCCCGATGGGGCACATAGTTCTCTATGGGTAACAGTTCGGTGGTGGTGGTGCTCATCGATCGGCTTGTCGTCATTCGTCAGGCGGCCTCGAACAGCAGGCTGCTGTTGCTGCCGCCAAAGGCAAAGGAGTTGCTCAGCACGGCCCGGGCCGCGCGGCCCAATTGCGTGCCCGGCGCCACGGCGGCCAGCGCCGGCATGGCGGGGTCGGCCGAGCCGTCCCACCAGTGCACGGGCAGTATGCCCTGTGGATTGTCGTGCAACACATGCCAGGCCACCGCCGCCTCCAGCGCGCCCGCAGCGGCCAGCGCGTGGCCGGTGAGCGGCTTGGTGGAGCTGACCGCGACATCGCTGCCCAGCACCGCCTGCACCGCCCGGCTCTCCATGGCATCGTTGTGCGGCGTGGCCGTGCCGTGCAGGTTCACATAGTCCACGGCCGCCGGCTGCATGCAGGCGCGTGCCAGGGCCTGCTGCATGGCCGCAGCCGCACCCTGGCCCGTGGGGTCGGGGGCCGACATGTGGTGCGCGTCCTGCGACTCGCCCCAGCCGGCCAGGCGCACGGGGCCGGCTTCGCGGCTCAGCACAAAAAAGGCCGCCGCCTCGCCCAGATTGATGCCCCGGCGGTTGGCTGACAAGGGGTTGCAGCGCTCGGCAGAGACCGCCTCCAGCGCGCTGAAGCCGCCCACGGTGAAGCGCGCCAGCGCATCCACGCCGCCAGCCAGCACCACGTCGGCCATTCCCGACTGCAGCAGCCGCGCGGCCGAGGCCAGTGCCTTGGCGCCCGAGGAGCAGGCGGTGGAGATGGTGTGCGCCGGCCCGCGGATCAGGAGGTGCTGCGCCAGGAACTGGGCCACGTTGCCCATCTCCTGCACGGCATAGGCAAACCCGGGCGGAAAGCCGCCCTGGTGCAACAGGTGGCGCGCGGCCACCTCGCCTTCTTCGATGCCGCCCGTGCTGGTGCCCACCACCAGGGCCACGCGCGCGGCGCCGAAGCGGGCAATGGCCTGCGCCACATCGGCCTGCAGCGCCTGCACGGCGCCCCAGGCCAGCGCGTTGTTGCGCGAGCGCTGGTGCACGGGTGCGAAGTCCAGCGCGGGCAGCACGGCGTCCGCCGGCAGGCAGCCCAGGGGCAGCAGGCGGCCGGGGGAGTAGCGCTCGGTCCACTGCAGTGTGGCGGGGTCGGTGGCGGCGAACAGGTGCGCGCGCATGGCGGCGGCGCTGAGCCCCAGCGCGCTGTGGGCCGATGCGGCGTTCAGATAGACATGCGGGCGTGCCATCACACAGGCTCCTGCGCCGGGGCGCACAGTCGGGAGCCCCCGGGCGATTCGACGCGCAAGGTGAAGGCCCCCTCGGGGTAGATGATCTCGACGGCGGTGTTGCCGACGAACTGCACGCGCACCTGCTCCCGGCCATCGCGCAGCAGGCGGCGCCCGGTGGCGGATGCCTCCACGCTCCAGGGTGGCTGCACGGCGCGCTGCACGGCGCGCGCGGGCCAGAAGGCCAGCTGCAGGTCGCTGAGCACCTGCTCGGGCGTGAGCTGCGCGGGCCAGTGGCGCGACAGCTCCTTGTGCCACTGCCAGCCGTCCCACACCATGCTGCCCACGCCCTGCCCCACCACAAAGAAGGCCAGGCGCACGGCCTCGGCATCGACTTCGAGCAGGGCTTCGAGCTGCTGCGCGGGGCGGCCGGGCAGCTCCACCGTGATGCGCTGCTGCACCGCTGCCTCGCAGCGCAGGGCCGCAGGCGCCAGGGCCAGCGGCGGGGTGCGCGCGGCCTGCGGTACGCCCAGGGACGCACAGCCTGCCAGCAGCGACAGCAGCAACGCGGTGGCCGCCCAGCGACCTGCCATGGCGGATCTCATGCGGGCGCCCCTCCCCGCTGCAACGGCTGCTGCCCGCGGCACAGCTCGCCCAGCACCTGCAGGCGGCGCTGCGGCTCGGCGACATAGGGGTTCTTCGCATCCCAGGCGTAGCCGGCCAGGATGGAGGCGATCATGCGGCGGATCTCGGGGCTGTGCTGCGCGTGGAAGATCACGTCCTGGAAGCTGCCGTCGTACCAGCCCTGCACGAAGGCGCGGAAGGTATTCACCCCGGCCTGCAGCGGCGCGGCATAGTCCTGCTGCCAGTCCACCGCCTCACCGCGCCAGGCGCGCTCGATGCAGCGCGCAGCCAGGCTGGCCGAGGTGACGGCAATGGTCACCCCGCTGGAGAACACCGGATCCAGAAACTCGCCCGCATTGCCCAGCAGGGCATAGCCCCGGCCCCACAGCGCGGTGACGTTGGCCGCATAGCCGGTGATGGAGCGGCCCGGCGTGTCCCACACGGCGTTGTGCAGCACATGGGCCAGGCTCGGCGTCTCGGCGACGATGGCGCGCAGGCGCTCGACCTCGCTGCCCTGGTAGCGCGCCAGGAACTCGGGCGTGGCCACCACGCCCTGCGAGCAGCGGCCGTTGGAGAACGGAATGGTCCAGAACCAGACCTCGTGGTGCACCGGGTGCACCGAGATCAGGATCTTGCTGCGGTCCATGTCGCCATGGGCGATGCCATCCTCGATGTGCGTGAACAGCGCGCCGCGCACCGGGAAGTCCGAGGGGCGTTCGAGCTGCAGCAGGCGCGGCAGGATGCGCGCGAAGCCGCTGGCGTCGAGCAGGAAGCGCGCGCGCACGGTGTACTCCTCGCCCTCGGGCGAGGTGACCGCCACCTCGGGCCGCTCGCCCGACACATCCACCGCCGTCACCGTGTGGCGGTAGCGCACCTCGGCACCGGCCTTGGCGGCGGCATCGGCCAGCACCTTGTCGAAGTCGCCGCGCTGCACCTGGTAGGTGGTGCCCCAGCCGGGCGAGAACTTGTCGCGAAAGTCGAACTCGGTGCGCAGCTCGCCCTTGGCGAAGGCCGCGCCGTTCTTGTACTGGAAGCCCGCCTCCACCACGTCCTGCAGCATGCCGGCCTCTTCGATGTAGGCCATGCTCTGGGGCAGCAGGCTTTCGCCGATGGAAAAGCGCGGAAAGCTTTCTTTCTCGATCACCAGCACCTGGCGGCCCTGCTTGCGCAGCAGGCCGGCGGCCACGGCGCCCGAGGGGCCGGCACCCACGATCAGCACCTCGGTCTGTTCCACTTGGCGATGTTGCATCAATGTTCCTTGGAGACGGTGGGGCTGCGAAACAGCGGCGCCAGCACCAGCACCAGCGGCAGGCCCAGCATCAGCGTGAGGCCGAAGGCCTTGAGCGCGGGCGTGGCCGACAGGCCCAGCAGCCCGAACGACAGCCAGGTGCTGCCCGCGCCGATGACCACGGCCAGCCAGGCGTGGGGGTCGTCCTCGTGCTCCTGCAGAAAGATGCCGTAGTCGATGCCCACACCCAGCAGCAGCATGAGCGCCAGCACGTTGAACAGCTGCCAGGGTGCACCCAAGGCCGTGAGCGCGGCCACCACCACCAGGCTGGCCAGCACGGTGGGCATCCAGGCGCGCCAGGCCTTGCGGCCAAAGCGCAGCCACAGGGCGGCCAGCACCATCACATGGCCCAGCAGCAGCAGTTCGGTCATGGAGATGCGGTAGCGCTGCAGCAGGGCCGAGATCTCGGCCGGCTTGTCGACCCAGGCCACGCCTTCGAGCCCCTGGGCCGCACCGGCCAGCGCGGGCAGCGACTGCAGGTCGGCCACGCCGCGCAGCATGACCAGGCTGCGGTAGCGGCCCTCGCGCTCGCCCAGCCACAGCGGGCGCGCGGCGGTCGAGATGGGCTGGGCCAGCCAGGCCTGCACGGTGAGCGGCTCGGGCGCAGGGGCATCGGCGCGGGCAAAGCTTTCGCCGAGCGCGGCGTTCACGCCTTGGTAGACGGCCTCGTGCGCGCGGGCCACCAGTTGCGCATCGCTGTCCTGGCGCCGCGCCGAGGGCACCCAGTCGGACACGGCGCTGTAGCCCGCCAGCAGCTGGCGCGCGACCAGGGCGTCGAGCTTGTCCTTGAGCTCTTCCTCGCGTTGCAGCACCTGCTCGGGCGTGTCGCCCTGCACCAGGTAGAACTGCGCGGGGCTGGGCAGGCCCAGGATCTCGCCCACCTGGCGCTGCTGGGCCACCAGAGTGGCCGAGCCGTTTTGCAGCTGGCGCACATCGTCCTGCGCGCGCAGGCCGCCCAGCAGCCACAGCGCCAGCGCCATGGCCGCGCACACGGCCAGCGAGCCGGGCAGCGCCTGGCGCCAGCGCGGCCAGGCCATCAGGGTCTGGCCGATGCGGTCGGCCACGCGGCTGTGCGGCATGGTGCCCCGGTCCAGCCAGGGAAACCAGCAGACCACGGTGAGCATGGCGGCCGTGAGCCCCACCACCGAGAACACCGCCATCTGGCGCAGGCCCGGAAAGGCCGCGGCCCCCAGCGCCAGGTAGGCGATGGCGCTGGTGCCCAGGGCCAGCCACAGCGCCGGCATGAGCCCGCGCATGAGGCCGTGCGGCGTGCGCCCGGGCGCGCCCTGGCGGCTGGCGAAGTAGTGGATGCCATAGTCTTCGGCCACGCCCACCAGGCTGGCGCCGAACACCAGGGTCAACAGGTGCACCTGCCCGAAGAGCAGCGCCGTGGCCGACAGCGCCACCGCGCAGCCCACCAGCAGCGACACGCCCACCAGCGCCACCGGCCGCAGCGAGCGAAAGGCCAGCCAGGCCAGCAGCAGCACGCCCGCGAGCGAGCCCCAGCCGATGGTGTTGATCTCCCAGTTGGCCTGCACGGCGGCCGCCTCGGCATGCAGGGGCACCCCGGCCGTGACCATGCGGGCGCCGGGCCACTTCGTGTGCACCTGGCCCAGCGCGCTCTGCAGCGCGCCGTCGAGCACGGGCTCGCCCGAGAGGCGGAAGGCCGAGCCCTCCAGCGTGTACTGCAGCACGGCCCAGTGCAAGCCGCCGGCAGCCACCCACAGCTCGCCATCGCGCGGGCGGGCCTGGCTTTGCGCGCCGCGCGCAGCCCACCACTGGGTCCACAGGCCCAGCGGGTCGCCCACCCAGTCGGACAGGCGCGCCTGCACGGCGGGCTGGTACAGGTCCTGCAGTGCCTTTTGCACCAGGGCGGCATCGGGCGTGCCGGCCAGCATGGCGCGCTGCTGCGGGGTGAGCAGGCGTTCGCGCCAGGGCTGGTAGAAGCCGAGCGCGGCGTCCATGGAGGTCTTTTGCGCCACGGCGTCTTCGCGCAGGCGCGCGCCGGCGCCGCTGGCCAGCGACTGGCGCAGCACCTGCACGGCAGCGCGCGCGTCGGCCCACTCGGCGGCACCGATCAGCACCACCACCTGGCGCGACATCTGGCCCACCAGTTGCTCGGTGGCCAGGGCCACGTCGGGGGCCTGCTCGTTCACGGGCAAGAGGGCCATCACGTCGGTGTCGATGCCGTCGTGCGTCCAGAACTGCCACTGGTGCAGGCCCACGGCCAGCACCACCAGCAGCCAGGCCAGGGCGGCCATGCGCCACAGCCCGCCGGGGGCGGCGTCGTGCGCGGGGGTCGCGCTTGTCATTCGAACTGGGCCGCGTCCTGCGGGCGCAGGGCGCTTTCGGCCACGGGCGCGAGGATGCGGATCACGCTGGCGTCACCGCGCGCCTCCTGCAGCTTGACCTCCTGCACGAACTGGTTGCCCTGCAGGTCCACCGCGCTGAGCCATTGGGCCAGCGTGGGGTCGCGCGGCACCAGGCGCAGCGACCAGCCCTTGGCGGCCACCTGCCCCGTCACCTCGAAATGCTGGGCCAGCTCGGCCAGGTTGGCCGACATCACGGCGAACAGCATGGCGTTGACGGTGCGCAGCACGGGCTCGTCCTGCGCGCGCATCTGGGTGGTGAGCTTGCCGTCGCTGCCACGCGACTGCAGGCTGTCGGGCCGCACCACCAGGGTGGATTCGAAGGGTTTGAGCACATGCCAGACGATGCCCTTGCCGCGCGCCACGATGAAGTCGCCGCCCGAGCGCAGCGGCTGCTTGAAGCCCTTGACGGTTTTCAGCTGCTCGAACTCGCCACGCACCACGGGGGCATCCTGCACGCGCTGGCGCACCTGGGCCAGCAGCTCCTGGGCACCGGGTTCGGCCGCCTGGGCGGGCAGTAGCGCCAGCGCACACAGGGCCAGCACGGCGGCCCGCAACCACAGGGCGGGCTTCATGGCGCCACCCCCAGCCGTTCCCACAGCACGGGCGGGCAGACGAAGCACATGGCGCGGGTCTGCATGTCCACCGCCACCTGGATGGTGTGGGCGCTGTTGACCTTCTGGCCCGTGGCCGCGTCGGTGATCAGGTAGTCGATGCGCAGGCGGTTCTCCCACTCGGTGATGGTGGCGCGCACCTTGAGCATCTGGCCGAAGGTGGCCGGGCGCACGTATTTGAGGCGCATGTCCACCACAGGCCAGCCGTAGCCCGACTCGCGCATGCGCGGGTAGTCGTAGTCGAATTGGGCCAGGAGTGCGCTGCGCGCCAGTTCGAGAAAGCGCACGTAGTGGCCGTGGTAGACGATCTCCATCACGTCGATGTCGTAGAACGCAGGCGTGATCTCGATCTCGTGGGTCAGCCGATCGCGCGAGGCCAGCTCTTTCTCAGTGGACATGCGCGGGCCTCCGGGTCATGGGGGTGGCGGAAAGGTGAATCATGCAGCGTGACCGGGGCGCGCGGGCGCGCCCTGGTCCCAGAAGGGGAAGAAGTTGAACCAGTCGTAAGGCGCCTTGCGCAGCATGCGCTCGAGCTGCTGGGCGAACAGGGTGGCGTACTCGGCCATGGCCTGGTCGCGCCGGGCGCGTGGCAACAGCACGCGTTCGGCCAGCGGCACGAACTCGACGGCATAGCCCGCGCCCTCGTGCACGCAGCCCATGAAGAACAGCGGGCATTCGAGCACCGAGGCCAGGATGTAGGGCCCGCAGGGGAATGGCGCCTGGTGGCCGAGGAACGGGGCATGCGTGGTGCGGCTTTCGCGCACGGGCACACGGTCGCCGGCAATGGCGATGAGCTCGCCGCGCGCGACGCGCTCGGCCAGCATCATGGCGGTGGCGGCATTGAAATCGGTCACCTGCAGCAGCTGCACGCCGCTGTCGGGCGCCAGGCGCTGCAACACGCGGTTGAAGCGCTCGGCGTGGGCCGTGTGCACCAGGATGTTCAGGCGCAGGCCCGCGCGCCGCTCGGCCAAGGCACGGCACAGCTCGATGCAGCCCATGTGCGCGGTGACCACCACAGCGCCCTGGCCACACTGCGCCAGGCCATCCAGGGCCTCGCGCCCGGTGACGGCCACGCTGTCGAAGCGGTAGCGCCCGCTGAGCGCGAGCAGCTTGTCCAGAATCACCTGGGCAAACATGCGAAAGTGGCGCTGGCTCTGGCGCCAGCCCG
This sequence comes from Acidovorax sp. FW305-C-20-28, assembly GCF_058783375.1. Taxonomy (NCBI): domain Bacteria; kingdom Pseudomonadati; phylum Pseudomonadota; class Betaproteobacteria; order Burkholderiales; family Comamonadaceae; genus Acidovorax; species Acidovorax sp. FW305-C-20-28. The sequence goes on along the minus strand of NZ_JBYSYM010000026.1, from coordinate 94,046 downwards.
ACATGGCGGGCCACAGGCCATGGGCGGCCTGCATGCGCTGCAGGTACTGCAGCGAAGCGCGGCGCGCCACCGGGCTCACCAGCCAGTAGTAGCCGACGATGGGGTACAGGCACAGCAGAAAGGGCCAGCGCCCGAGGAAGCGGTGCACCTGGTAGAGCAGCCACATGCCCGCAACAAAGGTGTTCTCGCCCAGCTGCGCCCAGTGCGGGGCGGCGGGCGCAACGGGTGCAGCGGGCGCAGCAGCAGCCTGTGCCTGCGGCTCGGGCGCAGACGCCGTCATGCCGCCTGCCCCGTCCCGCGCCGGCCCAGCAGCTTGCGCGCCAGCAGCACGGGGCTGCGCAGCAGCATGCCGCCGAACAGGCGTGTGTGCATGCCCGAGATGAGCACGTTGTCCCGCCACACGCGAAAGTGCGAGAGCCCGTCCTGCGGGTAGGTGACGGCCGTGCGCTGGGTGATGAAGGGCACGCCCTTCCAGTGCATGCGCACGAGGATCTCGGTGTCGAACTCCATGTGCTTGCCGATGCGCGCACCGTCCATCACGCCGATGGCGTCGCGCAGCGGGTAGACGCGAAAGCCGCACATCGAGTCCTCGATGTCCAGCGACAAGGTGTTGATCCACACCCACACATGGGTGGCATAGCGGCCGTACAGGCGCGCTTTGGGCACGCTGGCGTCGTAGCGCGGTGCGCCGCAGACCATGGCCTGGGGCCGGGCCCGGGCCAGCGCGATGAAGGCCGGGATGTCGGCCACGGCGTGCTGGCCGTCGGCGTCGATCTGCAGCGCGTGGCTGTGGCCCGCGGCCAGCGCATGGCGCATGCCGGTCATCACGGCGCCGCCCTTGCCCTGGTTCTGCGGCAAGCGCAGCAGCGTGAGCTCTGCGCCATGCTGCTGCGCCAGGGCATCGAGCACGGCGGCACAGCCGGGTTCGGAGCCGTCATCCACCAGAATGCAGTGCAGTCCCGCGGCGAGCACGCCCTGCACCATGGCGCCGATGGTCGTCGGGTGGTTATAGACCGGGATGATGGCGACGGGGTTGAACGAGATGGCGGTACTCATGCGGCCCCCTCCCCCTGCACCAGGCGCCCGCTGGCATGTGGCCCGCGGCTGGAGGTCAGCGCGAACTGCAGCTGGCCCTTGTCGGGCACCCACTGCAGCTGCACCTGGACCCGGTCGCCGGGCAGGATGGGCTGCTGGAACTTGACCACCTCGGCGCGCAGGAAGGCCGCCGAAATGCCGAAGGCCTGCTGCCCCAAGGTGACCACCCAGTGCAGCTGCGCCACGCCGGGCACGATGGGCGCGCCGGGGAAGTGGCCATCGAGCACGCGCAGCCCGGGGTCGACCAGCAGGTTGGCCGTGGCCTGGTGCGCGCTGCGCTCGGTCCATTCGGGCAGGGGCATGAGGGGGCGGAACAGGGCCAGCAGGTCGTGCTGCGTGGTCTTGCCCTGTGCGTTCTGCGGCAGGGCGGCCACGTAGCGCCAGCTGCGCGGCAGGGCCACGCGGTCCACCACAGGTTCGAGCAGGGCGCGCAGCGCGGCGCCCACCTGCTTGCGCCCCTGCTGCTCCAGCGCCTGCCAGCCGGCATCGCTGAGCGCCAGCACCATGCCCACGCGCGCGGCAGCGGGCGGCGATTCGAGCACCACGGCCCGGGCTGCGCCCACCCAGCCGCTGGCCAGCAGCGCGTTTTCCATGGCGGTCAGGGAGATGCGCTTTTCGGCGATCTTGGCGATGCGGTCAGCCCGGCCCTGCAGCACGAAGCCGGCGCCGCCGTCCTGCGGCAGGGCGCGGTCGGCCGTCTCCCACCAGGCATCGGCATCGGGCAGGTGGCCCGAACGCACCGACAGGCAGCCGCTGTCGGCCAGGCGCACCTGCACACCCGGCAGGGGCTGCCAGGCATCGCCCTGCTCGGCCCGGCGGCGCCAGGCGATGCCGCCGGTTTCCGAGCTGCCGAAGACTTCGGTGGTGGAATGGCCGAGCAGCGCCAGCGCATGGGCCGAGGCCTCGGGCGGCAGCGGGCCGCCCGATGAGAAGATGCCGCACAGGCCGCGGGAGGCGGCCGCCCAGTCGAGCTGCTGCGGCAGGCGGCCGAGCATGGCGGGGCTGGAAATGAGCAGCGTGGGGCCGGGCGGGGACAGCTGGGCCACCAGTTCCTCGGGGTAGCGCGCAAACCCAGTGCCCAACAGCCGCCCCGTGGCCAGCGGCCACAGCACACGGAACAGCAGGCCGTAGATGTGCTGGTGCGAGACGGTGGCCAGGGTGCGCAGGCCCGGTGCGTTGGCCATGGGGCCGAACACCACCTGCAGCGCATGCACCTCGGCATCGAGCTGCGAAAGGTATTTGACGATGCGCTCGGGAACGCCCGTGGAGCCCGAGGTGAACAGCACCACCTGCGCCGCGCGCAGCGAAAGCGGCTGCAGCTGCACCGCCGCAGCGCCAGTTGCATCGGGCACGATGGCATCCGGCAACTGGCCCGCACAGGCCTGCATCTGGGGCAGCAGATGCGCGAGGGTATGGGGCTGCAGGTCGCTGGCCAGCACCGGTGTCTTGCCCGCATGCCAGGCCCCCCAGAGGGCGGCCGCAAACTGCAGCGGCTCCTCGAAATACAGGCCCACCTCGGAGCCCTGCACCTGCTGGAAGGCGGCGCACCAGGCCTTGACGGACAGCACCCAGTCCGCGTGCAGCACCGTGTGGCCGCCCGTGGCCGCGACCTCGTGCCCTGCGGCACGCGCCTGCGGCAGGGCCACCTCGGACAAGGCTGTAAACGTGTTCACTTGCTCGATTCCTGATTCTTGGAGTTGTTGGACAGGGACGGAAAAAACGATCTATCGGCTCAGTGCTCTACTGCGGCCCCAGGGTCAGCGCACCGCGCCGGCGCACCCACTGGCGCACCAGCCACTCGCCACCCATCAGGCAGCCCATGAGCACATAGGCAACAAGCCCGTTGTACAGCGCCCAGGTGGCATCGCTGCACCAGGCGGCGGTATAGGCCGCGGCAGCGCCGTTGGCCACGAAGAACGCGCACCACACGGTGGTCACCTTGCGCGTGTAGCGCACGCCGGACTCGGGCAGATCGGGCTGGGTGATTCGGGCCACGCGCTCGATCACCGTGGGCGGGTAGCGCAGGCTCACCGCGAACACCACCAGCAGCACGGCGTTGACCAGCACCGGGTAGAGCTTGACGGCCAGGGCATCGGCGCGCCACCAGGAGGCCAGCGCCAGCACGGCCGCGCCCGAAGCCACGGCCCACCAGAAGCGCTGGCGCGTGGCCACGGCACGCAGCACGGCCAGCAGCACCAGCAGCACGGCCAGCCACTGCGGCGCCACGCGGCCCATGGCCAGGTACACGCCCAGCGGGTACAGCACCGTCAGCACCACCAGCACGGCGGTCACAAGCTTGTGCATGATGATGGCCGGCCGTTTGCCCGCGCGCTCAGGCCGTCGAGGCAGCGTCGTTCACCAGGCGGTGCAGGGCGTCGACCACGTCCTGCACGGTGCGCACGGACTTGAAGGCGTCGGCGTTCAGGCGCTTGCCCACCCAGGGCTTGAGCTGCACGATCAGGTCCACGGCATCGATGCTGTCGATGTCCAGGTCGTCGTACAGGCGGGCCTCGGGCGTGATGCGGTCGGCGTCGATTTCGAACGTGTCCTGCAGGATCGCGGCGATGCGTTCGTAGATGGCTTCTTTGTTCATGTCATATTTTCCGTGAATGCCGCTCGCTTCGTCAGTCAGTGCGTGCGACTGACGGCCACGAAGGCAGCCAGCGCCTGCACGCTGCCAAAGTGCTTTCGCGTCTGCTCCGAGTCGGCCGACATGCTCAGGCCGTAGCGCTTTTGCAGGGCCAGACCAAGCTCCAGCGCGTCGATGGAATCAAGGCCCAGGCCCTCGACGAACAGCGGCGCGGCGGGGTCGATGTCCTCGGGCGCGATGTCTTCGAGCGCCAGGCTCGCGATGATGATTTCCTTGATTTCTTGCTCAAGTTGAAGCACAGGCAGGTCCCTTGAAAAGTTGTACGGACAGGTGCTCGGTCACATGGCGCGCAGCCAGGGAATCGCTGGCAGCCGAGTCACAGAATTCTTCCACCGCGATGTCGGGCCGCACCTCGATGGTGAAGTGCGGCTTGCGCACGGGCACCTTCCACCACGGCGTGCCCTTGGTCAGCATGGGCAGGCTGCTGTGGATGTGCACGGGCGTGATGTCGATGCGCCCTTTCACGGCCACATGGGCCGCGCCGCGCTGCAGCTTGACCTGGCCGTGCAGCGGCGTGCGCGTGCCCTCGGGGAAGATGACCAGGTTGTTGCCGCTCTTGAGCGAGCGCACGCAGTCCTCCAGCAGGCCCGCGCCGTCGCCGTTGGTGATGAAGCCCGCAGCCCGGATCGGGCCGCGCGTGAACGGGTTGCGCGCCAGCGCCTCCTTGACGATGCAGTCTGCATGGCGCACGAAGGAAATCAGGAACACCACGTCGATCAGCGAGGGGTGGTTGGCCAGAATGAGCAGGCCCCGGCGCTGCAGGCGTTCGCGTCCATGCACCTCGTACGAGATCACGCCCACGAAGTTCATGAGCCCCACGAAGCAGCGAAAGCTGTGGTGAATGATGGTCTGGCACAGCTGCTTTTGGCGCGCGGCCCCGCGCACGAAGAGCATGGCCACGGGGCACACCAGAATGCCCAGCAGGATGCCGCCCAGGCCGAACACGGAAAAGCAGAAACCCGTGGCCACGATGCGCCAGGCCCGGTTGATGACTTCAAGCATGCACGCGCTCCCACATCCATTGGCCCGATGCATGGCCGTGTACCAGGTTCTTGCGCTCGCCCTGCAGCAGAAAATGCAGCGCATCGAGCCCATGCGGCAAGGCCGCCGTCTCGCCCCACCCCTCGGCCCCACCCGGCGCATCGAGGGCCTGCAGCGCAAAACCCGCTTCACCAGGCTGCAGGGGCGCCAGCCGCACAGCCCAGGCGTATTCGGCCACGGGCTCATCATGGAAGGCGGTGTAGTCGGGCGGCAGCGGCTCGTCGTAGCAGACCAGCAGCACCTCAGGGGCGGCCTCGGCGTCGTGCAGCAGACCAACGGCCTCGACGATGCCGGCTTCGGGCACACAGTGCGAGGACGCGACGCAGACCGCGTTCGCACGCATACCGCGCAAAATGGAGTGCTGGGCGCCTACGGCGTTGTGCACCGACAGGCCGAAGGCCGTGGGCGACAAGGGTTCGTCCTGGGCCTGCGAGCGCAGCAGCGCCAGCGCCTTGTCGGCATCGCCGTAGCGCGAGGCCCAGACCACGGGAATATCAACCCCCTCTTCAGGCGGCAGCACGCTGTCGGCCACGGAGACGGCCATCTTCGCCAGGTGGCCCAGTCGGCGCCGCGCCATGGCGGGCACCTGGGGCAGATCGACCGCGGTATCGCCGACGGGGCACACCGGCGCCTGGGCCCACTGCAGCCATTGCTCCTGACTTTGCAGGCCTGGTGCTATCGCAGCCCACGCCCGAACGGCGAACGCAGCGCGCACAGCCCTCTCCCGATCACTTTGGTTGATTAGCGTGTGTACGGTACACACAGGGCAATTATCTCAGAAAGCCCTCTCGCGGCCACACTTTTACCGTTACAAATTTACACAAACACACCCCCTGTCGCGCGCGCACAAGCCCACACAAAGGGTTACATCGAATTCACCCAAATGGGGGGTGCGATCTAGCGTTGCATCCTGGCGACAGGGTCTGTCACCACAGCACTCCCACCAAGGCAAACGCCCCGCCGAGCACGAACATGGACTGGAACAGCATGCTGCGCAGTTTCTCGTCGGCGCTTTCGCCAGACCAAGACTCCACCCCCGTGAGCTGGATGACCGATCCCCAGGTGGCGAAGATGGCGCCCAAGGCAGCCAAAGCCTTGCCCATGTCGTCCGGAAAGATCAGCTCCAACGGCCGCCCCAGACCCGAGTACATGATGAGCAGCAGCGCAAAAACACCCACGATGGCCAGGCCAGAACGCCAGAACTGTGCGCGGGTGCGCATCAGACGCTCCAGCGATGCCTGTCGCATCGCCTCCAGCTCGGTACCCACACTCCAGGCGCCCGCCTTGTAACGTGCGAGCTGGTCTGCAGGCTGGATGATGATGGCCAGGTCGTGGGCGGCCGCCATGTCGGCAAAGCGCTTGCGGCTGAACAGAAACGCCCACAACGTCGGGAAGGTACTGAGACGCTTGGGCACCACAGAGGGCACCGGGGACGGCATGGCTAGGTGTCCGCCCTCTTCTCTTGCACTGGCAACATTCCATCCACAGCGCCTTTCGAAGGTACTGTGCGACCGCCTGGGGAAGGGAAAATGCAAACGTCTGCCATGCCTGGATCATAGGGGCAGGTGGGGCTGGTGCAATCAAACAATGGCCCGCAGGGCGCACCCGCCCGGACTCACTTTGCCAGCAACCTGCCCTTGAGGCTCAGGAATTCCTGCTCGGTGATGATGCCATCGGCCCGGAGCCTGGCGAGCTTTTGCAGCTCATCGGCCACGAGGGCCGGGGTTGCCGCAGCCGACGCGGCAGGTACCGGCGCGGACGCAGGAACTGCCCCGGTCGAAGCACCCACCTTGCGGTACTTCGCTGCTTCCTGCTCGGCCTTGGCCACCAGGTCGTTCACCGCCTGCGCCCCGACCTCGACCAGCGTTGCGTTGGCACCCAGGCCCGACAGCTGTATGCGCAGGGGCTGCATGCGCGCCCGTTCCACGGTGCCCGGCGCAAGATCGATGAAAAGCTCCTCCGAGTAGGAGCAGCCGCTGCGGCAGGACACCACCCGTGCGGCGAGGCGGCCGAGCTTGAGGGCTTCGCCTGCGTCCGTCTGTGCCGCGGAGAAGGCCTTCCAGGAGCTGGCGCGGTAGATCTCGTAGTAGTGCACGTAAAAGTCAACCTCGCCCGTGGCCTTGTTCACCAGGGCAGACAGGGTCCAGCGCCGCAGGTCCATGGGGCTGGTCTCCTGGCTGAGCGGCGCGGCCTCGATCTTGGCGAAGCGGTAGAAGTCACCAGTGCCCGGCTGCAGGCTGCCGCGCCTCTTGGCGGTCGCGTCCTTGACGCTGCCGCCCAGCGGCGGCCCAGGCACATCGGTGAACACGCCGCGGTTCATGGCCTCCATGTTCTGGGACTGCTGGGCCGATGCTGCCGCGGCGGCACACAGCGCCATGGTGGCCACGGCCAGATTTCTTGCAATGGTCTGCATGGATCGTCTTCTCCCTCTTGGCATCGTTGTGCGTGATCTTAGACAACGCGGCAAGCGCCACGGGAGATGACATCGACAGCAAAGGGACAATGCCGCTGACCCCGACCGCTTGCGTGGCCTGCCGTCATGCTCCCGCGGCTTGCACGCCCGGCGCCATCTCCACCGAATAGAACACCCGGCGCAGCTCCGCGTCGTCCGACTCCACGCTGGCCTGCACCTGCGCGGCAAAATGGGCCAGAAAACGCTGCGCGGCCAGAGAGGGCGTTTCGTTGCTGCGGCGGATGATGCCCACGGTGCGCGGCGCGAACTGCTCGCGCAGCTGCAGCGCCACCATGCTGCCGCGCAGCGAGGCCGTCTCGGCCAGCGGCCAGGGGCAGAAGGTCAGCATGTCGGTCTTCTGCACCAGGGTCAGCATCAGCGAGGCCGACTGCGCCAGGTGGATGTGGTGGCGCGGCACGGCGGCGCCGTGGCAGGTGAACAATTGGTCCATCAGCTCCTTCTCACCACCGGGGCCGAAGTTGAGCACCCAGTCCTGGTCCAACAGCTCGTGGATGGACGTGGCCCCCGCCCGGGCATGGCCAGCCCGCGCCATCACCGTGGCCTCGTAGGTGAACAGCGGGGTGGACTGAAGGCCCAGCATCTCGTCGGGCGCGGCGATGCGGCCGATCATCAGATCCAGGCTGCCCTCGCGCAGTTTGGGGTAGGCCAAGGCCGAGAAGCCGTCGTACAGCTCCAGCTGCACATGCGGCATCTCGGCGCGAAACGGCGGCAGCACGCGCGCCAGCAAGGTCTGCGCGACCCAGGGCGTGATGCCGATGGACAGGCGCTGCGGCGCGCCCGCATCGCGGTGGCGCGCCAGGTCCTGCTCGGCCTGGTGCATCTGCTCCAGGATGCGCTGGGCATGCTGCACCAGGTCGCGCCCCGCAGGCGTGAGGCCGATGCCGCCGCTGTGCCGCGTGAACAGGGCCAGCTGGCAATCGGCCTCCAGCTCGCGCATGCCCTGGGTGACGGCCGCCTGCGTCACATGGAGGGCCCGCGCCGCAGCGCGGATGCTGCCGTGCGCGGCCACCGCGGCGATATAGCGCATCTGGTGCAGTTTCATGGCGGCCATTATCGGTGCGTGCCACCGCAGGCCACCCTCGCGGCCCGCCGCAGCACAAGCCCGTAACAACAGCAAGACAAGCACTGCCATGCGGCGCAAGGCAGCCCCTGTCTGCCGCTGTGCAGGCCTGGTTTCTAGACTTTGCTCCATGTGCATGGCGCCATGTCTGCCGTGCATGAACCTCCCTCACCCACCAGAAAACGCCACCATGAGCCAGGCCATCGAACGAGACAACGAACAACACCAGCACACCACGGGCACCGACCCTGTGCTGCCCGGCATCCGTGCCATCGAGGCCGAGATGGTCGCCCTGCGCCGCCACATCCATGCCCACCCCGAGCTGGCGTTCGAGGAATTCGCCACCGCCGACCTGGTGGCCGCGCGCCTGGCCGAATGGGGCTATGCCGTGCACCGCGGCCTGGGCGGCACGGGCGTGGTGGGCACCTTGCGCCTGGGCAGCAACCCACGCGTGCTGGGCCTGCGCGCCGACATGGACGCCCTGCCCATCCACGAAGAGACGGGCCTGCCCTATGCCAGCACCCACGCGGGCAAGATGCACGCCTGCGGGCACGACGGCCACACCGCCATCCTGCTGGCGGCGGCGCGCCACCTGGCAAAGGAGCGCAACTTCGACGGCACCTTGCACCTAATCTTCCAGCCCGCCGAAGAAGGCCTGGGCGGCGGCCGCAAGATGATCGAGGACGGCCTGTTCGAGCAGTTCCCCTGCGAAGCCATCTTCGCCCTGCACAACATGCCCGGCCACCCGGTGGGTACCTTCGGCTTCATGGGCGGGCCGTTCATGGCCTCGTCCGACTCGGTCACCATCACCGTCAAGGGCCGCGGCGGCCACGGCTCGGCGCCGCACCTGGCGGCCGACCCGGTGGTGGCGGCCGCGCACATCGTGCTGGCGCTGCAGACCATCGTCTCGCGCAATGTGGACCCGCGCGAGATGGCCGTCATCTCCGTGGGCGCCATCCACGGCGGCGATGCGCCCAACGTCATCCCCGGCAGCGTGCTCATGCGCCTCACGGTGCGCGCCTACCGCCCCGAGATCCGCGCCCTGCTGCGCGAGCGCATCACCGCCCTGGTGCAGGCCCAGGCCGCCACGCTCGGTGTGCAGGCCGAGGTGGACTACCACTGGCGCTACCCGGCCCTGGTGAACGACGTGGCCAGCACCGACTTTGCGCGCCAGGTCGCGCTCGACTGGCTGGGTGAAGACGGCCTCATGCCCAACCTGCAGCCGCTGACCGGCAGCGAGGACTTCTCTTTCATGCTGGAGCAGTGCCCCGGCAGCTACCTCATCGTGGGCAACGGCGTGGGCGACACGCATGGCACGGGCGGCTGCATGGTGCACAACCCCGGCTACGACTTCAACGACGCCTGCCTGCCCCTGGCCTCGACCTACTGGGTCAAGCTGACCGAGCGCTTCCTCGCACGCGAAGGCTGAGCCCCACGGCACGCGACCTGCTTACCTTCCTCCCGCAACCCCAAACCACCGCTTCACCCCATGCACACGCCGCTTTCCTCCCGACTGATACCCTCCCTGCCCGCCCGGCCGACGCGCCGGGGCGCCTTGCTGGCGGCGGCTGCCACCGTGGCCGCACTGGCGGGCGGCGGCGCTCCCACCGCCTTCGCCCAGGGCGCGGCCTGGCCCACCAAGCCGGTCAAGATCGTCATCGGCTACCCACCGGGCGGCTCGGTCGACCAGGCCGCACGCATCGTCGGCGACGCGCTGGGCCCCAAACTCGGCGCCACGCTGGTCATGGACAACCAGGGCGGCGCGGCCGGCGCCATTGCCGCGCAGCGCGTGGTCAGCAGCCCGGCCGACGGCTACACCCTGCTCGTGGGCTCCAGCAACGAGATGGCGGCCACGGGCCTGGTGAACCCCGCACAAAAGTACGACCCGCTCAAGGACATGACGCCCATCGGCCTCATCGCCACCGCACCCGTGCTGCTGGTGGCCGGCCCCAAGACGGGGGTGAAGAACCTGGCCGAGTTCGTCGACCTGGCCCGGCGCAACCCCGGCAAGTTCAGCTACGGCAGCTCGGGCGTGGGCTCGACGCTGCACTTTGCGGGCGAGCTGGTCAAGCAGCGCGCCGGCATCTTCATGACGCACATCCCCTACCGCGGCACCGCCTCGCTCACCAGCGACCTGGCCGGCGGCACGCTGGACTTCGCCATGCTTTCGCCCACCGCGGCCCTGCCCTTCATCCAGAGCGGCCGCGTCGTGCCCCTGGGCATCACCAGCGCCACGCGCAGCCCGGCCCTGCCCAATGTGCCCGCGCTGGGCGAGCACCCGCTGCTCAAGGGCTACGACCTGGTCGGCTGGTTCGCCATGGCCGCCCCCAAAAACCTGCCGCCCGCCCTGGCCCAGCAGCTCAGCCAGGGCCTGAAGGCCACCCTGCAGGACCCGGCCGTGCGCCGCCGCCTGGAAGACGCCGGCATGGTGCTGCCCACCGCCGCCAACGCCGACCTGGCCGCGCTGATGCGCAGCGACATGGCGCAGTACGCCAAGCTGGTCGATTTTGCGAAGATGAAAGACTAAACCGACCCGGCGCGGTACTGCCCCACCCCGCAAGCGCCGCGCGCGGGGACTTGATTTCGGCGAATTGTCCAAAGCGGCCTGTGCCTGTGGCATGCTCGCGGCAGATTGAGAGCCCATTTCCCTGGCTCCATGCTCCCCAGCCCCTGCACAGAAAGACGCATGATGAGAGGACTAACGGTCAGCCAACGGATCGCCGCCAGTTTTGCACTGGTCATTGCCGTCATGCTCGGCATGTCCGCCACCTTCTACCTGCGTGCAGTGGCCAACCACGCGCAGGCCACCGAGGTGCTCTCCTCGGATCTGGCCGGCATGTCCATCGCCGCCGCCATGCGGCTGAAGATGACGGACCACCTCCTGCAGGTCCAGGAGCTGGTGAAGAGCGCCCGGGCCAACGAAGGCCGCAAGGCGGAGCTGCCTGCGGAAGCCAAGGCCCGGCTGGCCGCCCTTGAAAGCGGCGTCGACAAGAGCTATGCCGAGTACCAGCCCACCGTCTACACCCCGGCAGACCGCGAGGCCACCGCCGAGTTCGCGCGCACGCGGGAGGAATACCAGCAGAAAGCCCGCCAGGTGCTGGACCTGCTGGCCCAGGGTCAGGCAACCCGGGCGGAGCAGTTGACCAACGAACAGGTGGCGCCGCTGTGGAACAAGAACCGCGAACAGCTCAGCCTCATCATCGAGCTGAACCAGCGCCAGGTGACGCAGGCCATGCAGGAGATGCAGGAGACCGCCACCTCCAACAAGCGCCTGTCGGTGGGCGCGCTGGCGCTGGCGCTGGTACTCGCCGCGGTATCCGGCCTGCTGCTGCACCGCTCCATCCTGCGCCCCATCGAAGGCACGCTGGCCGCCATGAAGACCCTGGGCAACGGCGACCTGTCCAGCCGGCTCAACCTGGGCCGCAGCGATGAGTTCAACGCCATCGAGCAGGGCTTCAACGGCATGGCCGCCTCGCTGCGCGAACTGGTCGTGCAGGCCCAGCGCTCGTCCGTGCAACTGACCACCTCCATCACCGAGGTCGCCGCCACGGCCAAGCAGCAACAGGCCACGGTGACGGAAACAGCCGCCACCACCAGCGAGATCGGTGCCACCTCGCGCCAGATCTCGGCGACCTCGCGCGAGCTCGTGCGCACCATGGGCGAGGTCTCGGCCCGCTCCGAGCAGACGGCCACCCTGGCCGGCTCGGGCCACAGCGGCGTGCTGCGCATGGCCGAGGTGATGCAGCAACTGACCAGCGCCGCCGAAATGGTCAACGCCAAGCTGGCCCTGCTCAATGAAAAGGCCGGCGGCATCAACCAGGTGGTCACCACCATCGTCAAGGTGGCCGACCAGACCAACCTGCTGTCGCTCAATGCCGCGATCGAGGCCGAAAAAGCCGGCGAATACGGGCGCGGCTTCGGCGTGGTGGCCACCGAGGTGCGCCGCCTGGCCGACCAGACCGCCATCGCCACCTACGACATCGAGCAGATGGTGCGCGAAATCCAGTCTGCCGTATCGGCCGGCGTGATGGGCATGGACAAGTTCTCCGAAGAGGTGCGCCGCGGCAATGCCGAAATGGCCCAGGTCGGCGACCAGCTCTCGCAGATCATCCACCAGGTGCAGGCCCTGGCGCCACAGGTGCTGCTCGCCAGCGAGGGCATGCAGGCCCAGTCCGGCGGTGCCGAGCAGATCGAGCAGGCGCTGAGCCAACTGACCGAGGCCAGCGGCCAGACCGTCGAGTCCCTGCGCCAGACCGGCATGGCCATCGAGGACATGAGCGACGTGGCCAACAACCTGCGCAGCGGGGTCAGCCGCTTCAAGGTCTGAAGCGCCAGACGGGGCAAGAATCCATGGACTCCATTGCGGCGCAGGAACGCGACCCGCTGCACCTTCTGTTCAGCCTGGGCGCGGACCGCTACGCCCTGGCGGCCAGCGCCGTGCGCGAGGTCCTGCCGCTACAACGGCTCAAGCAGGTGCCCGAGGCACCCCCTTGGGTGGCCGGCCTGCTGACCCACCGCGGCGAGGCGATTCCCGTGCTGGACCTGTGCCAGCGCGTGCTCGGGCGTGCGGCCCGGCCCAGCATCAACACCCGCCTGGTGCTGCTGCAGTATTCGCCAACCCGCACCCTGGGCCTGGTGCTGGAGCAGGCCAACCAGGTGCAACGCCTGCCCGTGCAGGCGCAGCGCCCCATGGGCCTGGCTGCAGGCGGCGCCTACCTGGGCGCCGTGCAGGCCCAGCAAGGCGCTGCGGGCACCATCCAGCACATCGCCATCGACGGCCTGCTGCCACCCGATGTGGCCAGTCTGCTGTTCCCCGCCGCAGGCACCGCCCCATGATTGCGCGGCTGGAACAGCTTCTCAAGACCCTGATCGGGCTGGATGCGCGCACCCTGGGTCAAGGCGCCATCGAGCGCGCGCTGCGCCAGCGCCTGGCGGCCTGCGCCCTGGACGAAGAGGCCTACTGGGCCCTGGCCAGCGCATCGCCCGCCGAGCAGCGCGCCCTGATCGAAGCCGTGGTGGTGCCCGAGACCTGGTTCTTCCGCTACCCCGAATCATTTGCCTTGCTGACCGGGCAGGCCCGTGCGCTGCAAGGCCGCCGCACGGCAGGGCAGCCCCTGCGCCTGCTCAGCCTGCCCTGCTCCACCGGTGAAGAGCCCTACTCCATCGCCATGGCCCTGCTGGACGCCGGCTTCGCGCCGCACGGACTGCACATCGATGCCCTGGACATCAGCCAGCATGCCCTGGACCATGCGGCCCGGGGCCGCTACAGCGGCAATGCCTTCCGCGGCGACGCGCTGGATTTTCGGGAGCGCCACTTCCAGCGCGAGGCCGAAGGCACCCACCGCATCCACGAGAGGCTGCGCGGCATGGTGAACTGGCAAGCCGGCAACCTGCTGGACGCGGCCGTGCTGTCCGCGCGCGCGCCCTACGACTTTGTGTTTTGCCGCAACCTGCTGATCTATTTTGACCGCCCCACCCAGTTGCAGGCGCTGGCGCAGCTGGAACGCGTGCTGCTGGCCGACGGCCTGCTCTTCGTGGGCCCGGCAGAGGCTGGTCTGCTGACCCAGCGCGGCCTGCAAGCGCTGGACACGGCGCACAGCTTTGCCTTTCGCCGCCGCGCGGCGCCCGCGGCTCCGGCGGCACTCCCATCTGCAGCACCCGCAACGCCCAGACCGGCCTCCCCGTGGAATCCCCCGGCAGCAACAGCGACAACCGTGCGCCCCGTGCCGCCCCCGCAGACCGCCACGCCCGTGGCGCCCGCCGACACGGCAACCGGACTGGCCCGGATTGCGGCACTCGCCAACGCCGGGCGCAACGCCGAAGCGCTCAGCGCCTGTGCAGAGCAGCTGGAGCGGCACGGCCCCTCGGCCGAGCTGTATTTCTGGTGGGGCCTGCTGTGCGACGGCGCAGGCCAGACCGATACCGCACAGCGCCACTACCGCAAGGCCCTGTACCTGGAGCCCCACCATGCCCAGGCCCTGGCCCACCTGGCCGCCCTGCTGGCGGCGCACGGCGACCGCAGCGGTGCGGCCCGGTTGCAGCAGCGACTGAAGCAGCAGGGAACCCACGATGCCGGCAAGCCCTGAATCCCTGCTGGCGCCCGAGGCCGCCGCCTTCGACGCCTGCTGGCGGCGCATCGGTGTGCAGGGCGACCGCTCCTGCGAGCGGCTGGCGCAGCACGTGCACTGCCACCACTGCGAGCGCCATGCCGAAGCCGCCATGGCGCTGCTGGACCGGCACCGGCCGGACCTGGCAGTAGCCGACAGCACTCCGCAGGCGGACGCCCCGCAGGCCGGCGGCGCCACACTCTCGGCCCTGGTCTTTCGCCTGGGGCAGGACTGGCTGGCCCTGCCCACCACGCTGCTGCAGGAGGTCTCGGTGCTGGTGCCCGTGCACGGCATCCCCTACCCGCGCAGCCGCTCCCTGCGCGGCCTGTGCAACGTGCGCGGCACCCTGGTGCCCTGCCTGTCGCTGGACCTGCTGCTGGGCCTGGCCCCGGAAGCCACGCCGCAGGACCGGCCGCGCATGCTGATCCTGGACGCCCCCGGCGGTGCCCTGGTGGTGCAGGTGCACGCGGTGGATGCCGTGCATGCCCTGCCCCGCGCCCTGCTGCAGGAACCCCGCCACGCCAGCGGTCTGGCTGCCAGCCAGTTGGCCGCCGCCGTGCTGCAATGGCAGCAGCGCAGCATCACCCTGCTCGATGCCGAACGCCTGACCCAGGCCATGCTCAGGAGCCTGGCATGAACCTCGATGCGTACAAGGACCGCTCGCTGCAGGAGCTCTTCCGCCTGGAGGCGCAAGCCCAGACCGAGGTGATGAACAGCGGCCTGCTGGTGCTGGAGCGCGAACCCACCGACCCGGCCCAGCTCGACGCCTGCATGCGCGCTGCGCACTCGCTCAAGGGCGCGGCGCGCATCATTGGGCTGGATGCTGCGGTGGACTTGGCCCATGTGATGGAAGACCTGCTGGTGGCCGCCCAGCGTGGCGAGCTGCGCCTGGCCAAGCCCCACATCGATGCCCTGCTGCAAGGCTCCGACGCACTGCTGCAACTGAGCGAAGGCACCACGGTGGACGGGCTGGCGGCCCTGCTCAAGCGCCTGGCCGCCGGCTCACAGCGGGGTGACGGGGAGCCCACACCTCCTCCCACCCCTGCCTTCGAAGCCCCTGAGCAGGCAACGCCCCCCGCGCAGGCGCCCGAGCCCCCGCCACCGCCTGCCGAGCCGCAGGACCGCATCCTGCGCGTGTCGGCCGACCGGCTGGACGATCTGCTCGACCTGGCGGGCCGCTCCCTGGTGGCGGCGCAGCGCACCAAGCCCCTGGGCCAGGGCCTGGAGCGGCTCAAGCGCCTGCAGCAGCAGATCGGCCGGTCCCTGCGCGGCCTGCGCGACGCCATGCCGGGGCAGGAGCTGCCCCCGCAGGCCAAGGCCCTGCTGGCCGATGCCAACAACTGGGTGCTGGAGGCACAGACCCAGCTGCAGCAGCACACCGAGGCCTTCGACAGCTTTGCCTGGGCCTTTGGCCAGCGCAGCCAGCGCCTGTACGACGCCGCGCTGGCCTCGCGCATGCGCCCCTGTGCCGACCTGATGGCGGGCAAGGCGCGCATGGTGCGCGACCTCGGCCACAGCCTGGGCAAGGAGGTCTGGCTGGCGCTGGAGGGCGAAGACATCCAGGGCGACCGCGATGTGCTGGAGCGGCTGGAGGCCCCGCTCATCCAGCTGCTGCGCAATGCCGTGGACCATGGCATCGAGAGTCCCGAACAGCGCCTGGCCAGCGGCAAGCCAGCCCAGGGCCACCTGGTGCTGCGCGCCCGCCACGCGGCCGGGCGCCTGCTGCTGGAGTTGCAGGACGACGGCGCCGGGGTGGACTTGGCGCGCCTGCGCGCCACCGTGATCGCGCGCCGGCTGGCCACCGAAGCCATGGCGCAGCGAATGCACGAGGAAGAGCTGCTGGCCTTTCTGTTCCTGCCGGGCTTCAGCATGAGCGAGCAGGTCAGCGAGATCTCGGGGCGCGGCGTGGGCCTGGACGTGGTGCAGCACGCGCTGCGGCAACTGCGCGGTACCGTGCGTGTGCGCCAGCAGCAGGGGCGCGGCACGCTGTTCCAGCTGGAACTGCCGCTCACCCTGTCGGTGCTGCGCAGCCTGGTGGTGGAGATCGGCGGCGAGGCCTATGCGCTGCCCCTGGCGCGGGTGGAGCAGACCCTGCGCGTGCCGCCCGACGCCATCACCCTGGTCGAGGGGCAACAGCACCTGTGGCACCGGGGGCGCCCCGTGGGCCTGGTGGCGGCCCACCAGCTGCTGCAGCTGCCCCTGGGCAAGCCCGATGCACAGGGCCTGCCAGTGGTGCTGATACCCCACCACGAGCGCAGCCACGCCATTGCCGTGGACCGCTTCATGGGCGAGCAAAGCCTGGTGGTGATACCGGTGGACCCGCGCCTGGGCCTGCTGCGCGGCGTGGAGGCCGGCGCGCTGCTCGACGATGGCAGCCCCGTGCTCATCCTCGACGTGGACGAGCTCATGAACGCGGCCGACAAGCTGCTGGGCGCAGGCCAGGTGGAACGGGTGGCGCGGTTCGCCGGGGGCCCGACCCTGCGGCGCAAGCGCGTGCTGGTGGTCGACGATTCGCTGACCGTGCGCGAGCTGGAGCGCAAGCTGCTCGCCGGGCGCGGCTACGAAGTGAGCGTGGCCGTGGACGGCATGGACGGGTGGAACGCCCTGCGCGCCGAGGATTTCGACCTGCTGGTGACCGACATCGACATGCCGCGCATGGACGGCATCGAACTGGTCGGCCTGGTGCGGCGCGACGCACGCCTGCAGTCGCTGCCGGTGGTGGTGGTGTCGTACAAGGACCGCGAGGAAGACCGCCGGCGTGGCCTGGATGCCGGCGCCGACCACTACCTGGCCAAGTCCAGCTTCCACGATGAAACCTTGCTGGAAGCCGTGCAGATGCTGATTGGAGAGGCACTCGAATGAAGCTCGGCCTGCTGCTCACCTCCCCGTCGCTGGCACTGGGCCTGCGCCACCTGCTGGAGCCCGTACATGACGTGCGTTGGCTGGCCATGGAGGATGTGGCCGCCCTGGGCCTGTGCCACGAAGACCCGCCCGAGTTGCTGTTGTTGCAGTTGGACTCTGCGGACCGGGTGGCGCTCACCCAGCGCATCATGGACGAGGCGCCCTGCCCCGTGCTGCTGGTGGACCTGGCGGCCGAACTGAGCACCGAATGGGTCTTCAATGCCCTGGGCCATGGCGCCCTGGACGTCGTCCACCTGCCGGGACTGGTCAACGCCGCGACGCTCGATCCGGCGCTGCTGCTGCGCAAGATCCAGAACATCCAGCGGCTCACCGCCTCCCCCCAGCCCGCACCGCACCGCGCCACCGCCACGCAGGGCGCGCAACGCACCCGCCTGGTCGCCATCGGCGCTTCGGCTGGCGGGCCGGCCGCCCTGAGCCTGCTGCTGCACGCGCTGCCGCCCGACCTGGACGCCGCCCTGGTGCTGGTGCAGCACCTGGACGACCAGTTCTCGGCCGGCATGGCCGAATGGCTGGCGCGGGAATCGCCACTGCCGGTGCGCCTGGTCCAGGCGGGCGAGGCGCCACAGCCTGGCACGGTGCTGCTGGCCGGGCGCAATGAGCACCTGTGCCTGGGTCGCCACGGCGAACTGCGCTACACCCCCGAGCCCACTGAACAGATCTACCGCCCGTCCATCGACGTGTTCTTCCACAGCCTGGCCGCGCAATGGCAGGGAGACGCCATCGGCGTGCTGTTGACGGGCATGGGACGCGACGGCGCAGAAGGGCTCAAGGCCATGCGCGAGCGTGGCTTTCCCACCATCACCCAGGACCAGGCCAGCAGCGCGGTGTGGGGCATGCCCAAGGCCGCAGCGGCCATTGGCGCGGCGGCCGAAGTGCTGCCGCTGGAACGCATCGCCAAACGCCTGGCCGAATTGTGCAGCCGGGCACCGACAAGGAGAACCCCATGACAGATACCCGCATGTTTGACGACACCATGCGGCCCCAGGCACCCGGCGATTTCGATGTCATGGTGCTGCTGGTGGACGACCAGGCCATGATCGGCGAGGCCGTGCGGCGCATGCTGGCCAGCGAGGCGGGGGTCGACTTCCACTACTGCAGCGACCCGGCCGAGGCTGTGGCCATGGCCTTGCGCATCCGGCCCACGGTGATCCTGCAGGACCTGGTGATGCCCGGCATCGATGGGCTGGAGCTGGTGCGCGAGTACCGCCAGACCGAGGCCCTGCGCGACCTGCCCATCATTGTGCTGTCCTCCAAGGAAGACCCCAAGGTGAAGAGCCAGGCGTTTGCGACGGGGGCCAACGACTACCTGGTCAAGCTGCCCGACACCATCGAGCTGATCGCCCGCATCCGCTACCACTCGCGCGCCTACCAGGCGCTGCGGCAACGCGACGAGGCCTACCGCGCCCTGCGCCTGAGCCAGCAACAGCTGCTGGAGAGCAACCTCGCGCTGCAACAGGCCATGAAGATGGATGGCCTGACCGGCCTGTCCAACCGCCGCCATTTCGACGAGTACCTGGACATCGAATGGAAGCGCGCGCGGCGCGAGCAGCAAGACCTGTCGCTCCTGATGATCGACGTCGACTACTTCAAGCTCTACAACGACAACTTCGGCCATGTGATGGGCGACGACGCCCTGCGCAGCGTGGCCCAGGTCATCGCCCAGTCCTTCTCGCGCCCCGGCGATCTGGCCGCACGCTACGGCGGCGAAGAATTCGCCGTCATACTGCCCAACACCTCGGCGGACGGAGCCCGGTCACTGGCCGACGAGGCGCGGCGCGCGGTGGAAAAGATGGCCATCGCGCATGTGGCGCCCATGGCCGATGCGCCGCTCACCGTCTCGATCGGTGTGGCCACCGTGGTGCCCGACCGCGAAATGCAGCCCGTCGCGCTGATACAGCGCGCGGACGCGGCCCTGTACGAGGCCAAGGAGAACGGCCGCAACTGCGTAGGCACCATCTGAACGGCGCCAGACCATGCGGCGCATGCGATCATGCGCAGCACCGTGCGCGCAGATGCCCCGCACCGCCACGCCCCAACTGAAAGACTTGCAATGACCACCGCCACCCCCGAACGATGCGCCGCCCTGCGCACTGCCCTGCTCGGCCTGCACCGCCACCTGATCGAGCTGGAGCGGCGCGACTACGAGAAGCTGCACGGCCGCCAGTCGGCCGGCGAGTTCCTGCAGGTCATGGCCTACGCCGAGTCGATGCGCTGGCTGGAACCGCTGAGCCGCCTGATCGTGATGCTCGATGAGGCCATGGAACCCGGCAACACCGATGCCAGCGATGCCCCTGAGGTGGTGGCCGGCCGGGTGCGCGAGATGCTCAAGCTGGAAGCATCGGCCGAGGCGGATTTTTCAAGCCACTACCAGCGCCACTTCCACACCTCGCCCGAACTGGCGATGGCGCATGCGGCGGTGATCCGGGCGCTGGGTTGAGCCCATCGGATGGCAAGCTAGTTCAGCACGCCCCGCGCGGCATCGCAAAATTCGTCGAACCACGCAAACGCGGCCTTGCAGCGTGCCTCGTCCGTCGTGTCCGCCGCCGAGTACAAGGCCGTGGACAGGTCGAATAGCACGCCCGCCAGCGCCTTGGGCACCATGGGCGTATCGGCGTACACCCGCGCCAGCACATGCAGCCGGTCGATGATGTCCTGCATGCGCGCCTCGTCGTGCACCGCGCCGAGGCGGCGCACCTCGTCGTAAGCGGCGTCGCAGAGGGCCAGCACTGCGTCGATCCCGGGATCGGCCGCTGGCGCCCCGCGGGGCTCAGTCATCCGGTTGCACCAGATTGATCAGATTGCCGCAGGTGTCCTCGAACAGCACCATGGTGATCGGCCCTGCGCGCATGGGCTCACCCCGGAACTGCACCCCATTGGCCTTGAGGCGCGCGTAGTCGCCCGCCAGGTCCTTGGTGATGAAGGCCGTGGCCGGAATGCCCGCCTCGAACAGCGCGCGCTGGTATACGGCAGAAGGCGGAAACGCCATGGGTTCGAGCACCAGCTCCACGCCCTCGGCCCCGTCGGGCGAGTTGACGGTGAGCCAGCGGAACGTGCCCATGGGGATGTCCTTGTCCTTCACAAAGCCCAGTTGCTCGGTGTAGAACTTCAGGGCCTTTTCCTGGTCGTCCACCAGGACGCTGGCGAGTTTGATCTGCATGGTGCTTGGCTCCTCAAAGTGGCTTGCGTGCGACGGCGTTGAGCAGGGTTTCCTCGCGCACCTTGGGCACGCCAAAGCCCAGCCATTCGAAGGCGCCCAGGTCCTTGCGGCTCCACCACAGGTAGGGCGTGCTCACCTGCTCGGGCTTCACCTCGAAGCCGGCCTCGCCCAGCATGGCCAGGAACTCGGGCGCGCTGCGCTGCACATGCATGGGGTGGCGAAACAGCAGGCGGATGACCCAGCTGTGGATGTAGGCGCGCGTGCTCTCGGCCAGCAGCAGGTGGCCGCCGGGCTTGAGCACGCGAAAGACCTCGGCCAGCGCGCTCTGCTGGTCCACGATGTGGTGCAGGGTCTGGTGGCACAGCACCAGGTCCACCGAGGCATCGGGCAGCGGGATCTTCTCGGCATGCGCATGGTGCAGGGTGACGGGGGCGCCGGCCGCCTGGCGCATGGCGTCGCAGCGCTCGGCAAAGTCGGGCTCGGGGTCCAGGGCGTGGATCTGCGTGGGGCGAAAGCGCTGCGCCAGCTCGGGCAGCGAATGGCCTTGCCCGGTGCCGATATCGAGCACCGACCCGCCCTTGGGCAGGTCAGGCGCCAGGGCCTGCAGGTCGTTGAGGGCGCGCTGCAGCACATGCACGCGCCAGGTCTCGGTGGACAGGAACCACAGGCCGAAGCGGGTCTCGGGGACAAAGGCGTGGGAGGGTGTTGCGGCCGGAGGGGACGAAAGAGAGGGCATGGATGGACGGGCTTGGGCGGAAGGCCGCCGGTTCAATGTTCTGGTTGGCGGGCCGAGGACCGATGGGGCACCGGGCGGCTTGCTCTTCATCACATGATAGGCCAAGAGAAGGCCCCACCCCCTATCCCCCAGTGCATGCAACGGTAACAGCCCTCGCCCGGCCACTCTGATTGCATCACAATTATTTGAATTCAAATGATTGTGATAAAATCGACCTCCATGAAAGAAGCCCTCTCCGATCCCCGCCACCGCATCGGCATCCGCCTGGTGGGCCTGGCCCGGCGCTGGCGCCAGGCGCTGGATGCGCGCCTGTCGGCCAGCGGCCTGAGCGATGCCACCTGGGCGCCGCTGATGCACCTGCACGAGCTGGGCAGCGACAGCGGCGTCTCGCAAAGCGCGCTGGCTGCGGCTGTGGGGCTCGATGGCTCCAGCCTGGTGCGGCTGCTCGACATCTTGGTGGAGCGCGGCCTGATCGAGCGCCGCCCCCACCCCGAGGACCGCCGCGTGAAGCTGGTGCACCTGACCGCCGCCGGCCGCCGCACCGTGGCCGCCTTGCGCAAGCAGTTGCAGGCTATCGAGTCGGAGCTGCTGGCCGACATTGGCGAACAAGAGGCATTGACGCTGCTGCGCGCCTTCGAGCGCATCGAGGCGCGCATAGCAATGCAGGCATGAGCATGCAGACCACCACCGCCACTTCCTCCACCGCCCACAGCTCGCACATGGCCAGCCTGCCGCGCCTGTTGGCCCCGGCGCGCCTGCGCGAGGCCTGCGCCATCAGCCCCCTGCCCTCGCTGCGCAATGCCGTCGTGGTGGGCCTGCAGACCGGCCTGGCTGTGCTGATCGCTGCGGGGGCCACCCACCTGTCGCCCTGGGCGCACCTGGTGGGCTATGCGGCACTGGGCGCGCTGGCGGCACTGCTGGGGCGCTTTGCGCCGGCCGGCCAGCGCCTGCCCGCCGTGCTGCGGGCGGGGGCGCTGCTGATTGGCGCGGTCGCAGTGATGTCGCTGGCCGGCATGGCGGGCGCCAGCCCGGTTGCGCTGCTGCTGTGCCTGGGCCTGCTGGCGGGCACGGTCTCGTGGCTGGCCGGGCGCTGGCAGCTGGGCCCGCCCGGCGCGGTGATCTTTGTGTTTGCCGGCTGCGCCGCCCTGGGCCCGGTGGATGGTGGGCATGCGGTGGCCGGACGCCTGCTCTTCACCCTGGCCGGCGTGGCGGCAGCCGCTGCGGTGTGCCGCGCCAGCGACTGGCTGCGCACCGCGCCCGCAGCCCCACCGCAAGCGCCCCTGGTGCAGGCACCGTGGCTGCAATTTGCCCGCATTGCCCTGTGCACCGCCTGCGCCGGCCTGCTGGCCCTGGCCGCCGGCTGGCAGCACCCGGCCTGGGCCGCCATCGGCGCCATGGCCGTGCTGCAGGGCAGCCATTTGCACACCGCCATGCACCGCGCCGTGCAGCGCACCCTGGGCACCGTGGCCGGTGCGGCACTGGCCTGGCTGGTGCTGGCGCAGCAGCCCGGCTTCTGGCCCCTGCTGGCGGCCGTGATCGTGCTGCAGCTGGCCACCGAGGTGGTGATCGGCGCCAACTACGCGCTGGGCCAGGTCTTCGTGACACCCATGGCCCTGCTCATGACCTCGCTGGCCACGCCCGGCGCCGCAGCCGGCATGCCCCTGGCGCGCGTGCTGGACACCGGGCTCGGCGCCCTGGTGGGCATGGTGTTCGCCCTGGTGTTCTCTACGCTGGAAGACCGCCTGCATCTCGCCGCCCACCATGAGCGGGCGCATGGCACCTGAGAGCGGATAACAAAACTCAGCGAAGCGGTTCTGGCTAGGCACTGCGTCGCAGGCAGTACGGGTAGTACGACAAGACGCGGCAACAACGCCAGAAGAGTTTTGTTAGCCGCTCTGAGCACAACGGTCACAGAAACCGTTCCGGCCGGTACTTGGCCAGCACAGCCAGCCGCTCGCTGGTGAGGACCTCCTGCGCTGCGAATTTGCCCAGCAGGGGCGCCAGCGTCACGCCGCTGTGGGTGGCCACCATGTACATGCCGGCGACGCCCGGCACCTTGCCGACTATGGGCAGGCCGTCCAGCGGCATGGGGCGGTAGCCCACGATCACGTCCTTGACGCGTGCCTCCTTGAGGGTCGGCCAGTACCTGGCCACCTTGGCCTTGAGGCTCTCGCCATGCATGGTGGCCAGTTCCTGCGTAGGGTGGCTGCGCAGCGCGC
Organism: Acidovorax sp. FW305-C-20-28; assembly: GCF_058783375.1. Classification (NCBI taxonomy): domain Bacteria; kingdom Pseudomonadati; phylum Pseudomonadota; class Betaproteobacteria; order Burkholderiales; family Comamonadaceae; genus Acidovorax; species Acidovorax sp. FW305-C-20-28. The sequence goes on along the minus strand of NZ_JBYSYM010000026.1, from coordinate 70,586 downwards.
CCGCGTACACCGGTTCGTGCGTGGGCGTCTTGGGCGGACCGCCCACGTAGATGGCCACAGCCTCGCCATTGGGCATCTGCTTCCATTCCAGCGCGCTGGAAAAGTCGTACACCTTGCGCGTCGTCGCGGCGATGGGGTGCGTGTGAATTTTGAGCCCTGGCACGGCGTTCATGCCGATCTTCACACCCACCTTCGCCAGCAGCGCCGAGGTGTCGGTGCCGCAGGCCGACACCAGGTAGTCGAGCGGGTGGACATCACCCTTGCTGGTGCGCACACCGGTGACCTGGCCCCGGTCGAGCCGGATCTCCTCCACCGAGCAAGGGTGGAGCACCTGGGCACCCTTGGCCACGGCATAGGCCAGGATCTTTTGGGTGGTGGCCACGGGGTCGATGTGCCCGTCCTGTGGCAGATAGAAGCCGGCTTTCGTTTCGCCGGGTTCGAGGTAAGGGCTCAGCGCCTTGATGCCGGCCTCGGTGACATGCTGCGGGTTGGCGCTGGCGGTGCGCAGCACCTCTTCGCGCTGGTCCAGATTCTTGGCCTTCTGGGCATCGTCGCTCCAGCTGATGGAGCCGCCCCAGGTCACCTCCAGCTGCAAGCGCTCCTGAAAGCGATGCCACTCCACCATGCTGGCCAGGCGCAGGTCGCGGTAGTCGGCATTCACGGTACTCGGGTTGATCCACGCCAGGGACGCCCGGGTGGCGCCCGAGGCCGGCGCCTCCTTCTCGAAGACGATGACCTCAGCCCCTGCATCGGCCAGGTAGGCGGCAACCGAGGCACCGATGATGCCCGCGCCCACCACGCCGACCCGGGGCCGGTTGCCCTTGGCGAACGCCATCGCGGAAACGGAGCCTGCGCCCCATGCGGCGGCCTGGAGAAAATTGCGTCGTTGAATCATGAGGGGAAAATAATGCGTTGTGGAACTGGGTTATCCAAAAATCACCCCATGCGATTACCCATTGCGCCGAAAAACAAAATCACCCGAATATGCGGCAGCACGGCCGTTGAAAGGCCGCCAGGTGTTTAAAAACAGGTATCGATCAGGGGTGCAGGCACTGTACGGCCGGCAACCCCATGAAAACAATGACGCCGATGGCATCTGCCATTACCAAACCTGATACCCAGCCCGCGCCTGACGGCGCAGGCGCTTCAGTTCACCAACCGATCCGCCCGCAGGTTGCGCGCCTCAAACAGGCAGGCCGCCAAGTCGCGCACGATGCGCGACTTGGGCAGATCCGGCCGAAAGATCAGCAGGGTGCGAAAGTGCACCGCCGCCGAGAACGGACGGAACACCACCCCGCGCGCGGCGTAGCCGTCGGCCGCATAGGGGTTGACCAGCCCCACGCCCAGCCCCTCCATGGCCAGCGCGCAGACGGTGGACGAATTGGGCGTCTCAGCCACCACCTTGGGGCGCACGCCCTTGGATTCGAACACCTTGTCGAGCTTGCGGCGCACAGTGTCCTCGGGTGCCAGGGCAATGAAGGGCTCGCCGGCCAGGTCTTCGGGGGTGACCACCGCGCGCTCTGCCAGCGGGTGCCCGGCCGGCATGGCGCACACCGCCTTGGGCGTGGCAAAGAGCTGGTGCTCCAGGCCCGTGACATCGATCTCGTCAGCGGCCAGGCCCACGTCGAAGCGGCTGGCCATCACCAGCTCGCGCACGGAGGACGACGCCGCTACCTGCAAGGTCACCGCCATCGAGGGATGCCGCTCGCGGAACAGCCGCAGCGCATGCGGCACCAGGGTCGAGCCCATGGCCGCCAGGCTGGCCATGCGGATGTCGCCCGTGCCGAAGTCGCGGATGCGCGCCGCGCTCACGCGCAGCCGGTCCAGCCCCTGGAAGCTGCTCTCCACGTCGCGAAAGAACAGCTGCCCCTCGGCCGTGGGCACCAGCCGGCCGCGGATGCGGTCGAACAGTGGAAAGCCCGTAAGCTTCTCCAGCTCCAGGATGCTGCGGCTGATGGCCGGCTGGGTGATCTGCAGCAGGTCGGCCGCGCGCGAGGCCGAGCCGGTGACCATCACGGCGCGAAAGGCTTCTACTTGGCGAAAGTTCATGGGTCACCTATCAGGTTTGCACATGAATGACTGCATTTCAGTCATTGATTGTAATTACCTCTGATTTTAGAGTCAGCACCGAAGCCCCAGATGAATATCGATCATTGATCTGGTTATTGAAATGCAATCCAATAGGCGTGGTGTATCCCATGAATAATATTCAATCCTTGAATCGGCGCAGCACCTTGCTGGGTATGGCCGGTGCCGCCGTGGGCTCCCTGGCCCCACTGACCAAATCCTGGGCAGACCCGGTTTATCCCGACAAACCTGTCAAGCTGATCGTGCCCTGGTCGGCCGGCGGCAGCACCGATGTGCTGGCCCGCGCGGTCGGGCAGAACCTGGGCGATCTGCTGGGCAAGCCCGTGGTGGTGGACAACCGGCCCGGCGCATCGGGCCGCCTGGGTGTGGATGCGATGGCCAAGTCGGCAGCCGACGGGTACACGGCCTCGGTGATCGAGCTGGCGCACGCGATTGCGCCCTCGGTTTTCCAGAAGGTGTCCTACGACCTCATGAACGACACGGCCGCCGTCTCGTTGCTGGGCGATTCGCCGCTGGTGCTTTTCGTCAATGCGCAGAAGTACAAGGAGGGGCAGTTCCAGAACTTCCTGGCCGACGCGCGCAAGGCCGCCGACCCTTTCACCCTGGCCACCAGCGGCAACGGCAGCATCAGCCACCTGACGGCAGGCCTGTTCGCCAAGGAGCTCAAAGTCCCCTTTGACCTGATCCCCTACAAGGGCTCGGCCCCGGCCCTCACCGACATCGCAGCCGGCCTGGTCGCGGGCCACTTCTGCACGCTGGCCAGCGCCAGCAGCCTGCTGGGCGCGGGCAAGATCGTGCCGCTCATGGTCACCGGCAGCTGGCGCATCGCGCAACTGCCCCAGGTCCCTGCCGCGAGCGAGCTGCGCCTGTCCACGCTGGACTTCGGGCAGTGGTGGGCGCTGGTCGTGCCGGCCAGGACGCCCCGGCCCATCGTCGACCGGCTGTACACCTCCACCACCAAGGCGCTCGCGGACAAGCAGGTGCAGTCCCGCATCTCCAGCCTGGCCATCAACCTGCGCAGCAAGGCGCCGGACGACACCATGGCCTTCATCCGCGCCGAGGCTGCGAAGTGGGCCAAGGTGGTATCCGACCTCGGCATCAAGCCTGAATGAACACAGACAAACACATGAAAGACACCAATCCAGCAACCGGCAAGCACACCGAAGGCTTCCAGAGCCTCTCCCCCGCCGTGTGGCGCGCATCCACCGTGCTGTTCGACAACATTGCCGACTTCACCACGCGCAAGGAGCGCCTGTTCGACGGCTACACCTACGGCATCATGGGCACGCCGACCACGCGCATGCTCGAAGAGCGCATCGCCCGGCTCGAAGGCGCCAGCCACTGCATCGTCACGCCCTCGGGCCAGTCCGCGCTGTGCCAGGTGGCGCTGGCGCTGCTGGGCGCCGGCGACCACGTGCTCATCGCCGACTCGGCCTACGGCCCGCTGCGCAGCGTTGCCAGCGACTACCTGCAGCGCTTTGGCGTGGCGTGCGAAACCTTCGACCCCTGCGCGGGCGCGGAGCTGGCCGAGCGCTTCAAGCCGAACACCAAACTCATCTTTCTGGAATCGCCCGGCTCGTTGACCATGGAGATGCAGGACCTGCCGGCCATCGTGCGCGCCGCGCGGGCGGCCGGCATCACCACCGTGCTCGACAACAGCTGGGCCTCGCCGCTAGGCTTGCAGGGCGTGCCCTTGGGCATCGACATCGTAGTGGAGGCGGCATCCAAGCTGTTCGGCGGCCATTCGGACCTGCTGCTGGGCGCCATCGCCACCGACAACCGCGGCCTGTATGAAAAGCTGCGCACCGCCCAGAGCGTGCTCGGCCAGGCCGTGGGTCCCGACGACTGCTTTCTCGTGCTGCGCGGGCTGGACACCTTGGCACTGCGTTATGCCCACCAGTGCGCATCGGCCCTGGCCGTGGCCGAGCGGCTGGCGAACAATCCCCATGTGGAGCGCGTCATGTTCCCGCCCCGCCCCGGCGACGAAGGGCATGCACGCTGGGCCGCGTCCTTTCAGGCCGGCGGGTGCGTGCTGTCCTTCGTGCCCCGGCTGCAATCCATGGAGCAGGTGCACCAGTTCTTCGACGCGCTCCAGGTCTTTCGCATCGGCGCCAGCTGGGGCGGCGTGCACAGCCTGGCCGGGTACTACCCCGAGGCCGAGCAGGCCCGGCGGGCGTATTGCAAGGTCACGCAGGGCATCGTGCGCCTGGCCATTGGCGCCGAGGGGGCTGAGCTGCTGGCGGCGGATGTGGAGCAGGCGCTGCGCAGCGCTGCGGGCTGAGTCTGCAAGGTGGTCAAGCCTTCACTTCGACCACCTGCTCGAAGCCACCGAAGATCATGCGCTTGCCGTCAAAAGGCATGGGTGGGTTGCCGGGGTTGGCAGGGTCCATGCGCGGGTCTTCCACCATCTTCTTCATGCCCGCGTCGCGGGTGGCCTTGTCCGGCCACTCGACCCACGAAAAGGCCACGGTTTCCTCGGCCGTGGCCTGGACGGCGCGGCGGAAGTCGGTGAGTTTGCCGTCAGGGACATCATCGCCCCAGCCCTCGATCACGCGGATGGCGCCCAGCTCGATGAAGATCGGGTCGAACTGGCGCGCGTGCGCGATGAACTTCTGCTTGTTGGCGGTGGGGACTGCGATCACAAAACCATCGATGTAAGACATGGCTTGCTCCTGTGAAGTTGAACAAGCGACGTGCCTGTCGCGCACCCCTATCCACACGACGAACGGCGGCAGGCCCCATCGATCATGGAGTGCCGGTGCCCTCCCCACGGTAGTAGCCATGGGCCTGCACGCTGCGCTGGGCAGCGCGAACAGCCCCTCACCACTACCCGATCCTGGCCATTGGAGGAAGCTTCACATGTTGCCTGGTACACCGGGGCGCGTGCTGGACACCGTGCTCGGTGTCCTGGTGGGCATGGCGTTCGCCCTGGTGTTCTCCACGCTGGAAGACCGGATTCAGCTGGCGCAGCACCCTGCGCGGGCGCGGAGTGCCTAGTGTCCTGTCCCGCAAATAAATGCCAATAAAACCGCGTCTTTCACGCCAGGGCCGCGTTGCAAATCCTCGCGATAGCTACAGCTATCGCTGCGGTTTGCGCCTCGCCCTGCCGCGAAATCCATCGGTTTTACTTTTGGCACGTATTTACGGGACAGAACACTAGGCGCCAGCGTCTATCCCAGGTGATGAAGCCCATCGCCTTTGCATGCGCCACACCGCCATCGGCGATGATCTCGACCATGGACCACCTCGCCACCCCCGCTGCCATGATGCCCGGGCGCCGCACCGCATGAACCCCGTACTCAACGAGTCCGCCTGGCAGGACGTCTACCAGGGCTATGAAATCACCGGCGTGGCCATCCGCGACCGCGACACGCTGCAGACGCTGGCGCGCAAGGCCATACCGCACGAAGAGGCCACCCACCTGATGGACGGCCAGATCCCCACGCGCATCGCGTCGATCTTTCTGTCGGACCCCGAAGACGACAACGTGGGCTACCAGGAGCTGGAGGGCTTTGGCTACCCACGCCTGGGCGTGAGCCGCGCGCCGTTCGAGCGACCGGGGGGCATGGTGACGGCCATGGGGCGCGATGGCGACGTATGGCCTTTCGGCGGCGGTAACAACGGCCCCATGGAACAGATCGCCCCCGGGGCACGGCCGGCGACACACCGCCTCAAGTGCCTTTTCGGCACCACGTATTCCGTGGGCATCGCCCGCCAGTTGTACCGGCGCGAGGCGGTGGGCCGCTGGTCGCGCATCGAGGGCATTCCCATGTCCCTGGACGAAGCATCGCTGCAGGCGGCAGGCTTCCATGACCTGGACGCGTTTTCCGAAACGGACATGTACGCCGTGGGCGGCCACGGGGACGTGTGGCACTTCAACGGCAGCGCCTGGCGGCAGATGCAGTTTCCGAGCGACGAGCACCTGGAAACGGTGACCTGTGCCGGCGATGGCACGGTCTACATCACGGGCGAAGGGGGCTCGCTGTGGGCGGGCCAGCACTCCACCTGGCGCCTGCTGGAGCGGCGCGGGTCCAGCGTGTTGTGGAACGACGCGCGCTGGTTTGGCGGCCAGTTGTGGCTGGCGTCGGACTACCAGTTGCGCGTCTGGAACGGGCACGAACTGGTGGCACCGGAGCACGAAGGCAGGACGGTGCTCGCATCCGGCCACATGGATGCGCACGACGGCCTGCTGGTGGTGGCGGACCTGTGGTCGGTGTCGACCTTCGACGGCAGCACATGGCGAAAAATCGTGGCGCCGTATGGGGATCGCAAATAGACCCTGTGGCCGCCGACGTTGAGGTCACAGCTGTGAACAGCCTTGAACTTCTGCCCTCGGCCGCCACGATGGTTTGCGAGTGCCAAATTTCGCAAACGGGACACAAGCAGCTGCACAGATAATCCCTTCCAGATCCAACAAGGAGGGAAAGAGATGGGACGTGGACGCGAGGGGGGAAGGGTGCTGTTGGTCGTTCTGGCCGTACTGGTGCTGGCGATTGGGGCCGCCATCTACAAGAATGAGGCGCGCAAGACTGCTGCCCTGGAAGCCGCTCAGCGTGCGGCGGCTGCCGCCAAGGAGGCTGAGCTCAAGCAACAGCAGGCGCGCGCAGATGCAGAACGCGCCGCATTGGAAAAAGCCCAGGAAGAAGCCAAGACAAAGGACGCCCTGGCCCTGGCGCTCAAGGCCGTTGACGATCTTTACGTCCGTTGGCAGGACGCCAGCACGGTAGCAGGAACGACATCGCGAATTGCCCTGTCCATGCCCGTGGCCACCATGCAGGCGATCAAGCGCGAGGCGGAAAATCTCATTGTCCCGCCCTGCCTGTCCGCAGGCAAGACCGAGCTGGTGAAGGGCATGCAGGCCACCATCGATGGCTACCTGGCATTCATGCTCAACACGGAAAAGCAAGGGGACATGAAGCTCTACCTCAAGTTCGAAGAGGCCAAGCCCCACTTCGTGAACTTCAGCGCAGACCGGCAGCTTTGCCCAAAGCCCTAGAGGGCACTGGGTAGATCGGTGGTACATGCCGGGTTCGGGCCGATACTGCGCAATGCTGGCAAGCAGCCAGAACCACGCGAATGGTCAACCCACAGGAGTCAAGCATGTCTTACATCGATGGTTTCGTGATCGCGGTTCCCACGGCCAACAAGCAGAAGTTCATCGAGCACGCGCGCCAGTTCGACCCGATCTTCATCGAGCTGGGCGCCATCCGTGTGATCGAGGGCTGGGGCGATGATGTCCCGGACGGCAAGCTCACCGATTTCCGCCGCGCGGTTCAGGCCACGGCCGAGGAGACAGTGGCCTTTTCGTGGGTCGAATGGCCTGACAAGGCCACGCGCGACGCGGGCATGAAGAAGATGATGGAAGACCCACGCATGGACCCATCCAACCCCGACAACCCACCCATGCCCTTCGATGGCAAACGCATGATCTTCGGCGGCTTCGAACAGGTGGTCGAAGTGAAGGCTTGAGCCGCCCTGGCGGGCCGCGCTGCCTATCGCGCCTCCGCCTCCCCGGGGCGCGCGTGGTGCCGCCCCAGGAAGTCCCGCACGCGCGCAGCCACCTGCGGCAGATGCGTCTCCAGCAACCAATGGCCCCCATCGCCATGCAAGTCCAGCTCGGCATCGGGCACATCGCGCAGCCACGCCCGGGCGGACTTCTCGGGCATGTAGCCATCGCGCGTGCCCCAGGTGATCAGCGCGGGCGGCCGGTGTTCGCACAGCCAGGCCTGGTAGCGCGGGAACCATGCGAAGTTCTCCTTCCACCCCAGGATCACGCGCGCCTGGATATCCTTGCGCTCTTCGGTCGCCAGTTGCCAATGCAATGCCAGCAGCTCGGGCGGCATACGCGCCGCGTGCTCGCCATCCTCGGGCACGCCGTTCATGAACTCGCGCTCCCATTCCTCTCGGGTCATGCCGCTGCGCAGTGACTGCAGTGCCCGTGCCTCGGGCAGGGCCAGCACCTTGAGCAGGGCCTCGTACTTGTCCCCCAGCGCATCCTCGTAGATGTCGCCGTTCTGCACGATCAGGGCGGCCAGTTGCCCGGGCCGGCGCATGGCCGTCTGCAGCCCGATCCAGGTGCCGAAATCGTGCAGGTACAGCGCAAAGCGCTGGTCCCGGGCCACCCCCACCCCGTCCAGGAACTGCTCCAGAAAGCTCGCGAACCCGCCGAAGCTGTAGTCGAAATCCGCAGGCGTGGCGCTGAATCCGCTGGCCGGAAAATCCGGCGCCAGCAGGCGCCACCGGTCTCCCAGCAGCGGCATCAGGTTGCGGAACTCGAACGACGAGCACGGATACCCATGCGGCAGCAGCACCAGCGGCGCATCGGGCGGCCCGCACTCGCGGTAGAAGACCTCCAGGCCATCGAGATCCAGCCGCCGGTGGCGCACGGGGGTGTACACGGCCCCCCGCCGTCGCCCTGGAGGCGGTGCTTGTTGTCTGCAGCGTGGTTCATTTCGGGCATGCTCCTTGGCAGCCCATGCAGGTCATGGGCGCAATCCGGTCAGGGCATGCTAGGAAAGCCTTGCTCCGAGCGGTGTCGGACAGCATGCCGAGCGCGGACGACTCCCGTCGTCGTCACGCGGGACGCGGCCGGTTGGCCAGACCGGGCACATCATGTTTGGCGCAAGGACGTGGCAAGCCCGCCTGATCGTTACAACACGCCCCTCGCATACAGCACAGCCAACCGGTCCACCGCAGCCTGTACGAAATCCTCGGGCAGATCCTGGATGACGCGCGACGCGGGCGTGAACACGTCCGTGCCATGCTGCGCCTCGATTACCTCCAGCATGGCCATGCGTGCGTCACGGTCGAGCGGGTAGGTATCGCCGAAGTGGGCCAGCGTGGATTCCAGCGCCGCCAGCGTGATGAGCATGCCCAGGCTGCGCAGGCCATCGCGTGCCAGCAGGGCCATGTCGCCGGCGTTGTTCCAGTAGAACTGGTTGAGGGTGCCGTTCATGGTTTCGGCCTCCAGCCACCACAACGCGATCGCTTCCTGTTCTTCGCGCATCAGCGTGTCGAAGCCCTGGTCCCAGCGGTCTTCGAGTTGCTTCCAGGTGGGGCTGTTGCTTACACCCATGGGATGGTCTCCTTGGTGCGGCCCGTCAAGGCCGGGCCTTGCCCGGCGCAGTGACGAAGCGCACGACCGCATCCACCACGCCCGGCGCCAGCGGCTGGCCGGGGTTGGCATAGGTGGCCAGGTTGGCGGCCGCATCGTCGGTGGGCACGGCCTTGAGCACGTGGTTGGTGTCGGGCAGCAGCACCAGCTGGGCGGCGGGCTGGGCTTTGGCGAGCAGGCGCGCGTCCTGCGCAGGCACCTGCAGGTCCCGTTCGCCCTGGAGCACCAGCACGGGCACTTTGGCGGCGGCGATGAGCTTGGCAGGGTCTTGCGCAAAGGCGCTGATCAGAAAGCCCTGCACCGCCTCGTTGAACAGCGGATGCAAGGCGGGGTGCAGGCTGGCCGGGTCCACGCGGGCGCCGCCTTCGAGCCGGGTGATGGCGGCCAGCGCCTGGTCCAGGATGGGGGCGTTGGCGGGGTTGGCACGCAGTTGGTCGCGCAGCACCTGGCCCAGGGGCCGGCCAGGCGCGGCCGCCAGGACCAGGCCACACAGGCCACTGGCGGCATCGCCACCCTGCGCCGCCGCCAGCGCCACCAGGCCGCCTTCGCTGTGGCCCAGCACCCAGACGCAGGGCACGCCGGTGCTGCGGCGGATGGCGCCCACCCAGTTGTGCACGTCGGCCACGTAGTCGGGGACGGTGACGGCGTTGGCATCGGCCACGGCCTTGCTGCTCTCGAACATGCCGCGCTTGTCGATGCGCGCGGTGGCAATGCCTTTGGCCGCCAGGTCCTGCGCCAGCAACCGGTAGGTGGCGGCGTTCACGCCCAGGGGGTTGTTGCCATTGCGGTCCGTGGGGCCCGAGCCGGGCACGATGAGCACCACAGGCGCGCCCGCCTTGGCAGGGGCCAGCAGGCTGCCCTTGAGCGGGCCCAGCGGGCCGCGCGCCTCGATGGGCTGGTCGCGCGGGCCAGCCGCCGGCTGCGCCACCGCAGCCAGCGCCGCGGTCGACACCGCCAGGCCGAACAGAATTGCTTTCATGCCGCCGAGTATTGCCCACGGCCCGGAGCAGGGGTGTGAGAAGTCGTTGCTCCGTGGGGTATTCATCACAACCGCCACGGCGCGCCCTGCGCGAACTGCCCCACCATCCAAGCCTTGAACGCCGCCATGGCCGCTGTGCTGAAGCGCCCCGAGGGCCGCACCAGGTAGATGCCGGCATGCGCATTGAGCCCCCAGGGTGCAAGCACCGGCAGCAGGTGGCCTGCGGCAATGTCGGGGCTGACCAGCCAGTCGCCCGCAGCCATGATGCCCAGGCCCAGGCGCGCGGCGGCCAGCAGGGCCTCGTTGTCGTTGCTGATGAGGGTGCCCTGGATCTGCACCGATTCGGTCACGCCATCGCGCGTCAGGCGCCATTCGGGGTACGAGCGCAACCCCGTGAAGCCCAGGCAGTTGTGCTGCGCCAGGTCGGCCGGCACCTGCGGCGTGCCATGGCGCTGCAGGTAGGCCGGCGCCGCGCACAGAATGCGCCGGTGCTCGCACAGCCGTGTGGCGACCAGGCGGCTGTCTTCGAGCTCGCCGATGCGCACGGCCGCGTCGAAATGCTCGGCCACGATGTCGACGAACCGCTCGGCGTACTCCACCTCCACCACCACCTCGGGGTGGGCCATGGCAAAGCCCGCCACCATGGGGCTGAGCCAGCGCCGGCCCATGGCGGCGGGCATGGACAGGCGCAGCCGCCCGCGCACCTCGCGTGCGCCCTGAGCCGCCTCTTTCTCGGCCTCGGCGATGAGCAATGCGGCATGGCGCACCTTCTCGACCAGGCGCAGGCCATCGTCGGTAAAGCGCAGCTGGCGCGTGGTGCGCTCCACCAGGCGCACGCCCAGGCGCGCCTCCAGTGCAGCCAGGCGCTTGGACAGCACCGAGGGGTGCTTGTTCAGCGCCCGGCCCGCGGCCGCGAACGAGCCCTCGGCGTGCAGCGCGAGCAGCGTGGCAAGTTCATCGGCGTGTTGGCTGTCGAGCAGGTCCATGGGGCAATCGCAAAGCAGTCAGGGGGACTGTACGCCATGGCCCTGCCCATTTTTTCAGGGCACCAGGACAATCGCGCCTTGGGATCGCCCTTGCTCCAGGTCCGCATGCGCCGCCGCCACCTCGGCCAGCGGGTAGCGGCGCCAGACCTGCGGCCGGATGACGCCGGCCGCGACCGCATCGAGCACATCGCGCGCCCGCTCCTGGTACTCGGCCGCCGTGGCGGTGTGGGCCGCCAGCGAGGGCCGCGTGGCGAACAGCGAGCCCTTGGCATTGAGCGTGCCCATGTCGATGGGCGCGGGCGCGCCCGACAGCGCGCCGAAGGACACGAACAAGCCGCGCGGGCGCAGGCTGTCGAGCGAGGCCTCGAGCGACACGCGGCCGATGGGGTCGTACACCACGTCGGCGCCCTGCCCCTCTGTGGCCTGCCTCACCTGCGCTGCCAGTGTGGCCGGGTCGAACACGAAGACCTCGTGGCAGCCTGCGGCCCGCGCGCGCTCCACGCTCTCGGCCCTGGACACCACGCCGATGACCACAGCCCCCAGGTGCCGCGCCCAGGCGGCCATGATCTGGCCCAGCCCGCCCGCAGCCCCGTAGAGCACGATGCGCGTGCCCGGCCCGACCGCGTATGTCGTCTTGAGCAGATACTGCACCGTGATGCCCTTGAACAGCACGGCCGCCGCATCGTCGAACGACAACGCATGCGGCAGCTTCACCAGCCGGTCGGCCGGAAAGCGCCGCGCGCTGGCGTACGCCCCCAGCGGCCCCGTGGCATAGGCCACGCGGTCGCCCACGGCGACGTTGGTCACACCGGCGCCAACGGCCGCCACCGTGCCCGCCCCTTCGAGCCCCAGGCCCGAGGGCAAGGCAATGCGCACCGCGCCCTTGCGCTGGCTCACATCGAGCGGGTTCACGCCAATGGCAGCCTGGACGAGCCAGACCTCGCCGGGGCCGGGGGCCTCTCTCTCGGCTGATTCAAGGTGCATCACCTCGGGGGCACCGATTGCGTGAAGGACGACTTGTTGTTGCTGCGGCTGTGCCATGCGGGCTTTCCTGCTTCTTTGGGTTGGAGACCCGGCCAAGCGTAGGCATGCGCGCCCGCGCCAGCAATCAGGCTGGCTGCAGTTCAACCGTGCATGGGGTGCAGCAATGGGATGCGGGTGCGCCCTCGATCCGCTGCGCGCAAGGGCCGGTGCAAGCTCAGTCGTAGGAGTAGTGGAAGGGCCGCGGATCCCTTTTGGGCCAGAGGTTGGTGAAGTCCTCGCCCGTGGCTTCGCGGAACGCCACCCGCACTTTCTTCTCCACCTTGTTCGTGCCCAGATACTTCCGGAAAGTCAGAAAGGCCGCATTGGGATAGCCGGTGTAGATGAAGAAGTTGACGGTGCCCGAACCCACATCGTGCCCATCCACGTCGCAGGTCTTGGGCATGCAGGCGATCAGGCGGTCTTCAAAGGCATGTACCTCGTCCAGCGAGGTGAAGTAGCTATCGGGGAACTGGATGACCAGTTGGCAGCGCACAGGCTCGGTCGTCATGGACAGTCTGGATTGAAGGGGTTGCAGACGGAAATTCCGGTCGGCATTGTGCCGCGCGCGGGCGCCAGGCCATTCGTGACCAGGTGTTTTTTGTGTGTGCATACGGCAGCGAAACTGATAGAACGGCCGCATGCGCAACACTGTTCCAGCTCCCCTCCTCTGGCTTGGGGTCCTGCTCGCCGGCCTGCTGCTTCTGGCCGCTGCGCCTGCCCGGGCCACTACGCTCAGCACGGGGTACGACACTTCGTGCTCCGTCTCCAACGACTGGGTGGCCCAGTGCTGGGGCGCCGTGCCACTGGCCAAGACCAGCACCGCGGGCATTGCCGACCTGCGCGCGGGCAAGGGCTTCAACTGCGCACTGCGCAAGGACGAAACCGTGAGCTGCTGGGGCGACATGGGCAGCCTCTCGTTCGGCCCCGCCACGGCAGACACACCAGGCCAGGCCATCGCCGGGGTGCGGCAGGCCAACCAACTGGCCGTGGGCGCCACCCATGGGTGCGCGCTCAGCCAGGCAGTGGTGTACTGCTGGGGCGACGGCAGCCGAGGCCAGCGCGCCGCACCGGTGAACGCTACGCCATCAGCGCAGGCCACCTACGTGGAGGGCTTGTACGAAGTGGCCCGCGTGGCCGCCGGCAACGGCAGCACCTGCGGGGTCAAGCGCGATGGCAGCGTGTGGTGCTACGGCAGCGGCACCCCGCAGCTCACAGCGCCGGGTGGCATGGCCCCGGCCCCTGGCACGGGCACCCGGGTGCCGGGCATCGGCGACGCGGTGGACGTGGCCCTTTTCGACGGCCACGCCTGCGTGCTGCGCAAGACCGGCGCCATCGCCTGCTGGGGCAGCAATGCCAAGGGAGAGCTGGGCACGCCGGCCAGTGCCACGCCGGTGAGCACGCCGGTGGATGTGCCGGGCCTGGGCGGCGCGGCCAAGGCCGTTGCCGTGGGGCCGGGCTATACCTGCGCCGGGCTCGCCGATGGAACCGTGAAGTGCTGGGGTAGCAATGCCAGCATGCAGCTGGGCATAGGCTACCACCGGGAATCCGCCACACCGGAAACCGGCAAGGTGCTGGGCGTCGCCGATGCCATCTCCGTCAGTGCAGGCGCAACGCATGCCTGCGCAGTGCTCGATGGCGGCTACATCAACTGCTGGGGCATCGGCATCGGCCGTGGCGATGGCCTTTGCGATACCGTGGGGGCCTACTACCCGGGTGTGCAGTACAGCTACCCCAGCACCAATCTCGCGGCCTGCTTCAATGGGGCGTCCGCCACGCCCTATGCTGTGTTGGGACTTGGCCCGCTGGCCGATGCAAACCAGGTGCTGGACTGGGCAGAGGCCAGCCTGCCACGGACCTTCCCACCCCAGTTCAACATTCCGTTCATCTTCAACGGCATCCGCAACTACCTGGTCCGCGCCTACCCTGGCAACACTTATCTCGCGGTCAATGGCCACGGCACGCCGCACCTGATGTACCTGGGCCCCGACAGTGGCGGCCAGTTGCGCGACCTGGGCCGCCTGGCCCAGTGGGCGCAGCAAGTGCGCGCCTCGCAGCCCGTGACGCCCCCCATCAACACCACGCTGCAACTGCTGCAGACGCAGGTCAACGTGGATTTCTTTCCCGGGGCCCATCGCACCGGCTGCAACAACCTGTCCGTCGGGTACGAGTTGAAGGCCACCGCGGGCAACACCCTGCCCGCGGGATTCATGCCGACCTCGGTCCGGCTGCTCAAGGGCGACACCTACGTCGATGTACCGAACCTCCGCGAGGAGAGCAGATCCCCTGTGGCACCTGGCACCTACGTGGGCAGGGCCTGGGGTTGCCCCGCCACGCTGATCCGCGGCGGCGAGGAGGTGGAGGTGGTGCTGTACTTCACCATCGGCGGCGAGGCAGGACAGGTGCGGGCCAACGTAAAAGTGAAAGTGACGGAATCGTCCTGAGGGCCTGCCCTCACAACGCCACGCCGGATCGATCAGGCCCCGCGTCCGGCGGATCCGCGAATGCGGCCCCGCCGGCCCGCTCGGCGTGGATGCACAACACACGGAGTATCGAGCGCAACCAGCAGGGCCTTTGCAGGACACCGCCACACCGACGGCGCGCCCACGGGGGTGGATGACACCAACCATGGTGCAAGGCCCTGGCAGCGCCGTCGAGCGCTGAAAGGCGCGAGCGCTCAGCCACCCGCAGTGAACTCACCGTCCATGCACCTGCTCCACATACAACCCCAGCCAGGACAACTTCCCAGACACTTCAACCGTGCCACCAGCCGGCGGCATGGTGCCCTCCAGGCGCCGGTGCAGGCAGATCCCGGAAGAAGTCGCACCCCGCAGCTCGAATGCCGCAATATGGCTGCACCCCCGGCGTGAGTAACGCTGCTCGACGGACGCCACCTGCACCTCCACGCGGGCAAGCGAACCCAAGGTCCACCCCAGCAGCGCGGCCCAGCCCCAGGGCGCCGTGGCCACCATGCAGGCACTGAGCCCCACCGATGCGGGGTACGCAAACAGCCAACGCCCGACCCAGCTGCGCGCACGGGGTTCGTGCGCCTGCTCCATCCGCATCGCAATGAACCACAGGGCTGCAAACACTGGCAGCAATCCGAGAAAAAGCCGCCACGCCAGCGGACCGTATGCGACCTCGCCAAACCACATGAATCGTTGTGCCAGGCCCAGCCCGAGGACTGTGCCGATCACCGGGTAGGCAACGGCCAGCAGCACCAAAATCCGGTACTTGCGCGGCACCATCCAGCGCCTGGGCGCTTTGGCCGGCGCATCGAAGTTCCAGGGCCTGCGATTCTTGCGGGCCGCCTCCCGTGCCTTCATCTCGCGCACCTGGGCCTCGCCAATCGCCAACAAGCGCGCCTCGATGCGGGCCGCCTCCTGTTCGTCCGGGTTCACCCTTGGCCCAGGCCTTGCGGGCTCCATTCCAGGCGGGTCGGCCACATCGCCCGCACCGGCACCAGTTGGTGCGCCATGGGGACCATCGCCCATCCGACTGCTGGCCGGCAGACGGAAATCCGTGCGCTCACTTGGCATGGATCTCCCGCACATACAAGCCCAGCCGTGAACCACGGCCATACACCGCCACCGCATCCCCGGCTTTGGGAGCCTTCGCGGCCAGGCGCTCTTCCACGCAGATGCGCGCAACCGCACCTTGGAATTCCAGGCGGGCATGCTGACCGCAGCGGGCATGGATGCGCAGCACATCGATGGAAAGCATCCGAGCCTCCACACGCAGAGCAGCGTGGCCGAAGAACAGGAATCCCCCGCCCATGGCCCACTCAAAATAGACGCCACCGCACACGAAGACGAGCGCCGCTACCGCGGGAATGGCGACCCAGTGGGGCAGCAAGACCCTGGCGCGCTCCTGCTCCCGCTCAAGCCGGGCCAGCCGCAGGTACCGCGCCCGCAGCGGCTGGATGGCCCCCATGCCTTTGCGAACCTCGCCCAACACCCGCGCTTCAGAGCGCCGCTGTATGGCCGCCAGTTCCTCGGGGGTCTGCCTGCGCCTTCGCCCCCTGGCCTCACCTGGCATGCACCGCCCCTACATGCAGCCCCCAGCGCGACACGAGCCCCGACACAACCACGGCATCGCCGGCACGCGGCATCACGCCCGACAAGGCGGTGTTCACGCACACCCGGCCCGTGCTGCCGCGAAATTCCAAGCGGGCGTATTGATTGCAGCTGCTGGATATCTGCGGTGGCTCCACCGACACCACGCGGGCCTCCACGCGAGCTGGCTTGCCCACCAGCTCGCCGAGGTATGCGGCCCAGCCCCAGGGAGCGGCCCCCAGCGCTGCGGCAGCCAGCAAGGCTGCAATGGGGTACACGACCATCTGCCGAAAGAACCAGGTAGGCATCTGCCGCACCCACCAGGGCCCCAGCACTTCCGTGCGACACAGTGCCCAGTAGCACAGTGGCGCCGCGGCCAGCACCAGCCAGGGCGTGGCAGCGCGCAGGCTGGCATGGCCTGAGACGAGGAAATGGTCGCCCCGCATCATCTCGAAGACCGCACCGCCAAAGGCGAAGACGAGCATGGCCACGAAGACCATGGCCAGCTTGTAAGGCACGAACAGACGCAGGGCAGGCTGCTGCAGTTGCTGCTCGCGCCGCCGCTGGGCCTGCCGCATCCGCGCGCGGCGCTCCCGATCCTTTTGCTTTTGCACCTCGCTCTGCACGCGCGACTGGGCACGCTGCTGGGCGGCGGCCAGCTCCTCGCGGCTGCGGCGGCGCTGTGCTGGCGCATCGGTTGCGCGGGCGGTGCTTCCGGATGTGGCTGCGCTCGTTGCATGGGCAGCTGGCAGCGCAGGGGCCAGGCTTTCGGGGTGGCGGTGGTCTCTCATGGTGTATTTTTTATGGCTCGAAAACTCCCTCGCAGCCATCGTAAACGCAGCTCCTGAATCGACCCATTTCGCGTTTGCCATGCAGCTTGTGGGTGCTTTGGGCCGCCCTTAAGGCACCAGAGCAACCGCAGGCAACCCAGCGCACCACGGCACCAAAGAGCCTGCAGCATTCATGTTTGTCACGTACCATGGCACGCCCTGCCGCAACTGTTTGTTTTGACCGAAAAGGAGCTGGACCACCATGTGCGATTCAAATGACCATGACGATCTCCACAAGTACACCCGCCGCGACTTTGCTGCGTGGGCTGCATCGGCCGGCCTGCTGACCGCCCTGCCCGCGGTGGCCAATGCTGCAGCGGTGGCCGAGCGTGACGTGACCATCACCACACCGGATGGAGCCTGCGATGCCTACTTCGTCGCACCCACATCGGGCCCTGCCCCCGGGGTGCTGGTGTGGCCCGACGTGTTCGGCCTGCGCCCGGCCTTCCGCCAGATGGGCAAGCGCCTGGCCGAGTCGGGCTACAGCGTGCTCGTAGTCAACCCCTTCTACCGGCAGAAGAAGGCGCCAACGGCTCCCCAGGGCGGCCAGACGCCGATTGCCGAGGTGTTACCCCTGATGCAGGCCCTGACCCCCGCCATGCACCTGAGCGACGGCAAGACCTTCGTGGCCTGGCTCGATGCCCAGGCCGAGGTGGACAAGGCGCGCAAGATCGGCACCACCGGCTACTGCATGGGCGGGCCAATTGCGGTGCGCACGGCCCTGGTGGCGTCGGGCCGTGTGGGTGCGGTGGCCAGCTTCCATGGCGCCGCCATGGTCACGCCCGCGCCTGACAGCCCCCACCGCCTGGTGGCGCAGACCAAGGCGCAGTACCTGATTGCGATTGCCGAGAACGACGACACCAAAGACCCCGAGTCCAAGACCAGCCTGCGCACCGCATTCGAAGGCGCCAAGCTGCAGGCCGAGGTCGAGGTCTACCCGGCCGCCCATGGCTGGTGCCCGCCCGACACCCGCGTTTACGACGCCGCCCAGGCCGACCGCGCCTGGGCACGCCTCTTGGCCACCTTCAGCAAGGCCCTGGTGTGAAGTGAAGCCCCCCTGAGGCGCTTCGCGCCTTCACCCCTCTCTCATATTGCTTCGCAATCTGGGAGGGGGACGCCCCCGGTGCACGCAAGCGGAGCGCCGCCTACGCGGCTTGGCGGCCCTTGCACGGGGGCACTGGCCTTGGCAGCGCCAGTTTCATGCGTCGCGGGTGACGCGAAGCGCAACGCTCAACCGGCACCCGCTTAAATGAATGCATGCCCGAGCGCCGCGGCGTCAGGGATGCAGGGGCTTGCCGGGTTGTCACCTTGGCAAGCCCGGGGGCTCACCCCCTCCCGCGAAACGATCGCATCAGCATCCAGATGCACACGGCCATGCCGACCAGCGGGATCGCTGCCACGGCGGCCACCAGGGCGCGCGCGGCCGGGCCCCACTCGAAATCGCGCCCCGTGCGCCAAGCGCCGAAAGCAGCGACCAGGCCCAGCACGACCATGCCGTTTTTGAAGCTGGCCCCCGGCTTGACGAAGGCAATCAACAGCACCACGCTGGCCGCACCAATGGCCAGGGCCAGGTGGCCCAGGTGCAGCGAGATGCTCAGGTTCGATGACTCGCTGTGGTGGCCGCGGCGGCGCGCAGCGGCGTGGCGCTCGTGGTCACCATCCCCATCATCATCATCGTCTTCTTCATCCACGCGGTTGCGCGCGCGGGCTGCGGAGGGCGCCTGCGACGATGGCGAAGCGGCGGGCATGGACGACGGCGTGGCGCCTCCACCGGTTCGGCCCCAGTCCGCGGCGGACAGCCCTGCTGCCGCACCAGCCGCGGCGCCACCGCCAACAGCCCGCCCCACCCCTGCCCCGGCGCTGCCGCCGGACTGCAGCCCCTTCTCGCGCAGCACGGCACGCAGGCGGCCAGGCTCGCGCAGGGCGGCCACCAGGGCGCGCACGAGGCCTTGCTCGTGGGGGGCAATCTTGAGGCTGTCCACGCGCACGGTGGTGCCACGCGTGTTGGCCAGCATGAACAGGGCCTGCGCCACCAGCCGGTCCGCCGGGCCGCCCGTCCCGTTCTCGATGGCCACGCCCAGGTTGTAGGTGCCGTCGGCGTGCCCTTCCTCGGCCGCCTGGGCATACCAGTCGCGGGCCTGGGCCAGGTTGACGACACCGCCCTCGCGGCCGTGCTCGTCCAGCGTGCCCATGTAGAAAGCGGCGTGCGGGTTGCCCTCGCGCGCGAACCAGCCGACCAGGTCGCGTGCGACCGAGCCCGTCCACAGCGCAGGGGCCGTGGCGGCGGGGGCGCGCTCCACCGGCGCCAGGCTCAGGCCGCCCGGCGATTCGGCAGCCTCCTCGCTGCGCGCAACCTTTTGCGTCTGCAGTTCCTGCTCGCGCGCGGCGGCGCTCCACCTCGCGGCCAGGGCCGCGTCCACCGGGCCGCCCCAGCCGCGCTCGTGCATCAGCGCCATCAGGCGCTTGGCGGGCAGGTGGTCCCAGTCCACGGCGCGCTGGCACCAGTAGCGGGCCATATCGAAGGCGGGCTCCTCCCAACCGATCACCGACTCCAGCGCCGTCTGGAAAGCCGCCACCTCATGGCCCAACGCAGCCGCGGCGCGCAGGGCATCGGCGGCCTCGATACGCCTCCTGGTGTAGAGCATCATCTGCTCGTTGTGGGTGAAAGCATCGTCGAGCGCCTTGCGCTCGCCGTCGATGATGGCCAGCAGCATCTCGCCCGACGCGGACCGCAGGCGCGCCAGCAGGGTCTGTATGCGTCCCTTGGCCTCGACCGGAAAGCGCTCGTAAAAAGCCTCGGCGTCCTCCCGTGTGGCCCGGTCGTGCGCGCCCATCATCTGCAGCGCGGCGGCCAGCTCGAAGTGGCGGCGCCGGTCGAGCGTGCCAAAGCGCAGCGCCCGGCCCAGTGCATACAGGGCGTGCGGGTTGCCGCGCGCCGCATGGCGGCGGTATTCGGCCCAGGCCGTGTCCAGGTCGCCGGCC
Source organism: Acidovorax sp. FW305-C-20-28 (assembly GCF_058783375.1). NCBI lineage: Bacteria > Pseudomonadati > Pseudomonadota > Betaproteobacteria > Burkholderiales > Comamonadaceae > Acidovorax > Acidovorax sp. FW305-C-20-28. The sequence continues at coordinate 50,532 of NZ_JBYSYM010000026.1, read as the reverse complement.
TTGCGCGCGGCCTCGGCGTGGCGGACCTGCAGGTCGGGCTCCTCGGGCGTGTCGCCATTGCCCAGGTAGTGCACGCCGCTTTGCGGGTCGTACAGGTTCAGGCCCAGCCGGGTGGCCTGCTCCCAGGCCAGGTTGAAGGCGGCGTCCCAATGCTCCGTGCGGGTGTTGATGCCAAAGCCCAGCGTGGCATCGTCGGTGACGCCGTCCTCGCTGCCATCGAGCCACACGTCCATCTCTTCGGGGTAGCGCTCCTGCAGCACCCGCCCCCATTCCAGGAACTTGGGGTTCTGCCCTGGCGGCGGGCTGTCCGAGATGCGCTCGAATTGCGCATCGGCCTCCTTCTTGGTGGTCGGCCATGGCCAGTCAACTGGCTTTTCCCACAGTTGAAGCGTGTAACTCATGCTCGCTACCCTCCCAGGCTTGGCGTCGTCAGTGTTCTCGTCGGATTCTAGGGTGGGAAAGCGACGCCGCGCAGGGCCCGCTTGGGCCGCGCTCTTGAGCATTTCGTTACACCGGGCCTGTGACCGCAGCCACATGCGCCGCAGACCCCGCATTTCTAGAATCGCCGAAAACATCCCGAGAGGTTGAGGACCATGGACGACAGACACCCCCCGATGCGGGTATGGCGGCTGGTGCGCAGAGCACTGGCCATTGCGGCACTGCTGCTGCCCGCAGCCTTCGCGCCGTCAGCGGCCATGGCCACCACGATCAGTGTGGGCTTCAGCCACAGCTGCTCGGTGTCCGACACCCACCAACCCAGCTGCTGGGGCACCTTGCCCCTGCAGGACCTGGCGCCCGCCACGGTGCTGGACGTGCGAGTGGGGCGCGGTTTCAGCTGCGCCCTGCTGGCGGGCGGCATCGTGCGCTGCTGGGGCAACAACGAGCTTTCGCAGCAGGGCACCAATGCCACCACCACCACCACCGGCCCGGGCGTGGGAGGCCTGTCGGGCATCACGCAGCTGGCTGCGGGCCTGACGCATGCCTGCGCCCTGCTCGATGCCCAGGCCTACTGCTGGGGAGACGGCAGCCGGGGACAACTGGGCGCGGGCAGTGCTGCCAGCTCGGCGACGCCCGTCGCGGTGGTGGGACTGTCCAAGGCCGTGCACCTCGCAGCGGGCCAAGGGGGCACCTGCGTGGTGCAATGGGATGGCAAGGTCACCTGTGTCGGTCTGGGCAGCGAGCTCTCCGGCGGCTTCGATGAGCCCCGCGTGGCACGCACCGTGCCCGGCATCACCGATGCACGCGAGGTCGCGCTCTTCGACGGCCATGCCTGTGTGCTGCGCGCCGAGGGCAAGGTGTCGTGCTGGGGGCAGAACCGCTATGGCGAGTTGGGCATACCTTCCAGCAGCGGCACACTGCGCAGCCCGGTCGAGGTGACGAACCTGGGCGCCGCAGCCAGGGCCATCGCCGTAGGCAATGGTTTCAGCTGCGCCCTGCTGGTCAACGGTACCGTGAAGTGCTGGGGCACCAACGCCGTCGGCCAGTTGGGCACGGCCATGGGTGGTGCGGCCACGGGCCTGGCAACCGGCATCACCACCGCCACGGCCATCAGCGCCGGGCAGACAGCCGCCTGCGTGGCCCTGCAGGGCGGATATGTGCAGTGCTGGGGCCAGGGCGCGGGTTGGAGCAATGGTGCCTGCGGCACCATTGCCGGGCTGTATCCAGAGCATCCCATCTCCTGGGGCCCCTACGACCAGCTCGCCAATTGCCCATATCCAGGCTCGTTCGCCCCCATGGCCGTCAAGGGCCTGGGCGCAGCCGGCGATGCAGGCCAGGTGATGGACTGGGCCGAGAAAGCCATGCCCGGCACCTTTCCTGCCCAGGCAGGTAGCGATGCCGGCAACACGCTGGTCTATATGCGCCAGTACCCGGGCGGCCACAGGCTCGGCATCAACGCCCATGGCACACCGCATCTGCTGTACCTGGGCCCCATCAGCGAGGGCCGGCTGCTCGACCTGGGGCCACTGGACCGCTGGCTGAGCGAGGCGCGGCAGGAAGAAGGCACCCAAAGCGGCATGCAGTTGCAGGCGAGCCCCTACCTCAACCTCATGCCCGGTGTCGTCTTCCCCGACAGGATTCCCGGCCCGTGCAATAACTTCCTGGTGCCCTTTGCCATTCGGGGCGGCGCCAACGGATTGCCCAACGGGCTGATCGCCACCAGTGTGCGGGTGGAAACCCGCAGCGGCACGACCCTGGAGTTCCCCATCCGTGGCCTGGGCCAGTATGCGAGCGAGCGCCTCATTACCGAGACGGACTGGATCACGCGGCGCGTCCTCCAGCCAGGCCAGGCGATACCGGCCGGCATGAAGCTGGAGACCGTGCTCAGCGACACCGCCGAAGGCTGCCCCGTGGGCGTACGCCCGGACGACGAGGTGGGCGTGACCGTGCTCTACACACTGAACGGCCGCAAGGGACAGCTGCGCACGCGGGCCAAGGTAGGGGCCGCGTACTAGACGCTTTAGAAACTCGCCCGCAGCGTCAACATCGCGCTGCGCGGCAGCCCGTAGTAATTGCTGCGCGCGGCAGTACCCGCGCGCTCCCAGTACACGCGGTCGAACAGGTTGTCGATGTTCAGCGCCAGCTTGAGCTTGGGCGTGATCGGGTAGGCCGCATACAGCGACCACACGCTGTAGCCGCCCGCGCGCCAGCGCACCGTGCCCAGCGCGTCGTAGAAATCGCTCACCGCGCGCACGCCCGCGCCCAGCTCCAGCCCATTGGCCCAGGGCGCGGCCACGCGGTGGCGCACCCACAGATTGACGTTGTGGCGCGGCGACATGGTGGTGAAGTTGGTGCCCGTCTGCGCCGCGGTGCCGCGCAGGTAGATGGAGCGCTGGTAGGCGTAGCTCGCGGCCACCTCCCAGCGCGGCGCCAGGGCGCCCGCCAGCTCGGCCTCGAAGCCTTCGGAGCGCACGCGGCCGGCGGGGATGACGAAGGCGCTGTCGGCCGGGTCGGTGAGCGCGCGGTTGCTGTCCGTCATGCGGTACACCGCAGCCGTGGCGGCCAGGCGGCCATCGAGCAGGCTGCCCTTGACACCCAGCTCCGCCTGGCGCCCCTCGCGCGGCACGATCTGCCCGCCGCCGGCCACGCGGCCGCTTTGTGGCTGGAAGATCTCGGCCTGGCTGGCGTACAGCGTCCAGTGGTCGCTGAAGTCCCACAGCACGGCGGCAAACGGCGTGGTCTGGCCGTCGACCTCGTAGCCCGTGCGCGTGCCCAGCAACTGGTCGGCCGAGCGCGTGCTCCACCAGCTCTTGCGCGCACCGGCCACCAGGGTGAGCGCGCCCAGGGGCTTGAAGCGCACCTGCCCGTACACACCGCGCTGCTTCGTCAGCGTGGTGTCGTTGGCAAAGGGGCTGAAGCTCGGCTCGGGGATGGCACCGGGGTCGTACTGGAACAGGTTGGCCGCCGTGTTCATGGTGCCGCGCGTCATGCGCAAGCGCATGTCTGCGCTGCGGTAATCGGCCCCCACGATGAAGTTGTGCGTCTGCCCGCCCCATTGCCAGGGCGTGGTCAGGGTCTGTTCACCCCATTTTCGGGGTCGCGAAGGCCCTTGCCGGCGGGCCAATCTAGGCGCGCGACGCCGCGTGTGCTCTTGCACACGCAAGGAGCGCAACGAAAAAGAAAAAAACGAGGAGGGGCCCCCCCCCAAGGGCCTTCCCTTCGGGTTGCCCGGCCTGGGGGCCGTCTGCGGCGTGGCCCGCACTTGCAAGGTACCTACCTTGCTGCACGCGTGCGCCTAGCATCCAGCCCCCAGGCCGGGCAACGCGATCCCCGAAAATGGGGTGAACAGACCCTTGTACACGTCGGCGGCGTTGTCGGCGTAGTCGCGATCCACCGTCTGCGCCTGGGTGAAGCGGCTGATGCCCGCGTCCGACACGGCCGAGTAGCCGTTGATGTACTTGTCGCGCTGCTCGCGCTCCACCCGGCGCAGGGCCAGCTTGAAGCGGCCACCGCTGTCCAGCCGCGTCTCCAGCTCGGCAAACGCGGCCAGCGATTCGGGTGCGGCGCGCCCCCAGTCGGCCACGATGGCCACGTCGCGCGGCACGGGCGCCAGCCGGCCATCGGCATAGGCCGGCAGGCCGGTGTCGTAGTTGCCGCGGCTGCGCTGCCAGGTGGCGCCGGCCGACACGGTGGTACTGGCCGTCACATCCAGCTCCAGCGTGCCGTAGACAGCCTGCTTGGAGCCGTCCATGGCCTTGAGCGGGCTGCCGAACTCTTCGTTGAGTGCCACCAGCCGCCCGCGCAGCCGCCCCTCGGCCGCCAGCGGGCCGGTGATGTCGGCCTCCACGCGAGAACGCCCGCGCGAGCCGATGCCGGCCGCAGCCTGCACCTGGGTGTCGGGCAGCGCACGCTTGCGCACCAGGTTGAGCATGACGCCCGGCTCCCCCGCGCCCGAGAACAGGCCCGCCGGGCCACGCAGGGCCTCCACGCGATCAAAGAGCGCCAGGTCCAGCGACTCCTGGGTGGCGGGGTTGCCGCTCACGGTGAGGCCGTCGAGCTGGTAGCTCGACGCCTGGTAGCCGCGCGAGAGGATGTCGCTGCGGCTGCCCACGCTGCTCTGGCGGCGCACCACGATGCCGGGCACCACCTTGGCGGCCTCGGTCAGCTCCACGAAGTTCTGCGTGTCCAGCTGGGTGCGGGTGATCACCGTGACGGATTGCGGCGTTTCGCGTGCGGACAGTTCGGTCTTGGTGGCCGCGCTGCTGTAGCGGGGGGCGTAGGAGTCCGAGCCCTCGGTCTGGCCATCGCGCACGGCGGCAGCGGCTACGCGCACTTCCTTGAGTGTGGTGGCAGCGCCCGGGCGCACATCGGCGCGGCGCAGCAGCCAGCCGCCCTGGGGCTGGGCAATGGCCTCCAGCCCGCTGCCGGCCAGCAGGCGCTGCAGCGCATCGCCGGCCTCCAGGCGGCCCTGCACGGCCGGCGCCATGCGCCCGGCCAGCAAGGCGCTGTCGGCCGCGATGCTGGTGCCCGTGGCACGCGCCAGCGCCTTGATGGCGTCGGACAGCGGCTGGGCCGGCAGGTCGATGGCCACCGGCGCGGCCTGGGCCAGCGTGGCGGCCAAAGCGGCAGCGCAGGCCAGCGCCGGCAGGCGCGCGCGGGCAGGCAACGAAGGGGCGGAACGGGTATGGCGCGGCATGGCGGAAATCTCTCCTCGGGTTGGGTGTCTGCCCGTATGACAGGGCAGCCCGCCCAATCCCTGATGTCCGCGGCGAATTTTTTGAAAAAAGTTTTCGGGTCTACCGCGCGGCGAGCCAGGTGGTGCCCCCGCGCTCCTGCACACGCACGGCGGCAATGCGCGGCAGCGCGTCGATGAAGGCCTCCACATCGCGCGGCTGTACGGCGGCGGTGATGTGCGGGCCGGCGCCCGCCGGTGCATCGGCAGCCTGCACGGGCTGGCGGCGCCAGCGCGACAGCGTGGCCGCGATCTCGCCCAGGCCCGCCTGGTCAAAGACGATGAGTCCCCGGTCCACCGCCGCAAAGCTGTCGCGCGCATCGCGCTGCACACGTTGCGGCAGCGCCTCAGCCGCGTCACCCAACTCGCCCACCTGTCCCGCCTGCAGCAGCAGGGGTGCCGCGCCGGCCAGCTGCACCGTGCCATGGTCCACGCTCACCCGCACCAGGCCCGGCAGGCGGTTGACCGCAAAGCGCGTGCCCAGCACGGTGATGCGCGCCCCGCCCGCAGCCACGGCAAAGGGGCGCGCAGCGTCTTTGGCCACATCGAACACGGCCTCGCCGCGCTCCAGCACCACGGCACGCTCGCGCCGCGTGTAGCGCACGGCCACGCGGCTGCCCGGCCCCAGCGCCAGGGTGCTGCCGTCGGGCAACGTGAGCGTGACGCGCTCGCCAATGCCGCTGTCGCGCGCCTGGGCGTACTGCGGCGCGTCCAGGTACATGCCCCAGCCCCGGTAACCCAGCAATCCCGCCACGCCCAGGCCGGCCAGGCCCAGCACGCCACGGGTGAGCGCCGCGCGGCGTGTGCGGCGCTGTGCGTGCACGGCCTGCGCCAGCGCCTGCACGCGCGGGGTGGAGTCAAAGTCCTGCCACAGCGCCTCGAAGGCCGCGTACTCCGCCGCATGCCGCGGGTCGGCCGCAAGCCAGGCGCGCCAGGCGTCCGTATCGGCCGCATTGGGCTGGGCGCCCGCGCTGCGGTGCATGCGCGTGAACCAGCGCGCCGCCTCTTCGCGCAGTGCGGCGGCGCTCACAGCAACAACTCCCGCGACGCGCGCAGGTCCAGCAGCGCGCGCATCAGGTGGCGCTCCACCATGTTCAGGCTGATGCCCAGCAGCGCCGCGATCTCGGGCTGCGTATGCCCTTCGATCTTGCACAGCCAGAACACCTCGCGGCAGCGCGGCGGCAGGCCATCGATGGTGCGCTGCACGGCAGCCAGGCGCTGCTGCAGGTCGGCCAGCACCTCGGCCGACGGGGCGGTGAACGCCTCGTCCTGCAGGCGCGGCCCCTCACCGGACACAATGGAGCCGGGCTCGGCATCCAGACCCGGCAGCGGCACAAAGCGCTGTTCCAGCGCCATGTGGTCGGCCAACACCGAGCGCGCCACCACGCGCAGGTAGGCATGCGGCTGCGCAATACGCTCGTGCCGGCCGCTCAGTGCATAGCGCACAAAGGCATCGTGCAGCACATCCTGCGCACGGTGAATGCAGCGCGTGCTGCGCCACAGCGCCGGCAACAGGCTGCCATAGGCCCAGCGCAGGTCCAGGCCCAGCCAGGCCGCTGTGGAGATGGGGGGTGTCATGGGACGGATGGGGAAAACAACGCGCTTGCCGATGGGGGCGCAGGAGCACATTTTAAATGAGACTTTTTCTCAATTGGACAAAGACCCCCCCTGATCGCCCTGCTCCACGCCATTGGTGACCACTGCCACACGCCTGCGGCCAATAGCTTCCTAGAATGGCCCTCTACCGTCCCGGGAGGATGAGGACCATGAACGACAAGAGCCATCCGTTCTTTGCATCGCGGCCTGGGCGCTGGCTACTGGCCATGGCGGCAGTGGCACTGCCTGCTGCTCTGATGCCACCAGCCGCCATGGCCACCACCGTCAGCATGGGCTACAGCCACGGCTGCTCTGCGGCGGACACCCACAAGGTCACCTGCTGGGGCAGCCTGGCCGCCCCGGACTTCGGACCCTATTCCGTCAAGGACGTGAAAGTGGGGCGTGGCTTCAGCTGCGCCTTGCTGACCAATGCATCGGTCAAGTGCTGGGGGAGCAATGATGCGCAGCAACTGGGCGGGCCACCCGTGCCCGAGTCCGTCGCGCGCTACAACAATGCCGACGCCATTGCCGTGGGCGCAACGCATGCGTGCTTTCGCTTTGTCACGCGCATCTCGTGCTGGGGCGATGGCAGCCAGGAGCAGCTCGGCAGGCACGTGCAGACCCAGATAGGCACGGAGATTGCGGTGGAAGGCCTGTCGAACGTGGCGCATGTCGCGGCTGGCAATGGCAGCACCTGCGTGGCCCAGTTGGACGGCAAGGTTGTCTGCGTGGGCGCGGGCAGCGGGCTGGCGGGTGCGGCAGAGGACCCGCGCCAGCCCCGCACGCTGCCGGGCATCGGCGATGCACTCGAGGTGGCGCTCTTCAGCGGCCATGCCTGCGTGCTGCGCGTGGGCGGCAAGATCTCCTGCTGGGGCAACAACCGCTACGGCGAACTGGGCGTGCCCGCAGGCACCGGCCCGCTGAGCACGCCGGTCGAAGTGGCCGGCCTTGCCGCCGCCGCCAAGGCCGTGGCGGTGGGCGATGGCTATACCTGTGCCGTGCTGGTGAGCGGCGCGGTGCAGTGCTGGGGCAACAACGCCAACGGCCAGTTGGGCACGGGCCTCGCCGCAGGCAGCAGCGGGCAGGTTGCGGGCATCACGGACGCCGCGGCCATCAGCGCCGGCCAGACAGCTGCCTGCGCCGTGCTCGAAGGCGGCTACGTGCAGTGCTGGGGCGAGGGCGCCGGCTGGAGCAGCGCCCCCTGCCGCGTCACCACCAGCTTCTACCCCGGCATGCCCGTCACCCACAGCCCCGCACCGGAGCCTGCCATCTGCCGGCCCCAGGGCTCGGCCGCGCCCATGGCGGTGCAGGGCCTGGGGCCCGTGCACGACGCAGCGCTGGTGCTGGACTGGGCAGAAAAGACCATGCCCCTGACCTTTGCGCCGCAGGCAGCCAAGGTACCCGCGCACATCGACGGCCCCTACTACCTGCGCGAGTACCCCGGCGGCCACAAGCTCGCCGTCAACGGCCACGGAACCCCGCACCTGCTCTACCTGGGCCCGGAGAGCGGCGGGCGGCTGCATGACCTGGGGCCGCTGAGCCAATGGGTGTTCCAGGCGAGCCGGGACGCGGGCCTCGCCAGCGGCATGCAGTTGCAGGCAGGCCCCTACATCAACCTGATGCCCGGCTCAGGTACCTGCTGGGGGATGATCATCCCCCATGCCATCAAGGGCGGTGCGCAAGGCCTGCCCGACGGACTGGTCACCACCGCCGTGCGCATCGAGAGCGGGGGGAAGTCCATGGAGTTTCCGATCCGCGAACGGCACCACTTCAGCGTGCTGGCCACGGAGACGAACTGGCTCACGCTGCAGGGCCTGCAACCCGGCCAGCCGGTCCCGCCCGGGATGAAGGTGGAACCCATCTACTACGGTGCCGCCGAAGGATGCCCCACCATCGGCACCCCGGGCGAGGTGGACGTCACCGTCTTCTACACCCTGGGGCAGAGGAAAGGCCTGCTGCGCGCCAAGGCGAAGGTCGGCACTGTCGCGTAGCCCCGTCCCGCCACCGATACCGCCCCGCCCCGCCCCAAGGAGGATGAATGGCCATGCACCGTCCCAGCACCCACAGCGACGTGTCTGCCCCGCTTCGCCGGCCCCACAGAACGCTGGCGGCGGCCGCGCTGATGCTGCCCGGCCTGCCCGTCTGGCCCTCCCTGTACTCGCCTCCCACCCCCACCGCCACCACCATCAGCATGGGCACCTCCCATGGCTGCTCGGTCGCCGATACCGGCCAGATGAGGTGCTGGGGATCCGCGCCCCCACAGGTGCCCCAAGCAGTTATCAACGGTGAGCGGGCCCATTACGCCAGGGTGGGGCCCGATTTCAGCTGTGCACTCTTCTCCGGTTCGGCAATCCGGTGCTGGGGGAACAATGACTTCAAGCAATTGGGCACCCTGGTCCAACGCCCCTACGGCCTGACCATCAGCGGGCTGCCGCAGCACGACCAGATGGCTGTGGGTGCGCGGCATGCCTGCGCGGTCAGCCTGGAGATGCAGGTGTACTGCTGGGGCGATGCCAGCCAGGGGCAGATCGGCAGCGCGGCGCCCACGGCGACCACGGCCGAGGCCGTGCGCGTCGAAGGCATGTCCCAGATCACGCAAGTCGCCGCCGGCCAGGCCAGCACCTGCGGCGTCATGGATGTGCCCAATGGCCGCAAAGTGATCTGCGTGGGCGCCGGCAGCGGCCTGGCGGGCGCGGCCGATGACCCGCGCACACCGCGCACCGTGCCGGGCATCGCCGATGCCAGGGAAGTCTCCGTCTTCGACGGCCACGGCTGCGTGCTGCGCTACCAGGGCAAGATCTCTTGTTGGGGCAGCAACCGCTATGGCGAACTGGGCGTGCCAGCCAGCGGCGGCCTGGTAACCATCCCCGTGGAAGTGCCCGACCTGGGCGCGCCCGCCAAGGCCGTGGCGGTGGGTGATGGATTCACCTGCGCCCTGCTGGAGGGCGGCACCATCAAATGCTGGGGTAACAACGCCAACGGCCAACTGGGCATCGGCGTGGGGCCGGGGTCCGGCAGCGCGACACCGGCCACAGGCCTGGTGCTGGGCATCAGCAACGCCATCGCCGTCAGTGCAGGCAAGACAGCGGCCTGCGCCGCCCTGGAGGGTGGCTACGTGCAATGCTGGGGCGAAGGCGCCGGCTGGAGCAGCGCGCCTTGCCGTGTGCAGGGCGGGCTCTACCCGGGCGCCCCTGCCTCCTACGGCCCGGTGGTGGACGACGCCATGTGCCTCCCACAAGGCTCGGCCGCGCCCATGGCCGTCACAGGCCTGGGGCCGGCCAATGACGCGGCCCAGGTGCTCGACTGGGCCGAGAAGACCCTGCCGCAGACCTTCCCCCACCAGCCATCGCCAACGGCGGCCCCTTCGGCCAACCTCTACCAGCGCGACTACCCTGGCGGCCACCGGCTCGCCATCAATGCCCACGGCACCCCGCGCCTGCTGTACGCGGGCCCCTTGAGCCCCGGACAGGTGGCCGACCTGGGGCCGCTGAGCCAGTGGATCCGGGAAGCCGCCCTGCACGAGGGGCTGGGCAGTGGTCTGCAACTGCAGGCGGGCACCCACACCAACGCCATGCCCGGCCCCGGGCCGTGCGCGTTCCTGCAAACGGTGTACGGCATCCGTGGGGGCACCCAGGCACTGCCAGAGGGGCTGATGAGCAGCTCGGTCCAGGTGACAGGCGCGGGCCGGTCGGTGGAACACCCCATACAAAGCTGGTACCGCAAAACCATCATGACCAATGACACCGACTGGATTTCCCCCGGCACCCATATTCCCGGCCCAGGAACGCGGCTGGAACCGGTGCACCTGGGCACGGCCCTGGGGTGCTCGCCCTTTGCGTACCTGCAGGGCGATGTGGAGGTGATCGTCTTCTACACCGTTGGGAGCTGCAAGGGCGCATTGCGCACCAGGGCGGTGATGAGCACGTCGCAATGAGGGACGCGCCCTCGCCTGTTTCGCGTCTACACCACCGACACTGACGCGGCCGCCCCCTGCCCTCCCGGCACTCCTTCGCCCAGCATCGGTGGCGTGGTCACGATGGAGCGCAGGTCCGGCACCGCCCGGCGCAGCGCCGACAGGTCCGGCCGGGGCCGGCGCAGTTCGGGCCGCAGGGCAAATGCCCGCTCCAGCGCCAGCGATGCGCCCAGCACCTGGTGGTCTTGCCGAAAGCCACCCACGATCTGCAGGCCGAACGGCATGCCCAGGTGGTCCACCCCGCATGGCAGCGACAGGGCCGGGTGCGTCATCAGCGTGACCACATAGGTCAGGCCCAGCCAGCGGTAGTAGGTGGCCTGCTGCTCGCCGTTGATGGTGTCGGCATAGAGCTGCGTCCATGCGAAGGGCGAGACCGGCGTGGTGGGCGACAGGATCAGGTCGTAGTCGGCAAAGGTGCGCTGCGTGGCATGGATGATGCGCGTCTGCTCGGCCTGGGCCCAGGCGCTGTCCAAGAGGCTCATGCGCTTGCCCATTTCGTAGTTGGCGCGGGTGTTGGGGCCCAGGCTGTCGGGGTCGCGGTCGTAGGCGGCCTGCATGCCGGCCACGAAGGCCTCGGCGCGCAGCACGTCGAAGCAGCGGTGCGCATCGCCCAGGTCCAGTTTCACCTCATCACAGCTGCGGAACAGGTGGCGCATGGCCGCGATCTTGGCGCGGAAGGTGGCGCGTATGCCCTCGTCCACCGCGCAGGTGCCGAAGTCCTCCGTGTAGGCCACGCGCAGGCGGCCCAGGTCCACCTCGGGCGGGGTCAAAAAACTCATCGCATCGAGCGGATAGCTCAGCGCATCGCCCGCGTGCATGCCGGCCGACGCGGCCAGTTGCAGGCAGGCGTCTTCCACCGTGCGGCCCATGGGGCCGACCACGGAGATCGGCGTCCACCCCAGCGGCTTGCGCACGCTGGGCACCACGCCCGGCGAGGGGCGGAAACCCACCACCCCGCACTTGGCCGCCGGTATGCGCAGCGAGCCCCCCGTGTCCGACCCCGTGCACACCGGCAACAGGTCGCAGGCCAGCGCCGCAGCCGAACCGCCCGAGGAGCCCCCGGCGTTGAGGTTCGGGTTGAACGGGTTGCCCGTGGCACCCCACACGGTGTTGCGTGAATTGGCGCCCGCGCCCATCTCGGGCACATTGGTCTTGCCCGCCACGATGGCACCGGCCCGGCGCAGGCGCGCCACGAGCTCGATGTCCTGCGTGGGCACATGGTCGCGGTAGATGGCCGAGCCCCAGGTGGTGAGCAGGCCCTCGGTGGGCTCCAGGTCCTTCACGCCCAGGGGCAGGCCGTGCAGCAGGCCCAGGGGCGCCGTGCCATCCACCACCGCCTGCTCGGCCGCGCGCGCCTCGCTGCGCGCCCGGTCGAAACAGGTGGCCGTGACGGCGTTCACAAAGGGGTTGATGCGCGCTATGCGGTCGATGCAGGCCTCCAGCAGCTCCACGGGCGAGACCTCCTTGCGCCCGATGAGCCGGCGCAGCGCCACGGCGGACTGCTCCACCAGCGCATCGCCAGGGCGGCTGGCGGTGTCGGGATACTCGGATGGGGTGGTACTGGATGAAGCGATGTCGGGCATGTTGTCTCGGTGTGTTGTTCAGGGCGGCATGCGCTGCGCGCACGGCGCGGGGGTCAATCGGCGGTGATGTTCGAACGGGCTGCCACGGCACGCATGGCAGGCAACTCACGCTGGATCAGCTCGGCCGCCGCGGCGCCCGAGCTGAATGCCGGCTCCATGCCCTGTGCAGTCAGCTTGGCCTTGGTCTCGGGGTCGGCCACGGTGGCGGCCAGGGCTTTTTCGAGCCTGGCGCGCACGGCGGGCGGCAGGCCCTTGGGCGCGGCCATCACCAGCCAGGTGTCCAGGTCGATGCCGGGGTAGCCGGACTCGGCCAGCGTGGGCACGTTGGGCAGCAGCGGCGAGCGCTTGGCCGTGGTGATGGCAATGGCCTTGATCTTGCCCGTCTTGAGCTGCGGAATGGCCGCAGCCACGGTGTCCACGGTAAAGGGCACCTGCCCGCCCATCAGGTCCGTCATGGCCGGGGCGCTGCCCTTGTAGGGCACGTGCGTCATCTTCAGGCCCGTGGCCTGCAAGATGGTCTCGCCCGCGAAGTGCGATGTGGTGCCGCTGCCGAACGAGCCGTACGAATACGCGCCCGGCGCCGCCTTTACATAGTCCACGAACTGCTTGACGCTTTGCACCGGCACCTGCTGGTTGGCCAGCAGGATCAACCCCGTGCGGCCCGATATGCCGATGGGGTCGAACCCCTGCACCGGGTCGTACGGCAGGTTGCTGCGGATGGCCGGGTTCACCGTGAAGGTGGTGCCCGAGCTCAGCAGCAGCGTGTACCCGTCGGCCGGCGCCTTGCTCACATAGCCCGCGCCGATGATGGTGCCCGCGCCCGCGCGGTTCTCGATCACGATGGGCTGGCCCAGCTCCTTGCCCATGCGCAGCGCGATCACGCGGCCCAGCACATCGGTGGCGCCGCCGGGCGGGAAAGGGATCACCAGCGTCAGCGGCTTGCTGGGGAAGGCCGCTGCGTCCGCCGCACGCGCCGGCGCGCTGAACAGGGCCCCCAGCGCGGCCACCGTGGCCAGGCCGGCGAACAGGGCTGCATGCAGGCGGTGGGCACGGGCTGCGGCGGCGGGGAGCGCAACAAACATCATCGGTGTTTTCATGGACAGCATTCCTGGAGCAAGGGTGGTCATGGGTCAGGCGTCACGCAAACGCCATGCAGCCATGGTAGAAGCCCTCCCTCAGTGCAACAAGCGCAATGTTTAGAATTGTCGATTGCTGAAAACGCAATCGACAGGAAACCCCATGTCCAGCCACATACTGCAGGAGACCGCCGTCCGCTACTTCCTGGAAGTGGTGCGCGCCGGCTCGGTGAAGGACGCCGCGCTGCGCCTGAACGTGGCGCCTTCGGCCGTGAGCCGGCAGGTGGCGCGCCTGGAGCGCGAGATGGACACCCTGCTCTTCGAGCGCCAGGCGCGCGGCATGGTGCCCAATGCGGCCGGTGAATTGCTGGCCGCGCACGCCAAGCGTGCCCAGCAGGACAACGAGCGCGTGCTGGGCGACATCTCGGCCCTGCGCGGCCTGCGCAAGGGCTTTGTGCGCGTGGCCAGCGCGGCCGGGTTTGCCTACGACCTGCTGCCCTCGCTGATCGCGCGCTTCGGCGAGACCTACGAAGGCATCCGCTTCCACCTGGAGATGTGCGCCCAGAGCGAGGTGCCAGGCCGCATCCGCGACGGCGAGGCCGACATCGGCATCACCCTGAGCGGCCTGCCCGAGCCCGGCATCCGCCTGGAGCTGCGCCACCCCTGCCCGGTGCTGGCCGTCATGTCGCGCCGCCACCCGCTGGCCGCGCAGCGCCAGCTCTCGCTCAGCCAGGTGGTGGCCTACCCGCTGGCCCTGCCCACGCCGGTCAGCTCCATCCGCCAGCTGCTGGACACCAGCTGCAGCCGCCAGGGCCTGCAGTACGCCACCGCCATCACCAGCAACCACGCCGACTCGCTGGTGAGCTACGCCGCCACCGCGCCCGAGGCCATCGCCTTCTACGGCGAACTCTCGGTGCGCACCCGCCTGCAGTCGCTGGAGCTGGCCGCCATCCCCCTGCGCGACCGCGAGATGAACGAGCGCTACCTGGAGGTGCAGACCCTGGCCGGCCGCGCCCTGCCCGCCGCGGGCAAGGCCTTCGTGCAGTTTCTGACCGAGTACATCAGGGCTGGACAGTGACAGCGCGCGGATCCGGGCTACCAGGGGTATAGCTAAGCACGTCGCCCCCGCCCAGCCGCCTTGGCGCGGTAGAGCGAGGCATCGGCCCGCTCCATGAGGCCGCGCCAGCCGTCGTCGCCCGCAAAGGCCACTCCCACGCTGGCGCCGATGAGCACCCTGCGCCCGCCCAGGTCGAAGGGCTTGGCGGCGGTGGCCACGAGCTTGTCGGCCACTTGCTCGGCGGCGGCGCGGCTGGGCATGCCGCCCAGCACCACCACGAACTCGTCGCCGCCCACGCGGGCCACCAGGTCCATGGGCCGCACCAGGGCCAGAAAGCGCGCGGCCACAGCCTGCAGCAGCTGGTCGCCCACCGGGTGGCCCCAGGTGTCGTTGACGGGCTTGAAGCGGTCCAGGTCCACGTACAGCATGGCCACACCGTGGGCTTCGCCGATGGGTATGCGCTGCAGGTAGGCCTCCAGGCCCTGCCGGTTCATGAGGCCGGTGAGGCCGTCGCGCTCGCTCAGGCCGATGAGGCGCGACTCGCGCTGGCGGTGGATGGTGACGTCGTCCAGCACGGCGATGAAGCCGTCGGGCGTGCCACCCTCCGACAGGCGGGGCACGAGGGTGATGGCCATGTTGCGCTGGCGCCCACCCAGCTGCAGGTCCAGCTCGAACGTGGTGGGCTCGCCGCCCTGCGCCTTCTGGATGTGGACCATGCTGCCCTGCAGCTCCTGGATGGGCATGACCTCGCCGATCCGGTGGCCCACGATCTCGGCGCGCGAAGGGCCCACCAATTTTTCGAAGGCGGAGTTGACGAACTCGTAGCGGCCCTCGCGGTCGACCACGGCAATGACGTCGGGGATGGCCTCGGCAATGGAGCTGAGCGTGCGCTGCTGGCGAAACAGGTCGGCGCGGGCGCGCTGCTGCGCCGAGATGTCGCGCATCACGGCGGTGTAGCGCACCACCTGGCCGGTGGCGTCCTTGTGCGAGAGCACCGAGTGGTCCACCGCAATCGGCTGGCCGGCCACCAGCACGGTGCTTTCGCCCATCCACACGCCGCTCTTGTGCACCGAGGGCATGACCTCGTCGCGGTAGCGGCGCGTGGTCTCGGGCGTGTTGAAGTCGGTGAAGCGGTGCTGCGTGACGTCGTAGCCGGCGTCGTAGCCCTGGGCCTGGCGCGCGGCCGGGTTCATGTAGGTCACCTGGCCGGTGCTGTCGGCCTGCACCACGTAGTCGGGCGTGGCCTCCAGGATCTGGGTGAGCATGTGCAGTGACTCCTCGGCCCGCTTGCGGCCGGTGATGTCCTGCAGCGCACCGACCACGCGCAGCGGTGCGCCGTGCTCGTCGTACTCGGTGTTGCCGATGGCGCGCGCCCACACGCGCCGGCCGTCGGGGGTGCGCAGGGGGGCTTCGATCTCCCACTTCTGGCCGTCCTCGATGCCTTTTTCAAAGGCGGCGATGAGCCGCTCCTGCGCGCCTTCTTCGTAAAAGCCGACCACCCCGGGCAGCGTGGGCACGAAGTCGTCGTCCACGCCGTGGATGCGCCGCACCATGGGCGACCAGTGCACCGTGCTGGTGGGCAGGTCCACCGTCCAGGAGCCCACCAGGGCCAGCTCGCCGGTGCGCTGCAGCAGGTCCTGGTTGGCGCGCAGCTCGCGCTCCACTGCCTGGCGCTGGGTGGTATCGCGGATGAAGGCCGTGGCGCCGATGCCACCGGCCATGCGCAGTGGTGCGATGGACAGCTCTACCGGCAGCCGGTGCCCTTCCTTGTGCAGCGCATCCACCTCGAAGCGGCGGCGCAGCACCGGGCCTTCGCCCGTGCGCTGCAGCCGAGCCATGCCGTAGAGGTGGGCACTGCGCATCTCGGGCGGGATGATGAGCTCGTGCATGGGCCGGCCAATCGCTTCGTCATAGCTCCAGCCCAGGGTGGCCTGGGCCTGGGGGTTCCATTCTGTGATGAAGCCGCCGGGGTCGATGCTGACGAAGGCGTCCTGCGTGCTGGTGAGCATGCTTTGCAGGGTCTCGTCGCGTTCGGGCTGGCCCGGTGCGTCGCTGTGCAGTGCGCCCTTGGCCACGAGGCCGGGCACGGGGGCCAACGCTTGGCTGCCGCCCAGAGCCATGCGCGCGTCCCAGCGCGGGCGCTGGTTGGCAAAGGCGCTGTGCGTGCTGCGAATGGCGCTGGCATCGTCGAGCGTACCCGCGGCCACCTCGACCACGCCGGGCTTTGCATCCTCCAGGCGAAACAGCTGGCTGCCGCACTCGGGGCACAGCTGGCGAGCCCCGTGGTCGGACGAGCGCCAGGTGTGCATCGCGCCATAGACGCGCAGGGTCGCCTGGTCGCCCTCCACCCAGGCCATGCCAGCGCCGCCGGAGGCCCTGCGGCAGGTTTCGCAGTAGCAGACCGCGGCCTCCAGCTCGCGCGCATGCACGGCGTATTCGACACGCCGGCAAGCGCAGTGGCCTCTCAATACAACGGGAGCCGTCCTCATACGCAACCTTTGTCCCAGGGGCGGGGATCGACGCAAACGGCCCTGCGCGGCGCGGGTCCGTGGTGGGAAGGTAACCGGTCTTGCCGCCCGGCCTTGTAGGACAGCTCCTATCCGGGCCGACTGTAACGCGTTGGTGCCGCATGGCAAGCGGGCAATGTCAGTGCGTGGTGGCCACGGCGGCGATTGCCGATACGGCAATCCAGGGTTCGAAAATCTGTGCCACGCGGCGCGGCTTTTGCAAGGCCGGACCCGCACAATAATCACCCCATGGAAACCATTGTTCTCGGCGCCGGCATGGTCGGCGTCAGCACCGCCCTGGCGCTGCAGCAGCGCGGCCACGCTGTGACCCTCGTCGACCGCAAGGCCCCGGGCCAGGAGACCTCGTACGGCAATGCCGGCATCATCCAGCGCGAGGCCGTGCAGCCCTATGCCTTTCCGCGCAACATCGCCACGCTGGCCCGCATTGCCACGGGCCTGAGCAACGACGCCCACTACCACTGGGGCGCCCTGCTGCGCCTGGCGCCGCAGCTGCTGGGCTACTGGGCCGCCTCGGCGCCCGCGCGCTATGCGCCCATCGCCCAGGCCTACGGCCGCCTGATCGCACACTGCCTGACCGAGCACAGCGGCTGGATCGAAGCGGCCGGCGCCGCCGACCTGGTGCACCGGCAAGGCTGGATGCAGCTGTACCGCAGCGCCCCGGTGTTCGGCGCGGCCGCCACGCAGGCCCGCACCACCGCGGCCGCGCACGGCCTGGCCTGCCAGGTGCTGGACAGCGCCGCCCTGGCCGCCGCCCAGCCCGTGCTGCAGATGCCGCTGGCTGGCGCCGTGCACTGGCAGGACCCGTGGAGCGTGCGCGACCCCGGCGAGCTGGTGGCGCGCTACGCGCGGCTGTTCGTGCAGCGCGGCGGGCAACTGGCCACGGGCGATGCGATGGCACTACAGCAGGAGGGCAGCGGCTGGGCCGTGCAAACCAGCGCCGGCCCTGTCACCGCGCAGCACGCCGTCATCGCCCTGGGCCCCTGGGCCGGCGCGCTCACCACGCGCCTGGGTTACCGCCTGCCCCTGTTCAGCAAGCGCGGCTACCACCGCCACTTTGCCGGCGGCCCCACGCTGACCATGCCGGCGCTGGACATCGAGCGCGGCGTGATGCTGGCGCCCATGGCGCGCGGCCTGCGCCTGACCACCGGGGCCGAGTTCGCGCTGCTGGACGCCCCCGCCACCCCGGTGCAACTGCGCCGGGCCGAGCAGTCCACGCGCGAGCTGCTGCCCCTGGGCCAGCCCGTGGAGGCAACACCCTGGCTGGGCGCCCGCCCCTGCACCGCCGACATGCTGCCCGTGCTGGGCAAGGCGCCACGCCACGCGGGCCTGTGGTTCAACTTCGGCCATGCCCACCAGGGCTTCACCCTGGGTCCCGTCACCGGCCGGCTGGTGGCTGAGCTGGTCAGCGGCGAGGCGCCGTTCATGGACCCGGCGCCGTACCTGGCGCAGCGGTTTTTGTAACAGCGACGGCCGCGCACGCGGCACCCGTCCTTACCCATCGCCGCGTCCGACAAGGCTCTCGGCGGTGGAGCCTGCCTGCATCACCCATATTGGCGATTGTGGTGATCGCTCCATTGCCTTGAAATCAAGAAACCAATGGATACAAGTGTGTCCGCATGGACACATGCGTCTCACGCGTATTTTTCTGTTTGTCCTTCGCTGTCTGCTGGCCACCACAACCCCAAGAAACCACGCCAGCGCCAACCCGAACCACCACCATGAAGCCCACCCGCACACTCCAGCAAATCGCCGCAGCCACTGCCATCGCAGTCGCCAGCCTGGGCGCCGCCAGCCCCGCATGGGCCGACATCACCGCATCGGCAACCACCAGCGGTTCGGCCACCGCCTACACCCTGGTGGCCCGCATCACACCCGATGCACAGTACGTGGGCCGCGGCAAGCTGTATTTCGTGGTGCTGCATGGCTCGCAGATCTACGTGCTGTCGGAAACGCGTGGCTTCATCCCGTTTACCAGCGGCGAGCCTGTGGAGTACCGCACCATCACCCAGGCCACCGAGACCATCACCGTACAGGGCTGGAACACCACGGCACAGGCCGGTGCCTCGATCTTCGTGGGCTATGGCTCCGACGTGACGGACATGATCAGCAACGGCAAGTTCAAGCTGGTTGCCACGCTGCCGGCGGCACCTGCACCTGCACCTGCACCTGCGCCCGCGCCAGCCCCCGCTCCGGCACCGGCGCCCGCCCCGGCGCCAGCCCCCAGTACCTCCCATGCGGCACACAATGGCACGTACATGTGCTATGACGGCTATGGCCGCTCGGGCTCGGTCACCGCCACCTTCACGGCAAGCCGGGCCGTGATCGACACCACACGGTTGTCGACCATTCCAGACTACACGTACAACCTGCCGGTCACCAATCTGGTCTATGAACCCGGTGTCACGTTCTACACCAACCTGAGTTTTCCGCTTCGGATAGTGGGCCTGGACCTGACGCGCCGAACCACGCATTCGCTGGTGATTGCCTACCAGGCCAGTACGTACAGCGCCGAGATTTCCTACGCCTGCACCAAGCGCTGACTTGCGTTTCGCGCATTTTTCTTTTTGCCTTTCACCACCGGCAGGCCACCACAACTCCAAGAAACCCATGCCGGCGCAACCCCGACTCACCACCACCATGCTCCTCACCCGTACCTTCAAGAAAATTGCCGCAGCTACCGTCGTCATCACCAGCCTCGGCGCCGCGACTCCCGTGTGGGCCGACATCACTGCCTCGGCCACTGGCAGCGGCTCGACCAGCGCCTACACCCTGGTCGCCCGCATCACGCCCGACGCGCAATACGTGGGCCGCGGCAAGCTGTACTTCGTGATGCTGCACGGTTCGCAGATCTATGTGCTGTCCGAAACGCGCGGCTTTGTCCCCTACACCGGCGGCGAGCCCGAGGCCTACCGCAGCATCGCCCAGGCCAACGAGACCATCACCGTGCAGGGCTGGAACACCACGGCCCAGGCCGGCGCCTCGATCTTCGTGGGCTATGGCAGCGATGTGACGGACATGATCAGCAACGGCAAATTCAAGCTGGTGGCCACGCTGCCGACGGCACCTGCGCCAACGCCCACGCCACCCGTGGTGACCAACCCTTATGCGGTGCACAACGGCAGCTACATGTGCTACGACCAGTACGGGCGCTCGGGCTCCGTCACCGCCTCGTTCACCGCCACCACCACAGTGGTCGACACCACCCGGCTGACGACGATTCCCGTGTACTCGTACAACCTTTCGCTGAGCACCGGCGTGGCCGAGCCTGGCTACAAGATCTACGCAAGCACGAGCCTGCCGCTCAAACTGGTCATGCTCAAGCTGTCCGGTGGCGAATACAGCCTGGCGATCGGCTACCAGGCCACCGCCTACAGCACCCAGATTGCCTACGCCTGCAACAAGCTCTGAAGCGGTGCTGCAAACGCAAGCAACAGTGCCCTGCGGCAAAGCGCCGCAGGCACGAAAAAGCGCTTGCGGCTACTTTGTTTCAACGCTGGGCAGACAGGCCCGCGACACCCGCTACGGGCTATACATTCACCGCCGCCCCGTCCACCGCCCAGCGGCATTGCGCCATCCAGGTGGGCAGCGCGGGGTCGCGCACCACGGGCGCCAGGGCGCGCAGCGTGGTGTTCATCTGACTGTCGAACCAGTGCAGCTTCTGCTCCTTGAACTGGATGGACGACAGTGCCTGCAGCACCAGCTTGCCGCCCTCTTCCACCGGCAGCGGCAGCGCCGCGTTGAACGCCATCTCCAGCGACGGGTGCTCGCGCACCAGCTCCTGCAGAAAGGCGCAGGCCCCGTCGACGGCCTGCGCATGCCGCGCGTAGAAGGCCGGGCTCATCTCCTGGGCGCCCAGGAACTTGGCGACGCCCGCCAGCGACTCGAAGGGGGTGGGCAGGCGGTTGGGGGTGGTGGGGGGCGGTGTGGGCATGGTGGCAGTCGGCTGGGCTGGGGGTGGCAACGGCAACAGAGCGCAGGCGCCATCATGGCGGGCGCGCCATGTCCACAGTATGCGCCTGCCGCGTACGCGTGGCGCACAATGCACCATGCGCGCCTGCCCACTGCAGCGCCTGTCTCCACGTAAACCCCAGGCAACGCCACCGCGTTGAATGGGATGCAACCGGACACTGCCATGCTCCCTACCTTGCGCACCCTTGTGGTCAGCACCGCCCTGGCACTGGGCCTGGGCGCCGCGCCCGCGTTCGCCCAGATCACCACGGTGGCCACCACCATCAGCGGCACCACGCAGGCGCTGAACTTCGCCGTCAGCGTGAGCCCCGAGTCACGCTTTCTCGGCCAGGGCAAGCTGTACTTCGTGCTGCTGCACAACGGCCAGTTCTATTTGTTGTCGGAGACGCGTGGCTTCGTACCCTATACGGGCGGCGAGATCCCCGAGTACCGCACCATGCGCCAGCCCACCGAGACCATCGCCGTGAATGGCTGGAACATCCGGGCGCAGTTGGGCGCAGCCGTCTTCGTGGGCTACGGCACCGACTTCTTCGAAATGCTGGCCAACGGCCGCTACCGCCAAGTGGCCACCCTGGCGGAGTACCCCATTCCCCCCGGGGGAGGAGACGCCTACGCGGCCTACAGCGGCGCCTACCTGTGCACCAGCGACACGGGCGCCAGCTACAACGCCAGCGCCACCGTCACGGCATCGCAGGCGGTGGTGGATACCTCGCGCATCACCGCCATCCCGGCGCCCAGCGTCAGCCTGCCCTTCGATGGCCTGGGCAGCAGCGGCGACCGCATCTACGCCAACCGCGGCTTTCCTCTGTACCTGGTGTCGCTGGATACGGCCGTCGGCGCCCGCTACCCACTGGCCCTGGCCTACCAGGCCAGCGACTACAGCGCCTCGTACATCTACCTGTGCGCCCGGCGCTGAGAGCCCCCCGCCCCGCCCAAGGCCTCGCAGGCCCATCACGGAGTGCCCCGATCTGGGGCGCGCAATGCACCGTCCAGCGCCGCCCGGCGACCGCCCGTCGGCGCGCAGCGCCATGTCGTGACATTTGGTTTCGCGCCACAGTGCGCGCGGCACCCCGGTGATAGATTCGCGCCTCGCTCGGCCCTGCGCCTGAGCAATGCACCCGGCGCCCGTCGCCCTTCCATCACCGTTCTCCAATCCGACACCCCATGGCTACCGTATCCGACCTGCAGAACATGCGCTTTTCCGGCAACGCCCAGGCTGACGCCTTGTTGGGCGGCGTGCCCGCCTGGAATTTCTGGCCCGACGGCCGCAAGGTGATCTACTACACCTTCGACGCGGGCGCAGGCAGCGAGGCAGCCAAGAGCTCGGGCAGCGCGGTCACGGCCTTCAACGCAGCGCAAAAGCAGTCTGCCAAGCAGATCCTGGCGCACGCCTCCGCAGTCACCGGCATCACCTTCACCGAGGTATCCACCTCAGCCCAGGCCGACCTGCACTTCGCCGCCACCAACCTGCAGGGCCCATCCACCGCCGGGCTGGCATCGTCAGGCTACAACTATGGCTACACCGTACCCGGGAACGTGATCACCTCGCTGAACGCCGAGGCCGTGGTCTACCTGGACAACGTGGAGCACGTTGGCATCAACAACAACCCCACCGCCGGCGGCGCCGGCTACGAAGTGCTGCTGCACGAGGTGGGGCATGCGCTGGGCCTGTCGCATCCCTTCGACTCCGCGCGCCCCCTGCCCGCGGGCCAGGACAACACCAACAACACCGTCATGTCGTACACGCATGCCGGCCCCAACAAGACCACCTTCCAGGCCTACGACCTGCTCGCGCTGGACTGGCTCTACGGCCGCGATGGCCTGGGCGGCACCTACGGCTTCAACTCCACCAAGGGCCCCACGCTGACCTTTGACACGGCGCCCGCGCCGGCACCGGCGCCAGCACCCGCCCCCGGCCCAGCCCCGGCACCTTCCCCCACACCTGCCCCGGCCCCCAAGCCACCGGCACCCGCCCCCGCACCGACACCCACGCCCCCCAAACCGGTGCCAACGCCCAGCAGCCCCAACCTGCCTGACGGCACCCAGGGCACGGCCGACGCAGACCTGTTCAACAGCAAGCCCGCCAACGAAACCTTCACGGGGGCGGCTGGGGTGGACACGCTGGTCACCCATGGCCCTCGCGGCGGCTATACGCTGCAGCCCCTGCCCGGCGGCGGTTGGCAGTTGAACGACAAGGGTGCCGGCCATGACGGCCTGGACACCCTGCAGCAAATCGAGCGCGTGCGCTTCTCCGACCACTCGGTGGCCCTGGACCTGAATGGCACAGCCGGCACCGCCGCGCGCCTCATCAGCACCCTGCTGGGCTCCGACGCGCTGAAGAACCGCGACCTGGTAGGCGCCGTGATCCGCGTGGTGGACGAATCGGGCGCCACGCCCCAGCAATTGGCCGAACTGGGCCTCGCTGCCGTGGCAGGCGCCTCTGCCACGCCCGAGCAGGTGGTGGCCCTGCTGTACGCCAACCTGTTCGGCACCGCAGCCGACTCCGCTACCGTACAGAACCTGGCGGGCCTGCTCAAATCGGGCAGCTATACGGGCGCGTCGCTGACCTGGGCCGTAGCCAACTCGGACCTTACCGCCAGCAAGATCAACCTGGTAGGGCTGAGCCAGGTGGGGCTGGAGTACGTCTGAGGGCACAGCGCTTCCATCCCTTATGAGCGGCGCGCGCAGCAAGGCGGGGCACATCCTTGCGCGCGCTTCGTCGCAGACTCCGGCTCGCTGCGACGGCAGGTGGCACCATCAACAGCAGCACACCAGGGGCAGAAACGACCCCCACCTATGCACGGCTACGCATAGGTTCGCGGCAGTATCCGGGTGATGCAAATCACCACCACACGCATTTGTAAGGCCTGTCCTACAAATTACAGGCAGCGGGCGATGTAACATGTGGTTTCATATCCCCGACCCTGTACGGTCGGCGAAACCTCCACCCCATGGCACCCCGCGTGACTACGCTGCACACCCACTACGACAACCTGAAGGTGGCGCGCGATGCGTCGCCGGCAGCGATCGACGCTGCCTACCAGGCCATGGTGCGCAGGTTCGGCCCGGCCAGCCGCCCGGGCGATCCCCAGGCCGCGCGCAAGATGGCCATTGTCGACACCTCGTACGCCGTGCTGTCCAACCCGCACCAGCGCGCACTGCACGACCTGTGGGTGGACCAGAACGATGACGAGGACGCCGCAGCCGCACTGCGCCGCCCCCCGCCGCCAAGCATTCCCCCGCTCTGGATGCACAGCGAAGTCCCGCAGCACTACCACCAATCGCGGCCGCTGCCCCTGCATGCGCCCGAGCCCCCGGCGCGCCCGCGCCCCCGCCATCGCCGCTCCACCCTGCCGCCAAAGCAGCTTGCCACCCCCAGCTCGCACATGGAGCGCAACTGGAGCCTCTACGCCCTGGGTGCCGTGGTGGCCTGCCTGGCCCTGGTCACGGCCGTGCCCAAGTCTTTCCTGGACGATGACCCGGCGGCCACCGGCCCCGGAGCTGCGTCCTCCGGCCCGCTGCGCGGTTTTTCCGTGCCGGTGTTCTTTGCCACGCCCCGCTACACCCGCCCCGCCACCGCACCCAACGGCCGGCCCTGGCCCGAGGGTGCCGGCTATGTGGACGGCTACCCGCTCCTGGGCGGAGACGGCGAGGGCAGCCTCACCGTGGACAACAGCAACAACGACTCGGACGCCTTCGTCAAGCTGGTCTCGCAAGACGGCGGCCAGCCCCAGGTCGTGCGCCACATCTACGTGCCCGCCTTCCAGCGCTTCACCGTGGACCGGCTGGCCCCCGGCCAATACGACCTGCGCTACCGCAACCTGGCCAGCGGCTCCCTGGCCCGCACCCCCCCCGTCACCGTGGCGGCAGCGCGCCCACCGGCCGCCGATGCGGACACTGCAGTGGCAGTCGCTGGCGACCTCACCGTGGCGCTGTTCAAGGAACCCCAGGGCAAGCTGCCGGCACTGCGGCTGGCCGAAAAAGAGTTCTTCTGAGCCCTTGCCAAGCGGGCCTCATCGGGCACCGCAATCGCAGGATGTTCGCGCCCAAGCACACATGCCGTCCTCGCCAGCACGGCTGGCCATACCTTATATGTTCGTTCTTACGCGGCGCGCCCTGCTTACCTCCTTCTGGCTGGCACAGCCGTAGGACCTATCCGACGTTCGCCTCTGCGGTTTGAAGGCATGATGGAATGTCGATGCTCCGGTTGATCGGGGGTCCCTCCATCTTCATTCATGACAACCCTTCTGGACTCGCCCCGCGCCCCCGTTGACCCCGATCTGTCGGCCTGCCATGCAGAGCCCATCCGCGTGCCCGGGGCCATCCAGCCGCATGGGCGCTTGCTGGTACTCGACCCGTCGGCCCGCCACCCCGTGGCCCGCAGCGACAACTGGACCGCACCAGCCCTGGAAGCCGCGCTCGCCCGGCTGCGCGGCGGCACCGCGGCCACCCTGGCGCCCGGCGCTGCGCCCGTCTCCCTGGGGGTTTGGGGGTTCGGGCAGGTGCAAGAGCGCTGGGATGTGTCGGCCCACCGCACCGAACGCCACCTGCTGGTCGAGTTCGAGCCCGCCTTCCCCACCGACGGCAACGACGCGCCCATCTACTCGCTCACCCGAATCTTCCTGCCGCGCCTGCAGGGAGCCGACTCCATCGACGGGCTGGCCCAACTGGCCGCCACCGAGATGAAGCGCCTGAGCGGATTCGGCCGCTGTCTGGTCTACCGCTTCGACGAGGCCGGCCACGGCCAGGTGCTGGCCGAAGACACCGACCCGGGCTACGACAGCTATGCCGGCCACCATTTCCCGGCGGACGACATTCCCCAGCAGGCGCGCGCGCTCTACGTGCTCAACCACTTTCGCCAGATCGCCGACGCCCACTACAGCCCCGTGCCCCTGCGCATCGACGACCCCACGCTGGCGCCCGCCGACATCGACCTGTCGCAGGCACAGCTGCGCAGCGTCTCGCCCGTGCACCTGGAATACATGCGCAACATGGGCACGCTCGCGTCCATGTCGGTCTCCATCGTGATCGAGGGGCGGCTGTGGGGCCTGATCTCCTGCCACGACCATGCGCCACGCTTCATCGGCGTCTCCACCCGCCTGGCCTGCGAGCACCTGGGCCAACTGCTGGCCCTGCAGATCCAGTCCAAGCAGGCCACCAGCCAGGTCACCGAGCGGCTGGCCCTGCGCCAGCACACGCTGGACATGGTGGCCCACCTCGCCGACAGCGACGGCACCCTGAGCCTGCTGGCCGAGGTGCCCACCCTGCTGCGCTTCGCCCAGGCCAGCGGCGCGGCCGTGGTGCGCGACGAAGACGTGTGGAGCGTGGGCGACGTGCCCCCCGATGACGCCATCAAGGACCTGGCCAACTGGGTCGAGGGCCTGGGCGTGGAGGTCTTCCACAGCCACCAGCTGGCGCAGGACTATGCGCCCGCGCGGGCGCTGCCGGACATGCCCGCCGGCGTGCTGGCCGTGTCCATCTCGCAGGTGCACCGCCACGTGATCCTGTGGTTCCGCCCCGAGATCGTGAAAACCGTCACCTGGGCCGGCAACCCGCGCAAGAACACACTGGCTGCCGACGGCCGCATCCACCCGCGCCGCAGCTTCGAGAGCTGGCAAGAAAGCATCCGCGGCACCTCGGCCCCCTGGTCTGCGGCCGAAGTGGCCGTGGCCGGCGAGTTGCGCCAGGCGCTCATCGGCATCGTGCTGCGCCGCGCCGAGGAGTTCGCCGAGGTAGCGCACGAACTCGCGCGCGTGAACAAGGAGCTCGAAGCCTTTTCCTACACCGTCTCGCACGACCTGCGCGCCCCCATGCGCCACATCGCCGGCTATGTGGACCTGGTGGTCGAGCTCGAGCGCAAAACCCTGTCCGAGCGCGCCCTGCGCTACCTGGGCAACGTCAAGGATGCCGCGGCCTACGCCGGGCAACTGGTCGATGCGCTACTCGACTTCTCGCGCATGGGCCGGGCCGCACTCAAGCAGCGCCCGGTCGACATGCAGGTGCTGCTGCAGGACCTCGTGCACGAACTCTCGCGCCAGGAGCCCGAGCGGCGCGTGCAATGGTCGCTCGACCCCGCCTTCCCCGAGCTGCTGGCCGACCCCCTGCTGCTGCAGATGGCCGCGCGCAACTACCTGAGCAACGCCCTGAAGTACACCCGCGGCCGCGACCCGGCCCGCATCGCCGTGCGCGCCATCCACAGGCCCGAAGGGGATGGCATCGAGGTGCAAGACAATGGCGTGGGCTTCAAGATGGAGTATGCGGGCAAGCTGTTCGGCGTGTTCCAGCGCCTGCACCAGGCCGAGGAATTCGAAGGCACGGGCATCGGCCTGGCCATCGTCAAGCGCATCGTCGAGCGCCATGGCGGCAGCGTCTGGGCCTGGGGCGCACCCGGACAGGGTGCGCGCTTTGGCTTCACCCTGCCCCGCACCCAAGCCGCCAACCCCCCCGCCCCATCCGATCTACCGCCCCGGAGCCCATGATGCTCAAACCCATCCTGCTCGTCGAAGACGACAAACGCGACCTTGAACTCACCCTCATCGCGCTGGAGCGCAGCCAGCTGGCCAACGAGGTCGTGGTGGTGCGCGACGGCGCGCAGGCGCTGGACTACCTGCGCCGCGAGGGCGATTTCGCCGCGCGCGATGCGGGCAACCCGGCCGTGGTGCTGCTGGACCTCAAGCTGCCCAAGGTCAACGGGCTCGAAGTGCTGCAGGCCGTGCGCGGCGACCCTGCGCTGCGCAGCCTGCCGGTGGTGATGCTCACCTCCTCCCAGGAAGAGAACGACGTCGTCAAAAGCTACGAGCTGGGCGTCAACGCCTATGTCGTCAAGCCCGTCGCCTTCGACCGCTTCGTGTCCGCCATTGGCGACCTGGGCGTCTTCTGGGCCGTGCTGAACGAACCGCCGCCAGGCTCCTACCGGGTGCATCGCCATGACGAGCACGCTTGAACAGGCCATGGCCGCCCTGGACACGGCAGGTGCCCAGGCGCGGCAGCCCGCGCCGCTGCGGGTGCTGATCCTCGAAGATTCGCGCTTCGACGCCGAACTGCTGGTCGAGGCACTGGCCAGCGCGCGCCCGGGCACCCACACCACCATCGCCAGCGACGAGCCCGGCTACGTGCGCGCGCTCACGCAGCAGCGCTTCGACGTGATCCTGTCCGACTTCGAGCTACCGGCGTTTTCGGGCGGCGCGGCGCTGGAAGCGGCGCGCCAGCATGCGCCCGAGGTTCCCTTCATCTTCGTCTCGGGCGTCATCGGCGAGGACAACGCCGTCGAGCTGCTCAAGCGCGGCGCCACCGACTACGTGAGCAAGAACCGCCTGGCGCGCCTGCCCTTCGTGCTGGACCGGGCCCTGCAGGAAGCCGCCAGCCGGCGCACCCTGGGTGCAGCCGAGCACCGCCTGCGCGAGATCGATGCCGCCCTCAACCGCGCCGAGGCCCGGCGTCTGGCGCTGGTGGAACTCTCGGACCGCATCCGCGACATGGACGACGTGGTCGAGATCGGCTACACCGCCGCCGAGACCCTGGCCAGCCAGTTCAACGTGGACCGTGCCGGCTACGGCCTGGTCGACAAGGCCGCAGAGACCATCACCATCGAGCGCGACTGGAACGCCCCCGGCGTGCACAGCCTGGCCGGCGTGCTGCAGTTCCGCGACTACGGCTCCTACATCGACGACCTGGCACGCGGCGTCACCGTGGCCTTTTCCGACGCCCGCGAAGACCCGCGCACCCGCGAGACCGCCCATGCGCTGGAGGCCATCTCGGCGCGTGCCGTGCTCAACATGCCGCTGAGCGAGCAGGGCAACCTGGTCGGCCTGCTGTACCTCAACCACAGCCAGCCCCGCGCCTGGGCCGAAGACGAGGTGGATTTCGTGCGCGAGGTCGGCTACCGGCTGCGCTCCGTGCTGGCGCGTCGGGAGTCGCAAAAGGCGCTGCAGGATTTCGCGGCCTCGCTGGAACGCCAGGTCGAGGAGCGGGCCGCCGAGCTCGAAGCCGCCAAGGAACAGCTGCGCCAAAGCCAGAAGCTCGAGGCCGTGGGCCAGCTCACAGGTGGCCTGGCGCACGACTTCAACAACCTGCTGGCCTCCATCACCGGCTCGCTGGAGCTGCTGCGCCGGCGCGGCGGCGCCCGCCTCACGCCCGACATGGAGCGCTACATCGGCGTGGCCCAGGGCGCGGCCAAGCGCGCCGCATCGCTCACCCACCGGCTGCTGGCCTTCTCGCGCCGGCAGACGCTGGAGCCCAAGACCCTGGCGCTCAACGAGCTGGTGCACGGCATGGAGGAACTGCTGCGCCGCACCGTGGGCCCCGAGATCGCCATCGAGATCATCGCCGCCCCCGACCTGTGGAACGTGCACGTGGACGCCAGCCAGATCGAAAGTGCCCTGCTCAACCTGTGCATCAACGCGCGCGACGCCCTGCCACAGGGCGGGCGCATCGTGATCGAGACCGCCAACCGCCTGCTGGACGAACGCACGGCCGGTGCCGCCGACCTGCCGCCCGGCGCCTATGTGTGCATGTGCGTGCGCGACAACGGCGTGGGCATGGCGCCCGAGGTGGCGGCCATGGCCTTCGACCCCTTCTTCACCACCAAGCCCCTGGGCATGGGCACGGGCCTGGGGCTGTCCATGGTCTATGGCTTTGCCAAGCAGTCTGGCGGGCGGGTCAGCATCCAGTCGCAGCCCGGCGCAGGCACCTCGGTGTGCATCGAGCTGCCGCGCAGCGAGCACGCGCCCGAGCAGGGCACCACCGAGCAAGGGCCGGCCGCCGCGCCGCGCGCGCACCAGGGCGAGACCGTGCTCGTGGTGGACGACGAAGCCGCCCTGCGCATGCTGATCGTCGAGCTCATGCAGGACCTGGGCTATGCCACCCTGGAGGCCGGCAACGGCGCCGAGGCCATGCGCTGGCTGCGCACAGACCGCCCCATCGACCTGCTCATCACCGACGTGGGCCTGCCCGGCGGCATGAACGGCCGCCAGGTGGCCGACGCCGCCCGCGGCGAGCGCCCGGCCCTCAAGGTGCTGTTCGTCACCGGCTACGCGCAGACCGCCTTCGACGAGGGCCGCCTGGAGGCCGGCATGCACGTCATGACCAAGCCCTTCGAGATGGACGCACTGGCCCGGCGCGTCCAGGAAGTCATCAAGGACACCTGAGCCGGCATCCACCCCGCCCCGGGCCCCCCATCACTGCCCCGCCTTGCGCTGCCGGGCCCGGCGCGAGAACATGTTGAGCAGCTCCACCAGCGCCGAGAACGCCATGGCCGCGTAGATGTACCCCTTGGGGATGGCCGCGCCAAAGCCCTCGGCGATCAGCGTGGTGCCGATCAGCAGCAAGAAGCCCAGCGCCAGCATCACGATGGTCGGGTTGGCCTGGATGAAATTGGCCAGCGGCGTGGCCGCGAACAGCATCACCGCCACAGTGACCAGCACCGCCACCACCATGATGGGAATGTGCTCCGTCATGCCCACGGCGGTGATGATGCTGTCGATGGAGAACACCAGGTCCAGCAGCAGGATCTGCCCGATCGCGGCCGGCACCGAGAGCCCCACGCCCTGCGGCGTGAACACATCGGGCCCGGGGTCGGGGTCCACGCTGTGGTGGATCTCCTTGGTCGCCTTCCACACCAGGAACAGCCCGCCCGCGATGAGAATGATGTCGCGCCACGAAAAGCCCTTGCCGAACACCGTGAACACCGTGGCCGTGAGCCCCACGATGAAGGCAATCGTGCCCAGCAAGGCCAGCCGCATCACCAGCGCCGCACCGATGCCGATGTTGCGCGCCCGGGCGCGGTCCTTTTCGGGCAGCTTGTTGGTGAGGATGGAGATGAAGATCAGGTTGTCGATGCCCAGCACCACCTCCATCGCGATCAGCGTGACCAGGGCCACCCAGGCGGCGGGGTCCGAGACAAGGGTTTGCAGGTAGTTCATGGCGGGCACCGGGTTGGCGGGGTTGAACGACTGGCTGGCCAGGCATCTTAAGTGGATGCACGCCAAAACGCACCAGGTCTGGCGCGCACCCTCTGCCCATGCGCCAGAATCGCGCCCGTGACCACCCGCCGCAAACCATTGACCACCACCACCCGCGTTCGGCTTTTGCCCCTGCACGCCGGGTACCAGCAAGCCTTCCTCGCCGCCGTGCGCGCCAGCCGCGCGCTGCACCGGCCCTGGGTGTCACCGCCCGCCACCCCCGAGCAGTTCGCGGCCTATGCAGAGCGCATGCAGGCGCCCGGCCAGTGCGGCCTGCTGGTCGTGCGGCAAGGCGAGACCGATTCGCTGGAGCTGGGAGGCGTGGTCAACATCACCAACATGGTGATGGGACCGTTCTGCAGCGCGTACCTGGGCTACTACGCCTTCGCGGGGCACGAGCGCCAGGGCCTGATGCGCGA
Source organism: Acidovorax sp. FW305-C-20-28 (assembly GCF_058783375.1). Taxonomy (NCBI): domain Bacteria; kingdom Pseudomonadati; phylum Pseudomonadota; class Betaproteobacteria; order Burkholderiales; family Comamonadaceae; genus Acidovorax; species Acidovorax sp. FW305-C-20-28. Next base: position 19,202 of record NZ_JBYSYM010000026.1, on the reverse strand, counting down.
AGGCCTCACGCTGGCCGTGCGCCATGCCTTTCGCACCCTGAAGCTTCATCGGCTGGAGGCCAATATACAGCCCGGCAACACTGCCTCGCTGGCACTGGCGCGGTCCTGCGGGTTCAGCAAGGAAGGCTACTCGCCCAGGTACCTCAAGATCGGCGGGCGCTGGCGCGACCATGAGCGCTGGGCCATCGTGGCAAGCTAAGCTGCTGCTAACAACCGACCGCACCCGAGCATGACCATCGCCAGCGTCCGCTTCTACTTCCACACCACCACGCGCAAGCGCGACCTTGCGCTGACCGCCGCGCACTGGGGCTTTGCAGACTGGTTTGCGCGGCGCATCGCGGGCCGCGCATTACTGCGGCAGCGACTGGCGCATTGGGCCTTTGGCTATCACGGCGATAGCAGGGCTTGCTTGCACGCTGGCCGCACTGCGCGGATAATCCACACCACTATGAAAATCCTCACCAACGTGATCAAGGCATCGTTCGCCACCCAGTAGCGCCCATCGATCGCGTATCGGAGGGCTGCGCGCCTTCCGGACCTTAGAACCCCGGCAGGCTCCGTCCCTCCCGGGGTTTTTTGTTTTCGGAGCGGCGAACAAAACTCTTCTGGCGTCGTTGCTGCGTCTTGTCGTACTACCCGTACTGCCTGCGACGCAGCGCCTAGCCAGAACCGCTTCGCTGAGTTTTGTTCGCCGCTCTTGATTTGTTTTTTGGACCAACCCATGCGTACCTACGACAAGTTGATCGCCACGATTCCCGACCGCCGGAGCATGAGCCCCGTGCGCCCGGGCTCCGGCGACAGCACCACTCTCAGACGCTAGCGACCAGGCGAATTCTTCATTCACTCGCCTGGGCTGGCGCAAAGCCAACAACCCAGGCGGCAGTTGCTCGCAGAGCCGAGTGCAGCCGCAAAAAGCAAGTGATTGAAAGATTCGCCATGACCAAGACATTCCGCACCCCCGTTACCCGCCAGCTGCGCAACCTGGGCGTCATCGCCCATGTCGACGCGGGCAAGACCACGACCACCGAACGCATCCTGTTCTACACGGGCGAAAGCCACCGCATCGGCGAAGTGCACGACGGCACGGCGCACATGGACTTCGACCCGCAGGAGCAAAAGCGCGGCATCACCATCAACAGCGCGGCCGTCACCGTGCACTGGAAGGGCACGCAGCTCAACCTGATCGACACGCCCGGCCACATCGACTTCAACATCGAGGTGAACCGCTCGCTGCGCGTGCTCGATGGCGCGGTCGTCGTGTTCGACGGCGTGGCCGGCGTGGAGCCGCAGACCGAGACCAACTGGCGCCTGGCCGACAAGTACCGCGTGCCGCGCATCGCCTTCATCAACAAGCTCGACCGCGTGGGAGCCGACTTCCACCGCGTGGTGGCCATGATGCAGGAGCGCCTGGGCGTGCGCGTGGTGCCGCTGCAGATCCCCATCGGCGCGGAAGGCGACTTCCGCGGCGTGGTGGACCTGCTCAGCCTGCGCGCCCGCATCTGGGACAAGGATGACGCGAGCGAGCCCTACCGCGAAGCCGACATCCCGCCCGACCTGGCCGAGCAGGCCGCGCGCGAGCGTGCCCGCCTGGTCGAGGCCGCCGTGGAGCAGGACGAGACTGCATTGCAGGCCTACGTGAACGGCGAAGAGATTGCCGTGGACGTGCTGCGCGCTGCCCTGCGCAAAGGTGTGCTGGCGGGTGCCTTTGTGCCCGCGCTGGCCGGTTCGGCCTTCAAGAACCGCGGCGTGGAGCCCTTGCTCGACGCCGTGGTGGACTACCTGCCTGCGCCCGAGGACATCGTGCGTGATGGTGGCGAGACCGCTGCGGACCCGTTCAAGGCCCTGGCCTTCAAGGTCGTCACCGACGACCATGGCGCCAAGGTGTTCGTGCGCGTGTATGCAGGCCGCCTGGCCCGCGGCGACGTGGTGCTCAACACCAGCACGGGCAAGACCGAGCGCGTGTCGCGCCTGCACGAAGTGCATGCCGACAAGCACATCGAGCGCGACGAACTGGTGGCAGGCGACATCGCGGCCATCGTGGGCCTCAAGGACACGCTGACCGGCCACACGCTGAGCGACCCGGGCCACCCGGTGGTGCTGGAGGAGATCAGCGTGCCCGAGCCCGTGATCCACGTGGCCATCGAGCCCCGCACCAGTGCGGACCAGCAAGGCCTGTCCAAGGCCCTGCAGTCCCTGCTGCGCGAGGACCCGAGCCTGCGCCTGCAGCACGACGCCGAATCCGGCCAGACCATTCTGTCCGGCATGGGCGAGCTGCAACTCGAAGTCTCGGTCGAGAAGCTGCGCGCACGCCACGGCGTCAACGTGTCGGTGGGCCGCCCGCAAGTGGCCTATCGCGAAACCATTTCGAAGAGTGTGGAGGTACACCATGTGCACAAGAAGCAATCGGGCGGCCCCGGCCAGTTCGCCGAGGTGAAGTTGGTGCTCGAGCCCCTGCCCCGAGGCGAAGGCATCCGCTTTGAAAGCAGCATCGTGGGCGGCGCCGTGCCGCGCGAGTTCATTCCCGCCGTGGAGGCCGGCATCCGCCGCGCCGCCCTGGCAGGCGTGGTGGCCGGCTACCCGGCCGTGGACTTTGCCGCCACCCTGGTGGACGGCAGCTTCCACGAGCGCGACTCGTCCACGCTGGCCTTCGAGCTGGCGGCCATGGCCGCCTTCCGTGAAGGCTTTGCGAAAGCGGCGCCCCAGGTGCTGGAGCCGGTGATGGCCGTCGAGGTCATCACCCCCGCCGACTACCTGGGCGACGCCATCGGCGACCTGAACCGCCGCCGCGGCATCGTGCGCGGCCAAGGCCAGCGCGGCAATGCCGCCACGGTCGAGGCCCAGGTACCGCTCAAGGAGATGTTCGGCTACATCGGTAGCCTGCGCGCCCTGTCGTCAGGGCGGGCGCAGTACTCGATGCAGCTGGACCACTATGGCGTGGTGCCTGCGGCGCAGGCAGCCGAGCTGGTGGGCTGAGCATGCTGGGCAGAAGCCCGGCGACGCAATAGAGGGGCGTGGACGGAAGTCTGCGCCCCTATTTTCAGGTGCTCAGCCCGCTCCGAAGTTGGCAGCGGATGCACCCATTGGGACTTCAAAGGTCGATCGAGACAACTGGTCCGCAGCGGCCAGCAGCGAGGGGATTCGGTGCAGGCCCGCCATGCCGCGCACCCAGCCTGCCGCCTGCGCCAGGTCGACGCCAACCGCTGTCACGAACAAGGGACGCGCCGAGGTGCCCCGCCGCACCTGGGCCACGAGGGGGCAGGTCTCGGCCCCATGGAACGCCGTCTTGGCGACCCCCACCACCGGCGTCGCATTCCCCAAGGCTTGGTAGAGGTGCGCTCCCAACCCCGGCCGGCGGGCACCATCCAGCCACACATAGCCATCGATCACGATCACATCGGGGTTGGCCGCAAGCTGTTCCAGAACCCGCAGCAGGCATGGCAACTCACGCTTGTAGAAAGCCCCGGGCTCGTACTCCTGCACCGAGTCGATGTCCGACACATGCGTGGCGAGCGGAACTTCAGCGGCCCATGGGTCTGCAGTGACACAGGCAGCGCGGGCGCCGTTGTTCCGATAGTCCACATCCAAAATTGCGATACTCATCGGGTTGCGTTGACCATGCCAGAGTGCAGGCCTTGCGGGCCCTCCAGATGTACTACGGCGCCAGTGCCAATGGCCGTTCCGCTTCGCGTATGCACCCAGTCCCCTTCACAGAGTGAAAACACCTCATACCACTCTGTATTGACCACCGCGCCGTAGTAGTGCAACGTGATTTTTTCTGCATCGAGAGCAATGCCTGCCAGATCGCTCTCATAGCCATCGCTGTGAAGACCGGTCCGTTTGCATTCGTCAACGCAGGACTGTTGCACGACACGGTCGAAGGCCATCAAGTTGGCAAGGACTTGATAGGCAAATCCGATTGCTCCTAAATCCAGTTCTCCACAAGGGGCCGGGAACGAGACCTCGATTTCGATATCCTTGTCCAGGGGGATCTCCGCCGTGGCTCGCCCCTGCTGAACAGAAAAAATATCGGGAACAAGAGACCGTGCAGCTCTTGCACCGTCATACCGATCAGGCTGTACGGCCAACATGGTTTTTCAGTATCCAGGGAGTTGAATTCGCTGATGTAGCAGCACGACAGGTCGTAGCGCTTGCTGCGCAGGCAAAAATTGGGTGCGGTGAAGTCCAGGTCGGTGCGGCGACCGGGCATCGGCAGGGGGTAGCCCTTGAGGGCTGCTGTTGGGCATGCTGGCTGATTTATACCAGCAGGGCGCCCCCGGGCGGTGATCCACCAAGACCTCGGAAATGCCGCTCTGCGCATGTTTTGACAGCGCCACGATGGGCCTGTTGCATTCCCGCGCCAACAAGCGCCAACAAGCGCCAACCAGCACTTGCCGGCCCGCAGCCACGCCGCCTACCATGGCCCTCCCATGCCGCCAGACAACAACGCCCCGCTCCCCCGCCGCTTCCTGCGCTTTCTCGCCCCGCTGGTCGCCACCAACCTGCTGCAGGCCCTGGGCGGCACCGTGGTCACCATCTGCCTGGGGCAGTTGCTCGGCGCGCGTGCGCTGGCCGCGGCGGTCAGCTTTTTTCCGCTGTTCATGTGCTGCATCGCCTTCGTGATCGGCTTGGGCGCGGGCTCTTCCGTGCTGGTCGGGCAGGCCTGGGGCGCGCGCGACCCGGACAAGGTGCGCCGCGTGGCCGGGGCCATGCTGGTGGGCGGGGTGGCGCTGGGTTGCACCGTGGCCGTGCTGGGTGCGGCGGTGATTGGCGAGCTGCTGCGCCTGCTGGGCACGGCCGAGGATGTGCTGCCCGACGCGATAGCCTATGCGCGCGTGCTCTTCGTGGCCATGCCGGTGCTGTTTGCGCACCAGTTGGCCGCGGCGCTGCTGCGCGGCCTGGGCGACACGGCCACGCCGCTGCGCGTGCTGGTGCTGGCCTCGGGGTTGTGGATGCTGCTCACGCCGGCCTTCATCCTGGGCTGGCTCGGCCTGCCGCGGCTGGGCACGGCCAGTGCAGGCTGGGCGAGTTTGATCGGCAATGCCGTGGCCGTCGCCTGGCTGGCGTGGCACCTGCACCGCAAGGACCACCTGCTGGCCTTCAAGCACCTGCGCCCCCACCTGCGCTGGGACGCGCCCCTGCTCGGCACCGTGGTGCGGCTGGGTGTGCCCACGGGGCTGTTCTTCATCACCAGCTCGCTGGCCGATGTGATGCTGCTGCGCCTGGTCAACGGCTACGGCTGGCAGGCCACGGCGGCCTGGGGCTCGGTGAACCAGGTGATGGCCTATGTGCAGCTGCCGGCCATGTCGATCGCCATCGCGGCCTCGGTGTTTGCAGCGCAGGCGATTGGCGCGGGCAACCACGAGGAGCTGCGCCGCGTGACGCGCGTGGGGCTGTGGATGAACCTGGCGCTCACGGGCGGGCTGGCCCTCATCGTGGCCATCGCCTCGCCGCTGGCAACCCGCCTGTTCACCAGCGACCCGGCCGTGGTGGGCCTGGCCGCCACGGTGCTGCGTATCACCGTGTGGGGCAGCCTGGCCTTCGGTATGGCCAGCGTGTTCACCGGGGTCATGCGTTCCGCAGGCACGGTGCGGGTGCCCACCACCATCTCGCTGTCGTGCCTGGCCTTTCTGCTGGTGCCGCTGGGCCATGCGCTGCAAACGCTGTGGGGACTGCAGGGCATCTGGGCGAGCTACCCGCTCACCTACCTGTGCGCCCTGGTGTTGCAGGCGAGCTACTTTTACGCCGTGTGGCGCAACCGGCCGATCACGCGGCTGGTGTAACCAGACAAGCGCGCGTGGATGTCCTGCGCCAGCCAGAGGGATGGCAGTGGGAAGGCGGCCACAAAGTTCCCCCCGCAGGGGGCAAAAGTGCGGTGCTTCCCTGGTGTTTCAACGGGCACCGCAGCGGGGTTGCCCGGCTGACAATGGCACAGGTCGCACAGCGGCCAACCACGCCCACCTTCTTCGCCCAAAGACCCAACCGATCCCCCACCGGAGCCACCACCGTGCGCCGCCACGCCCTGACCTTCGCCTTCATTCTCTGGAACCTTGTGGGGTCCGTTGCCCATGCCGGCGACCGCTGCCGTGGGGATTGCCACGGCGCTGGCCTGGCGGTGCTGATCCTTCTGCCCCTGCCGGTGATTTTTGCCTACTTCTGGGGCAAGAAGAAGGACGGACCCGACCTGGGTCAGCTGCTGGCCTATATCCTCCAGAGCGGCGTGATCGCCGTCTGCGCCGCCTACCTGCTGCTCGGTTTGGGGGCACCCCGCTGGAGCGCCTGGGTCACCCTGGGCATCGTGCAGTACGCCGTGTTCGCAAGCTTGATCCACCCTCGGCGCCATGCCGCGCAGAACTGAACCGAGCTGAGCTGCCCTGTGCCGGGTGAACGGGGCAGCCACGCCGGCGCTTGACCTCAAGTGCGGTTGATGTTTTACAACCATGGGCAACGCAACCCCTCAGGCCCTGCCGGGCCCGGCACCCATGGACATCCAGGCACTCGAATCCCTGCTCCAGCGCGGCGTGGACAACGCCCTGCTGCGCTTCACGCTGGGCGCCCACTACCTCCAGATGAACGAGCCCGCCACAGCCATCACCCATCTGGAGCAGTCGCTGCAACGCGACCCCGACTACTCGGCCGCGTGGAAGCTGCTGGGCAAGGCCCATGCAGCGGGCGGCCACACCAGGGCCGCACAGCAGGCCTGGACCCAGGGCCTGGCCGTGGCCGAGCGCAAAGGCGACAAGCAGGCCTTCAAGGAGATGCAGGTCTTTCTGCGCCGCCTGCAGGGCGCAACAGCGGTCATCAGCCCCGCGACCAGATCCTGAACGACACGTACAGCGCGTACGCCAGGAACAGCACCATCCACGCGAGGAAGAACACATTGCCCCAGTACTGGCCCGCCTGTTCTGCCAGCGTATAGATCTGCCCTTTGCAACCCTTGCCGACACATTCGATCTGCCCCTGGACCAACGCACGCAGCAGGCCAAAGCCCAGAAAGCAGGCAATGCCGGCACACACCACGAAGCCCACCGGCCCCAGCGGCGGTTTGGCGATCTCGCCACTCTCGTCGCGCAAGCCCTGGGCCAGCAGCTTCTGGCCGTAGCGGTACACGGCGTAGCCAAGCGCCAGCATCAGCGCGTAGTAGAGGGCAGCGAGCATGTCGGGGTGGAATGGAAACGGTTGTGAGAGATGGGCCACAGGGCCTTGCCTGCAATGGTAGCCGAGCACGCCCCTGCCCGTTCTACCCTCCCACCGCCTGCATGCGCAGCCACTGCGCCACCGCCTGCACGGCGGCCGAAGGCGGCCGGTCGGCATGCATGGCCAGGTGGTAGGTATGGCCCTCGATGACGGGGCCGAAGGGCTGCACCAGGTGGCCGGCCCGCAGTTCCTCGGCCACCAGCGCCAGGCTGACCAGCGCGATGCCATGGCCCGCCACGGCCGCCTGTATGGCATGCCCCTCGTCTGAAAAGCGCAATTGGCCCGCCTGCGCGGGCGGGCGCCGCCGCGCCCGTGCGAACCAACGCTCCCAGGTCGGGTTCTCGGGGTGGGGGCGCCGCCAGTCGAAGCGGATCCAGGGCACGCGGGCCAGGTCCTGCGGCGAGGCGATGCCCAGGCGCGGGTTGGCCACGGGGGCAAAGCGGTCGGTGAACAAAGGCTCGGTCACCAGCCCCGGGTAAGGTCCCCGGCCATAGCGCACGGCGATGTCGACGGCGCTGGAGCGCAGGTCGACCACCTCGTCGCTGGCCTGCAGCTGCAGGTCGATGCCAGGGTGCCGCTGCCGAAAATCGGCCATGCGCGGCACCAGCCATTTCACGGTGAAGGCGTTCGTCGCCGAGATGCCCACCTGCGCCCGCGTGCGCTGCTGCGTCAGCCGCGCCAGCGTGGCCGCAAACGCATCGAAGCCATCGCGCAGCACCGGGTAGAGCTGGGCACCGGTCTCGGTCAGCAGCACCTTGCGCACCTGGCGCTCGAACAGCACCAGGCCCACCTGCGCCTCCAGCGCGCGGATCTGGTGGCTCACGGCCGTGGGCGTCACGGCCAGTTCCTCGGCCGCGGCCTTGAAGCTGCCCAGGCGCGCGGCGGCCTCGAAGGCGCGCAGCGCAGAAAGCGGAAGGGAGCGGCGTTGCATGGCGGTTCCGGCAATAAATGAATTCATCTCATCTTACAGGTGACATATCAACCTTTGTCACCACGCCCTGCAATCCCTACATTCAAACCACGGATCGGCCACCACCTCTCTTGCCCCCCGGCCGGCCATGAATGAAAGGATATTCACCATGCAGCTCGAACGCGTCACCACCCAGCCCGACAACTACGAACCCTTCCTGCTCTCGCAGGGCATCCGCTTTGGCGATCTGCTGTTCATCTCTGGCCAGGCCGGTGCGGCCGACGACGGCCAGATCGTGCCCGGCGGCTTTCTGGCCCAGGGCGAGCAGGCCTTTGCCAACCTGCGCCGCGCGCTGGAGGCCGGTGGCTCCAGCCTCAAGGACGTCATCAAGGTCACCATCTTCGTCACCGACATGGGGCACTTTGCCGACGTGGTCGCGCTGCGCCGGCGCTTCTTCTCGGCCCCCTACCCGGCCGACACCATTGCCGAGATCAAGGCCTTGTACGACCCCGCCGCCATGATCGAGATCGAGGCCATCGCCGCCGTTCGCCAGCCGGAGGGCCGCTGACATGGCCAGCGATGCACTGTTCACCCCCCTGCGCCTGGGCCCGGCCCTGGAGCTGCCCAACCGCCTGGCCGTGGCTCCGATGACCCGCGTCAGCGCCACGGCGCAAGGCCATGCCACCCCGGCCATGGCCGACTACTATGCAGAATTTGCCGTCGGCGGCTTTGGCCTGGTCATCACCGAAGGCATCTACACCGACCGCGCCCACGCCCAGGGCTACCTGTTCCAGCCGGGCCTGGCCGATGCGGCGCAGCGCGATGCCTGGCGGCCCGTGGTGGACCAGGTGCATGCACACGGCGGCCGCATCGTGGCCCAACTGATGCACGCGGGCGCGCTGTCGCAGGGCAACCCCCACCGCGCCACCGCCAAGGGGCCTTCGGCCGTTCAGCCAAGGGGGCAGCAGATGGCCTTCTACCGCGGCGAAGGGCCCTACCGCATGCCCGAGGCGATGGCCCCCGCGGACATTGCCGAGGCCATCGACGGCTTTGCCCAGGCGGCGCGCCGCGCGCAGCAGGCCGGCTTCGACGGGGTTGAAATCCACGGCGCCAACGGCTACCTACTGGACCAGTTCCTGACCACCTACACCAACCAGCGCGACGATGGCTACGGCGGCAGCCTGGCCAAACGCCTGCGGCTGGTGGTCGAGGTCATCCAGGCGGCTCGCCAATCGACGGGCGCGGGCTTCGCCATCGGCGTGCGCATCTCGCAAGGCAAGGTCAACGACTTTTCGCACCAGTGGGAAGGCGGCGAAGCCGACGCCGCGCAGATCTTCGGCACCCTGGGCGCGCAACCCATCGACTACCTGCACACCACCGAGTTCGAGGCCTGGCGCCCTGCCTTTGGCGACCAGGGCCCCAGCCTGGCCGCGCTGGCGCGGCGGCATGCAGCGCTGCCGGTGCTGGCCAACGGCTCGCTGCACGAAGCCGGGCAGGCCCAGGGCCTGCTGGCCCGGCAGGAGGCCGACGGCATCACGCTGGGCCGGGGCGCGCTCACCCATGCCGACTGGCCGGCCCGGCTGCGCAGCGGCGCAGGGCATGCCGGCTTCGACCGCGAGCTGCTCGCCCCCATTGCGGACCTGGCCAACGCGGCCCGCCATCGGGAGGCGCTGCGGACTTCATCGTCACCTCACACAGGGCCGCAACACTGCGTGCAAAGCACCGTATGAGATCCCTCTTTGACAACCCCTGACCGCACTCCCCGCCCAGCTTCTTTCCTCGCGCGCGCTGCCGCACTGGCCGGGGCGATGTGCCTTGCGGTGGCCGCGCTGGCCACCTGCGGTCAAGACGGTGAAGGGCCCCGCGCAGGCAGGGAGCGGGCCCCGGTCGACACCCGCCTGCTGGCCACCGACATCCATGCCTCCATTGCACAGCGCACGTTGGTGCTGCCCCTGGTGGCGCTGCCGGAGCATGTGGGCCGGGGCATGTCGTTCTCACTGGACCGCCAGGGCGACCGCCAGCGCGCGGCCGATGCGCGCCAGCAGTTGCTGCGCGACGCGGCCGCCCCCGGCCAGCCCCTGCCGCTGGACAGCCTGTCCGTGGTGGTGGACGCCTATGGCTGGGACCATTCCTACCCGACCCAGCCGCCGCTGTGCTCTCTGCTCACCCGTGAATGGGCACGCGCTGTCTGCGACAACCCCTGGGCCGCCACCCGCCAGGCACTGCCCGCCAACCGCTTTCGCCTGCTGGACCTGCGCCATCTGCGCACCACCGGCCCCGGCCGCCAGGCCGATTGCCGCGAAGGCACGCCACCGCCCCGGGCCCTGCCCACCGAAGCCGGTCAGGCCGTGCTGCTGTGCAACGCCATGGTCTACGGCGGGCGCCAGGACGAGTTCCACCACGCCGTGCTGCGCATCGATGGCGACCTGGGCGCCCTGTGGACGGTCTGGAACCCTGCGGACCCCAGCGAGCAGGACGGTGAAACCGCCGAGGCCATGGCCCGGCGCGAGGGGCAGGCCATCGCCCAGTTCGTGCAGAACGCACTGGGCCCGCGCGAGGACTTCGCTGCGCTGCAGGCCCGCATGTGCCGCCTGCGCCGGCCGGACTCGGCAGACCACCCCCACGGTGCCGACTGCAGCCGGGCGGCACGCCGACCGGCGGTGCAGCGCGATCGCGCCACTTGACATAGAGTGCACTCTAGCTCGCCCAATCACGGCTCCACCACTTTTTTCTTTTCTTTCTGGAGCCCCACATGCAAGCGAACAAGGCACTCATGCAAGCCATCTTTTCCGAACTGGCACAGGGCAACGGCCGCCCGCTGGTCGATGCCATGGCCGACGATTTCTGCTGGACCTTCAAGAGCGAAGGGCCCTGGCGCGGCAGCTACCGCGGCAAGCAGGCGGTTCGCGAAGAACTGCTCGGGCCGCTCATGGCGCAGTTCGCCGACCGCTACACCAATACCGCCCAGCGCTTCATCGCCGAAGGCGACCACGTGGTGATCGAATGCCAGGGCCGCGTCACCACCAAGGCCGGCCAGCCCTACCACAACCAGTACTGCTATGTGTGCCGGCTCGAAGGCGGCCAGCTCAAGGAGCTTACCGAGTACATGGACACCGCGCTCGCCCAGGCCGTGCTGGCGCCCCCTGCAAGGCCGGGCACATGAGCGGCGGCGACAGCCAGGTCAGCCGCAGGCCAGGCCATGGCGGCCTGTTGCGCATCGGCGAGCTGGCGGCATTGAGCGGCCACAGCGTGCATGCCATCCGCTGGTACGAAACCCAGGGGCTGATGCCCAACGTCGCGCGCGATGCCGCAGGCCGGCGCGTCTACCACGCCAGGCACCTGGACTGGCTGCAACTGATGGACCGGCTGCGCCGCACCGGCATGTCGGTTGCCGAGATGCGCGAGTACACCGACCTGGTGCGCCAGGGCCGCGCCAGCCTGCGCCAGCGCAAGGACCTGCTGCTGGCGCACCGCGTGCGCGCCCAGGCCACCATCGCCGAGTGGCTGCAGGCGCTGGAGCTCATCGACAGCAAGATTGCCTTCTACGACGAGTGGATCGGCACCGGCCAGCCGCCGCGGGTGTTGCCACACGAGCAGGCCAGGCCCGCAGCGCTGGCTGCGCCCAAGCGCCGCCGTGCAAGCCGGGGCTGATGCGCTCGCGCATCGGCCAGGGGAAATCAGCGCGCCGACGTAGACTCCTGCAAGCCCCACCGCCCTGCCCATGCCCGCCGACACCTCCCACCTCCCCCACCTGCGCCGCACCGGCCTGGCCCTGCTCATCGTGGGCAGCGTGGACATCGCCGCCTGGCTGGTCTGCCGGGCGCTCGATGTCCCCTATGTGGCCAGCTTCAACATCTTTGCCGCGCTGGGCGGCGTCTTCCTCTTGCGCGGCAGCCTGCGTGCCGCCTCCACCGTGCGGCGCATGGCGGTGTCCATGCTGGCGCTGCTCGGCGCCCTGGTGCTGGTCTCGCCGCTGCTGCAGCCGCCGGGCCTCACGCTGGCCATGGCCCGGGCCCATGCCGCGCTGGCCGCACTCGGCGGCGTGCTGCTGGTCTTCACCGTGGTGCTGATGGCCTGGCTGGCGCGCGAGCTAGGCGCGCCTCCCGTGCGGGCCGCCATCGCCGCGGCCGGCCTCAAGGTGCGCAGCACGCGCTGGCCCATCGCCATGGGCGTGGGCATCGCGCTGCTGCTGGCCGCCATGGGCACCGCCCTGCAGCACACCGATGCGGCGGCGCGCGCCATCCGCGAAGCCCGCGCCGCCAACGGCGATGGCTACCACTACCACCTGAGCCTGATCCAGGCCCAGGACACACCGGCCGGGCGCGAGGTCTCAGGCACCGTGTCGGCGTGGAACGGCGAGGGCGTGAAAACCATTCCCTTCCACTGGATTCAATGAGCGTTTGGCTGACAAACCCACGGGCGGGTGTCCGGTTATCCTTGTTGTAACCACCTGTCTGCCCGCCCGATGAATCCCCGCCCCCACCGCAGCTCCGCTTTTCACACTGGCGGAGGCCTCATGGGGGAGCGCATACGCGCCTTCGACTGGGCTGCCACGCCGCTGGGGCCCATCGCGCAGTGGCCCGCCTCGCTGCGCATTGCGGTGGACATGATGCTGGGCTCGGACTTCGCCTCCTGCCTGTTCTGGGGGCCGGACCTGATCGCGCTGTACAACGACGGCTACCAGACCATCCTGGGCGGCAAGGGCGAGGCCCTGGGCCAGCCGATGCGCGTGACCTGGGTCGAGGCCTTCGATGGCCTCAAGCCCATTGCCGAAAAGGCCTTGGCGGGCGAGTCCACCTTCATCGAGGACTTCGAGCTGTCCATCGACCGCAGCGGCACGCTGGAAAATGCCTACTTCACCTTCTGCTACAGCCCCTGGTTCGACGAGCACGGGCAGATCGTCGCCATGCTGGACACGGTGGTCGAGACCACCGACAAGGTGCTGGCCGAGCGCCAGGCCAGCAGCGAGCGTGTGCGCCAGCAGCGCCTGCTGCAGCAGATGCCTGGCTTCGTGGGCGTGCTCACAGGGCCGGAGCACCGCATCGACTACGTGAACGACGCCTGGGTCAGGATATCCGGCCAGCGCGACTTCATCGGCAACCGGCTGCGCGACGTGTTCCCCGAACTGGCGGGCCAGGGCTTCTTCGAGATGATCGACCGGGTCTTCGCCACCGGCGAGCCTCTGCAGGCCCGCGCCCTGCCCCTGCAGCTGGTCGGCGATGCGCACGAGCGCCACATCGACATCCTGTACGAGGCCACGCGCGACGACAGCGGCGCCATCACCGGCGTCTTCGTGGGCGGCTACGACGTGACCGAGCGCGTGCAGGCCCAGGCCGCCGCACAGGCCAGCGAAGCCCGGCTGCGCACGCTCAACGCCGACCTGGAGCGCCAGGTGGTCGAGCGCACGCTCTCGCGCGGCCGCGCCTGGGCCGTGAGCCCCGAGCTGCTGTGCGTGATCAACGCCGCCGGCCATTTCGAAGCCGCCAACCCCGCCTGGGAGCGCACCCTGGGCTGGACCGAGGACGAGATGCAGCGCATGGGCTTTCGCGTGCTGGTGCACCCTGACGACCTGGCCGCCAGCGAACGCGCCTGGGTGGATGCCAGCCAGCGCGGCCTGCCCGTGCTGCGTTTCGAGAACCGCTACCGCACCAAGGCCGGCGGCTGGCGCTGGCTCTCGTGGGTGGCCGTGCCCGAAGGCGGCCTGGTCTACTGCATCACGCGCGACATCCAGGACGAGAAGGACCACGCCGCCGCCCTGGCCGAGCGCACGGCCGAACGCGACGTGCTGGCCACCATCGTGCAGACCACCGACGCCTTCATCCAGGTGCTGGACCGGGACTACCGCTTCCTGGCCATCAACCAGGCCAACGTGGACGAGTACGAGCGCGTCTACGGCGTGCGCCCGGCCCTGGGCGACAGCCTGCCGGCGCTGCTGGCCAACGCCGGCCCCGATGCGCACGAAGCACTGGCCCTGTGGCAGCGCGCCATGGCCGGCGAGTCCTTCACCGTGCAGGGCCAGTTCGGCAACCCCGCCATCGCCGTGCGCCAGTACGAGCTCAAGTTCGAGGTGCTGCGCGCGGCCGATGGCACACAGATCGGCGCCTTTGCCACCGGCACCGACATCACCGACCGGCTGCGCCAGCAGGCCGCCTTCGAGGAGGCGCAGGACGCCCTGCGCCAGGCCCAGAAGATGGAAGCCGTGGGCCAGCTCACCGGCGGCATCGCGCACGACTTCAACAACCTGCTGGCCGCCATGAGCGGCAGCCTGCAGGTGATGAAGATCCAGATGGCCAAGGGCAAGGCCGATGGCCTGCCGCGCTACATCGAGATGTGCGAGCGCTCGGTGCGCAGCGCCGCCAGCCTCACGCAGCGGCTGCTGGCTTTCTCGCGCCGCCAGACGCTGGACCCGCGCCCCGTGGACGTGTACCGCCTGGTGGCCGGCATGCAGGACCTGATCGCCCGCACCGTGGGCCCCACGGTGGATTTGCAGGTGCAGGCGGCGCCGGACCTGTGGGCCGCGCGCATCGACCCCTCGCAGCTGGAGAACGCACTGCTCAACCTGTGCATCAACGCGCGCGACGCCATGATGCCCCAGGGCGGGCGCCTCCTCATCGCCACTGCCAACGAAACCCTGGACGAGCGCGCCGCCCGCGAGCGCGAACTGCCCCCGGGCGAGTACCTGGTGCTCAGCGTGACGGCCAGCGGCGCCGGCATGGCGCCCGAGCACATCGCACGCATCTTCGACCCCTTCTTCACCACCAAGCCGCTGGGCCAGGGCACGGGCCTCGGGCTGTCCATGGTGTACGGTTTCGTGCGCCAATCGGGCGGGCAGGTGCGCGTGCAATCGGCCCTGGGCCAAGGCACCACCATGGGCCTGTACCTGCCGCGCCACCTGGGCGCAGCGGCCCAGCCCGATGCCGGCCCGGCGCCCGACGCGCTCACGCCCGGCGCTGGGGAGACCGTGCTGGTGATCGACGACGAAGAGACCATCCGCATGCTGGTCAGCGAAGTGCTGGCCGAGGCCGGCTACCGTGTGCTGCTGGCCGACAGCGGGCCCACCGGCCTGCGCGTGCTGCAAGGCCCCGAGCGCATCGACCTGCTGGTCACCGATGTGGGCCTGCCCGGCGGCCTCAATGGCCGCCAGGTGGCCGACGCCGGCCGCAGCGTGCGCCCCGGCCTTCAGGTGCTGTTCATCACCGGCTACGCCGAAAACGCCGCTGTGGGCAATGGCCTCATGGAAGAAGGCATGGCCATCCTCACCAAGCCCTTTGACGTGGCGCACCTGGTGCACCGGGTGCGGCAGATGCTGGACGGGGCGCGGTAGGCCGCCGCGAGCTCAGCCCCCCAACACCGCCTCACGCAGCACCCCGTGGGTGTCGCACTGCTCATCCAAGTCGCTGATGGCCTGCTCGGCCTGCTCCGCCGGGTAGCTCAGGCGCACCACCAGGAACTCCTCGCCGCTGTCGTCCAGCACCTCGTGCCTGCGCCCCGCGCCCAGCGCCTGCCAGACGAGCACGACGCTCATCGCATCGGTGGTCGCGCTGATCATGGTGCTGTGCGATTCGCGCCCATCGCGCGTGAATCTGAAAACGGCTGACGAGATTGGCATACGGGGCTGGGTCCCTGGATCGGCTCTGAGCGATGCCCAGATACCCCATGGTAGCAACACCCTGCTGGCCGCTTGTCCAACAAAGCCAGCGCAAAAAGTAAGCCATTTGTAACAGGCCGCGCAGCGCGCCGGCGCCCCAAAAAAGGGCCCGCTCGGCGGCGGGCCCAACTCGCGATGGTCACGAGGGAGAGACGCCGATCCGGGGTCCACAGCACCCCTCACGGCGCAGCCATGGTAGTGGCCCGCTGATGGCTGCGTTTGTAGGACGGCACCCCAAGCTTTTTGCACCCCCGGCAGACCCGGAAAATGCCGCAACCTCTTGCCGCTGCTTACATTTTGCGGACCCCCATGCCCCCTGGATACAGCCTGTGCATCTGCTTACCGGGGTGGGCGTTTTTCCGACCGGCGCATAGGACAAGGCCTACAAGGCACCCCACTCCGGCGCCCAAGAATGGACCCACACACGGTCGTCGTGTGCAATGTTTTCACTTCACCCTACAGGAGAACAGGTATGCCCAAGAACAACCCTCAAGGCAGTAACCACCCGAACCAGGACGACAACCCACAGCAGCGCAAGCCATCGGGCGAGCGCCAGCAGGAGCAGAGCACCGGCAGCTCGGGCAGCCGCCAACAGGGCCAGCCAGGCCAGCAGCACAGCGATGCCAGCCGCCAGCAGGGTGAGTCGTCGTCGAACCAGCGGTCATCCAAGACCCAGCATTGAGCCGGTTTCTGCGGCCCGCACAGTCCGGCACCCGGGGCGCGCATTTGCGCCCCCCGCGCACAGCGGCTTGCGGGCCGCAGTTCCATCGCCCACCACCATCTCCACCACCCGCCGGCGCTGCCGCACGCCCCAAGGAGCAAGACAATGGGATACCGAGACAGCGATGACAGCGGCTTTTCGCGCCACGGCATGGGCCGCGACAACGACCACCCGGACCTGGGCCGCGGCGAAGACCTGCACACCAGCCACTCCATCTCCCTGGACAACCTGCGTGCACGCCGCGGCGGCCAGGCTTACCCCGGCCCGCGCGCGGTGGAAGGCCCCGAGCCCCTGCCCGGCACCGGGCGCGAGCGCTACGGCGCCGGTTACGGCTACGGTACGCGCGCCCCCGACATTGGGGGCCACGAGCCGCATGACCCCCATGCCCCGTACAGGCCGGAGCAGCGCTACCGCCCCGGTGACCGCGGGGTGCAGGGTGCCACGCCCCCCGGCAGCCGCCCAGGCCGCAGCTACGGCTATGGCCACGACGGCCGGCCGGACGGCGTCTACCTATCGAACGGCCGGCCGGACGGCGCCTACCTATCGAACGGCCAGCCGGACGGCGGCTACGCATGGAATGGCCCGCCAGATGGCGTCGGCCACAACGACCGCGCCCCACCCCACCGTGGCAGCCAGCGGCGCTACGACCCCGACTACCTGGCCTGGCGCGAAGAGCAGATGCGCCTGCTCGACGAAGACTACGACCTGTGGCGCGCCGAGCGCTACCAGAAATTCACCGAAGAGTTCAACGCCTGGCGCAACGCACGCAGCCACCGCCCCCAGGGCCTCGGCGACCCGCGCGGTGCCCACCTGCCGTCTGGGCAGGCCACCCCGGCCGGCAGCCAGGGCGCGCAGGGCCTCCAGGGCAGCGACACCGCCGCCCCGGGCCAGGCCAAGGAATGATATCGACTGCCATGGTTTGCAACCGGGGCCTGTCCACCGCGTTGTCCACCAGGAAAGGATGAATGGGCCCATGCACCCATGCATGACGCCGCTGCACCGCCGTCGCCCGGAGGCCTCACGCATCGACAGGCCTGGCGACGCCAGCAACCCCACCCCGCCGTGCCAATCAAGGCGCGCAGCGCTCGGAACCCTCCATCCAGCGCACAGCCGAGTGCCACGCGGGCCGGGGCATCACCCTTTCGGACAACGCCCTGGGCAGGCCCGGGTTGTTCCTCTTCTCACAGCGGCGCAATCCCGCTGTCGTCCGCCTCGCGCGAAGCCCGTCCGCCGCCTGCCTGCAGCGTGGGCAGCCAGCGGGGGAACAGCGACGGGGCAGGTACCGTGCCCCCATGGGCAGGGCGGTTCAGTAAGCGGAAGTCCTGCTCCGGGTAGGCCTTGCGCAAGGCCGCGCGCCCCTCGGCCGTGATGGCCAGCACCTGGGCGCTTTGCAGCGCACTGCCCACCTCGGGCAGAACCGCCTGCACCAGGTGGGCCGCCGCCAGCACACGCACGCAGTCGATGCCCCGGGCGTCGTCCACCGTTCGGGGCAGACCGCCCTGCGACAGTTCGAGCATGAACTCCATCGGCATCAAAGGGCTCCCTGGTCAAGCGGGCCATTGTGGGGCTGCGCAACGCAATTCGCAACGTTTTACACAAAAAGAAACGAGCCACCCCACCCCTTGCCAGCGCACCCGGGCTCAGCCCTGCCCGCTCGGCCGCCAGCCCCCTCGCATCGCACATTGCGGGTCTGTCTGACAGCGCAGGCGCCACGCCAGCGCGATCATGGGAACCGCTGGCCTTGCTTGCCCAGCCTTCCTTTGAAAGCCACCGCCATGCTGCCGCCGCTGCCCCCCATGCCCGTGCTGCACCCTCTTGTGCTGTGGCTGCCGCTGCTGTGGCGGGGGCGCCCCGGTGCCACCCACCCCCATCCCATGGGGCCGGTGGACCCCGTGCCCGAACCCCGGCCCGGCAACCCCCTGCCGCCCGAGCCCGTGGGGCCACACCCCACACCCGGGCCGGCGTAGCCGGTCTGCCAGCGCCCACCGCCGGTGCCCGTGGCAATTGATTGATTGATCAACGCGGGGGTGGACGTTAGGATGTTTTGATGACCTGGAGCAGCCCATGCGACTAGTGCTTGCCTACCCCGAGGATGCCGACAGCGAAGACAAGGCTGCGCAGGCAGAGCAGGCCGCGCTCGAGATCTGCCTGGCTGCGCATGTGAACCCCTACATGGCCTGGCACGACTACTCCATGGTGCACTCGGGCCTCAACCTGCCCTCCTCGGCCTTCGCCACCGCCGAGATCGCGGGCGCCTTCGTCTGGATCGAGGCCATCGCCGCCGCGCAGGAGTTCTTGAACCCGCCCCGGGGCGCCAAGGTCGAGATCGACGTGCTCTTCGAGCCGGGCGACGAGCGCCCCCCGCCCCTGGAGTTCGGCCCCGGCAGGGCTGTGCTGCGCGACCACCTGTACCTGCAGATGTGCCTGGAGCCGCGCCTGCTGGCCAGCGCCGTGCCGCCGCCGCAGTACGACGATGACGAGGGGTCGGGCCCTGTGCCCTTGGGGGCACGGCACGAGTTGAGCTTTGAGAGTGAGTGACGGGCTGGGCGGTGAAGCGGCTGTTTTGACTTCATGCCTCTGCTGAGTGCGGGAGCCGAAATGTGCGCTTAGCGGCGCGGCTGTTTTGATCGCATGCCTTTGCTGAGGGCGGGAGCCGGGTCTCGGCCCGGCGGCCGAGGTACTTGTTCTTTGCTTCGCCAAAGAAAAGTACCCCAAAGAAAGGCGACCCC